>NZ_NFIQ01000017.1 GCF_002159455.1 Flavonifractor sp. An306
AGATGGAGGCCCTCACCGGGGTGTCCGTGGCCCTGCTCACCATCTATGACATGTGCAAGGCCATCGACAAGGGCATGGAGCTGGGGGAGATCCGCCTGGTCCACAAGGAGGGCGGCAAGTCGGGGGTGTACGACCGTGGGTAAGCCCCTGGTGATCGCCGTCTCCGGGGTGAAGAACTCCGGCAAGACCACCCTTATTGAGGCCATGCTCCCTCTGCTGGCGGAGGCGGGGCTCCGTGTGGCGGTGATCAAGCACGACGGCCACTGCTTCGACCCCGACCCGCCAGGCACCGACACCGGCCGGTTCATGGCCGCCGGGGCGACGGGTACTGCCATCTTTGACGGGGAAAAGTTTAAAGTGGTCAAAAGACAGCCGGTGACGGAGGAGTTTTTGATTGCCCAATTCCCGGAGGCCGACCTGATCCTGCTGGAGGGCTTGAAGTACACCCCCTGGCCCAAGCTGGAGGTAGTGCGGGGTGAAATTTCCCAGGCGCCGGTGTCCGACCCGGCCACCCTGCTGGCCCTGGTTACCGACTTGGAGCTGTCCCTGCCCGGCATCCCCACCCTGCCCCTGGGGGATGCGGCAAAGGCGGCGGGCGTGCTGATACGATACAGAGAGGAGAGGCATCATCATGCTGGACCAATATAGACGGAATATTCACTACCTGCGGGTATCGGTCACCGACCGGTGTGACCTGCGCTGCCGGTACTGTATGCCGGCGGATGGGGTGCAGTGGATGGAGCACGATGCCATCCTCTCCTATGAACAGATCGTCCGGCTGGTGCGCCTGGCCGCCGGGCTGGGGATTGACACGGTGCGTCTCACTGGCGGGGAGCCCCTGGTGCGGAAGGGGCTGGACCGGCTGGTGTGGGCGCTGAAGGCCATCCCCAATATCCGCACCGTTACCCTGACCACCAACGGCGTACTGCTGGCGGAGCAGCTGCCCGCCCTGTGCAAAGCGGGACTGGATGGGGTAAACATCAGCCTGGACACCCTGGATCGGGCCCAGTACGCCGCCATTACCCGGCGGGATCTGCTGCCCCAGGCCCTGGAGGGCCTGGAAGCGGCCCTGGCGCAGCCGGGCCTGAGGGTCAAGCGCAACTGCGTGCCCATGGGGGAAAATGACAGCCAGCTGGTCCCTCTGGCCGCCCTGGCCCGTGGGCGGAAGGTGGATGTGCGCTTTATCGAGCTCATGCCCATCGGCCTGGGGGACACCCTGCCCCGGCGTACCCAGGGGGAGGTGCTGGCTGTGCTGGAGCAGGCGTTCGGCCCCGCCGGTCCCTGCGGGCAGGGTGGAGGCAGCGGACCGGGCCGCTATGTGACCTTTCCCGGCTTTACCGGCCGGGTGGGCTTCATCAGTGCGGTCAGCCACCAGTTCTGTGAGGACTGCAACCGGGTGCGGCTCACCGCCGCCGGATTGCTCAAAACCTGCCTCCAGTATGATAGCGGGATAAACCTGAAAGCCCTGCTGGACAGCGGGGCGGATAAACATACCCTCCGGGCCGCCATGGAGCAGGCCATCTTCGCCAAGCCCGCCTGCCATCATTTTTCCGCCTCCGGCACGGCGGAGGACGAGCGGCGGAGCATGTATCAGATTGGAGGTTGACCCCTATGGGAAAGGTAATTGCCGTCTGCGTCAGCGAGCAGAAGGGCACCCAGAAGAAAAACGTGGGCTCCGCCCAGTTCGTGGAGGACTGGGGGATCCAGGGGGACGCCCACGGGGGCAAGTGGCACCGGCAGGTGTCCCTGCTGTCCCACGAGCAGGTGGAGGCCTTCCGGGCCAGAGGGGCCGTGGTGGACGACGGGGCTTTTGGCGAAAATCTGGTGGTGGAGGGGTACGATTTCAAAACCCTGCCCATCGGGACGAAATTCCGGTGCAACGACGTGGTGCTGGAGCTGACCCAGGTGGGCAAGCAGTGCCATGCCCACTGTGAAATTTACAAGGTGATGGGGGACTGCATCATGCCCCGGGAAGGGGTATTTACCAAGGTGCTCCATGGTGGTACCATCTCGGCGGGGGACGAGCTCACCGTTGTGGGGGAATAGGTATGCCCCCCTCCAAAGGCCACAGAAGCGTAAAGGATGAAGGTAAGATGAAGCTGCTTGATACCAAACAGGCCGTGGGCCACGTGGTGACGGAAGAGGATATCCCCGTGCTGCTCTCCATGGGCAAGGAGCACCTGTACGTGTGGGAAAAGCAGAGCGGCATGCTCCACGAGGACGAGGCGGCCCAGCGGCTGCGGGTCCTGTGCCAGAACGAGCACATGCACCCCACGCCGGTGAAGGAGGGCAAGATCGAGCTCATCGCCGACTGCGACGGCCTGTTCCAGGTGGATGTGGAACGGCTCAACGCCATCAATGGCGAGGATGAGATCATGATTGCCACCCGCCACACCAACACCGCCGTTCACAAGGGGGACAAGCTGGCGGGCACCCGGATCATCCCCCTGGTCATCGCCGAGGACAAGCTGAAGGCGGTGGAGGACCGGGCGGGTGCCACCCCTATTCTCTCCCTCACCCCCTGGAAATTAAAGACCTGCGGCCTGATCACCACCGGCAGCGAAGTGGCCAAGGGCCTGATTCCGGACAGCTTTACCCCCGTCATCATCCGGAAACTGGCCGCCTATGGCATGGAGGTCACCCACCACTGTCTGCCGGGGGATGACAGGGCGGCCATCACCGCCGCCGCCCTGGAGTTCCAGGAAAAGGGCGTGGATCTGGTGCTGTGTACCGGCGGCATGAGCGTGGACCCCGACGACCGCACCCCCGGAGCCATCAGGGACACCGGGGCGGAGATCGTGTCCTACGGCGCTCCGGTGCTGCCGGGGGCCATGTTCCTGCTGGGCTACTTCGCCGACGGCACCCCTATCCTGGGCCTGCCCGGCTGCGTCATGTATGCCAAGGCCACCGTGTTCGACCTGATGCTCCCCCGGCTCGCCGCCGGAGTACGGGTCAGCCGGGCCGATCTGAAGGCCCTGGGCCACGGCGGGCTGTGCCTGGGCTGTCCGGAGTGCCATTACCCCATCTGCCCCTTTGGAAAATAGTTTGGTAGAGATGCAGGGAGAGAGTTTGCGATGAAAACGGTTGCTGTCATTTTGGCGGGCGGAAAATCCAGCCGCATGGGCCGGGACAAGGCGATGCTGCCGGTTAACGGGACCCCCCTGGTGGCCATGCTGGCGGAACGCTGGCGGGATGTGTTTGACGGGCTGGTTCTCTCGGTGGATACCAGGGAGCGGTTTGCCCATCTGGGGCTGGAACAGGTGCGGATGGTAGAGGATGCCCGGCCTGAGGCGGGGCCGCTGGCTGCCCTGGAGACCGTTATGAATACCGTACCCGCCGAGCGTTATTTTCTCACGGCTGTGGATTTGCCCTTTGGAAATCCGGAGCTGGCCCGAGCCCTTTCCGGGCGCATGGGGGAGGCGGATGTCTGTCTGATCCAGCGCAGGAGCAGAGGCGTGGAGCCCCTGTTTTCCTTCTACTCCCGCAAGTGCCTGCCTGCCGTCACCGCCGCGCTGGACAGGGGGGAGCGCTCCTTCTACCGGGGGCTGCTGCCCTATGTCAGGGTGCAAAAAGTTCCTGAGGACCAGTTCCCCCGGGAAAAGCTGGCGCGGAGCCTTTTCAATGCCAATACCCCGGAGGATTGGGAAGCGGGGCAGACCATGTTCAGACTGTCTGATTGACGGCACGGAACTGGATATTGACAAAAACAGACGGCCTCTGTTATAATCCCTACGTTCATCGGAGGGTGAGCAACCGGAGAAGTTGCGAGCTGGATAAGATGACGGGTGAAATTCCCGTTCTCTTATCCAGCTCTTTTTTTAACCGGGAAAAGGATGAACAGAATGACGAGGTGCGGTGTTATGGGCAAGAGAACGCAACAAAACCTGGTTCAGGGGAATATCCTGCGCACATTGATTTCCTTTGCCGTTCCGGTGCTGCTGGCCCTTTTTTGCAGGCCATGTACGGCGCCGCCGATCTGATCATTGTCGGGCGATTTGCCGGAACCAACGAGCAGTCCGGGGTGGCCTCCGGAAGTCAGCTGTTCAACATGGTCACGATGGTTATGACCGGGTTGACCATGGGGGTTACCGTGTTTGTGGGAGAGGCAATCGGCTCCGGAAAGCGGCGGCAAGCCGGCCAGGGGGTGGGCTGCGGCATTGCTGTTTTTGCCGTGGTGGCCCTCCTGGTGACCGCTGTTGTGGTCCCCTTCAGCGACCGGCTGGCGGTGTGGATGCATGCGCCTGCCCAGGCCTTTGCGCAGACCAGCCATTATGTGCGCATCTGCGGCATCGGTACCGTCTTTATCACCGCCTACAATGTCATTGGGGCGGTTTTCCGGGGGATCGGCGATTCCAAAACCCCGCTGGTCACCGTGGCCATTGCGTGCGTGATCAATATTCTGGGGGACCTGCTTCTGGTGGCCGTCTTTCACATGGGGGCCGCGGGCGCCGCCATCGCCACGGTGAGCGCGCAGGCGGTCAGCGTGGTATGCTCCCTGCTCCTGATCCGCAGGAAAAAGCTGCCCTTTGACTTTTCGCTGCGGGACATCCGGTTGGAACCCACCTGCATCAGGCGGATTCTGCGGATCGGAATTCCCATTGCGCTGCAGGAGCTGCTGGTGCAGTTTTCCTTCCTGTTTATTCAGGTGGTGGTCAACACCATGGGCGTGGTCCAGTCCGCGGCAGTGGGAGTGGCGGAAAAGGTATGTGTGTTCCTGATGCTGGTTGCCTCGGCCTACATGCAGTCCATCTCTGCCTTTGTGGCACAGAATAATGGGGCGGGACAATGGGAGCGCTCCAGACAGGCGCTGTTTTATGGGATAAGGACCGCTCTGGCAGCCGGGGCCGTGATGGGTACGCTGGCCTTTTTCGGCGGCTCGTTTCTGGCCGGGCTCTTCTCCAATGAACCGCTGGTCATTGCCAACGCCCATACATACCTCAAGGCATATGCCATTGATTGCCTGCTGACCGCGATCCTGTTCTGCTTTGTGGGATACTTTAATGGCTGCGGCAGAACCGCCTTTGTGATGGTACAGGGAGTGGTGGGGGCATTTTGCGTCAGAATTCCGGTGGTGTTTCTCATGAGCCACCTGGACAATGCCACCCTGTTTCACATCGGGCTGGGGACGCCCATTTCCTCCGTGGTACAAATTATATTGTGCGTGCTCGCCTTTCGCGCCCTGCAGCCCGGATGCTCGGCGGCGCCGGCCTTATGACGCCGCCCGGACATCCCTCCGGTGCCAGATGAGAAAGCACATCAGGCTCACCACGCAGATGCCTCCGCCGAAGAAAAAGGCTGCCGGTAGGTTCCAGTCCGACAGGGCCCCGAAGCTCAGGTTGGTGCCGATGGCGATGCAGCTGATGAGCATGGAGTGGACGCTGAGGGCGGTGGCGCGGTTTTCCGTTTGGAGCTGCCGGTTTTGTATCTCCCACTGAAAGGGCTGAAACAGGGTGTTGGTAAGCCGCAGGGTCAGGATCCCCACGACAGACGGGAGCGGCCGGGCGGTCATGGCCAGCACCAGGCAGGCGGCGGCGGCAAGGCCGCAAAACAGACAGCAGGCTCGCCTGGTTCCCAGCCGGCCGGTCAGAGCGGCGGAGTACACCCCCAGCAGTCCCAGGAGGGTGGCCGTTATATACAAGACCCCCATGGCGGTGCTGTTCATGCCGCAGCGGGCATATTGGAGCTGATTCAGAAAGACGGTAATGGTTTGGTGGCACTCCGATAAGAGGGCCACTCCCGCCAGAAACAGCAGGAAGGTCCGGTTGCGGAGGGTGCTTTGCAGAGTGGCGCGGATGGGCTCTGGCCGGGCCGTTTCCACCGTGGTCTCCTTCACTTCCGTCAGACCCAGGGACAGCAGAGCGGCCAGACCATAGCTGACGACTGTGAGAAGCCCGGCCAGAGAGTAATTGTCCTGTATCAACAGGGAGAATGTGCCGGCGGCCGCCAGGAGACCCGCCATGCTCATACTGTGATACATGCCAAAGGCCTTCTGGCTGTCCTGCCCCTGGCAGGACAGATACAGAATGCTGGAGTCCACACCGGAAAAACCGGCCAGGACGACGCTGAGCATGATCCGCTCCAGCAGAAAACCGGCAAACCCATCCGCCTGCCAAAAGACAAGCTTGGAGAGGAAATACAGCCCGGAACAGAAGATCATGGTCCTGCGGTAGCCGATGCGGTCGGCAATGATGCCCCATGGAACCTCCAGCAGAATACCCAGGGCCAGAGAGATGCTTTCGATAAGGGTGATTTGCAGAATGGTAACCCCCTGAGCCTGGCGGTACAGGGTGGCAATGGGGCCGTAAAACACCATGCCCTGCAGCAGCGCAATGGCGTAGAGAAGGTATCGGTTTTTTCGCATAAAAAAGTCCTTTCTGAATAGCGGGCACAACAAACAGACGCCGGCTCTGCGGCGTCTGAAAGCTTAAGCATTCCTGTTATGCTGTGCCTGCTGTCAGATCGGACGATTCATAGGATATCCTGCGCTCCCTTTCTGAACTTTGTGTCAGTATATCATACGAGGGTTTCTATTTCAACAAAGGAAAAGCCCTGGAAAGACGCCTTCGGGCATGGTCTTTCCAGGACTTTTGCGGCGTTTGGAGCACGTCGGGCCGACCGCAGGGCTTCAGGTAATCTGCAGGGAGCCCTTGGCGCCCATCAGCAGAGTCACCACGTCCGGCGCGTTGATCAGGACGTAGCGGGGGTCCATCTGCTCCGGCTGGAATCCGTTGTGGATCATGCAGGCGTTGCAGATGCACACCTGCCCGCCCAGCTCCAAAAACTCCTCCAGCTGTCCGCCCACCTCGGGGAAGGGAGCGCCGATATCCACGCCCTTGGCCGCATCGGGCTGCCCCAGAGCCACGGCCTTCACCATCAGAATCATGGTGGCGGAATGTCCCTGCTTCAACGCGTTCAGAGCCATCACTGCCGCGACGGTCAGGTTTTCCGGATTTTCTTTTCCCTCGAACAGAGTGACGACAAAATCAGTTTGCTTCATGACCTACGGTCTCCTTTCGTTTGTTTTTACACAAGATACCACAGAAATCTCCGCGGTTCTGTGATATAGTTACAAAGGAATCAGGAGACACGCGCCAGGCAGGCGCCTGCTGAAAAAGGGAGACCCGGTGGAGGAAGCTTGTTGCGGCGTTCCCCGCTTCTGTGCTATCATAAAACGAACAGACCTTATGGGAGGGATTTTTGTGCCTGGAAGAAGTTCCATGCTCTGTGTGATTGTCCTGCTGCTGAGTATGTGCGGCTGTGCCCAGCAGCCGGCGGAAACCCCTGACGTAAGCGCGCCGACGGAGAGCGCCCTGCCGGAGGAGACCCCTTCGCCCACTCCGGCCAACCCAATGGACGGGATCTATCCGGTTGCCACCCAGGCGGACGCGGAGCCGGTTCTGGAGCAGGCCTATGAGGGGCTGGTCCCCCAATTGACATTTGCCTTTTCGGATGAGGAGCTGACCCTTCAGGACCGGTCCATCCTCCTGCAGAATGCCTCCAATCAGGTTCTGAGCCGGCGGCCCGAGTTGAAATATGCGTATCAGCTGGAGTGTGCGGAGGGGCCGGAGGGTACGATCTGCAGCATTCAGTATATGCCCTACAAATTGGGCTATCCGGACGGCATTCCGGAGGGCGCGGTGGAGATCCACAGCCTGGCCGACCTGGCGGAGGCTGCGGATGACCGCCTGGGGCAGGAGGAGATCCCCATTGTCATCCGCAATCCGGAGCTGCTGGTGGACGATATGCAGCGGGTTTTGCAGCAGGCGGGCTATGGCTATGTGGTTGATACCCTTAACAACGATGCCACCGCCATCCTTGCCGCTTCCGGGGAGTTTGAAACGCTGGAGCAGAGCGTGGAGCGGATCGGGGAAGTAAAAGATATGGCCCGTACCGTGGCGGAGCAGCTCCTGACCGATGATATGGACGATGAGGAAAAGCTGCGGGCCATATATGGCTATATTGTAGAGCACACAGCCTATGATTACCGCTATTATCAGGACCCCGGCGCCATGCCCTTCGGGTCCCGGACCGCATACGGTCCGCTGGCGGAGGGAACCGCCATCTGCGGCGGGTTTTCCTGGGCCTTCCGTATGCTCTGCCAGGAGGCCGGGATTCCCTGCTGGAATGTCACCGGCACGGGCGCCGGAGAGGAGCATATGTGGAACTGCGCCCTGATGGGGGAGGAGTACCGGTACTTTGACACCACCTGGGATGCTGGCATCACGGACGAGGAACAGTGGCGGTATTTTGCGTGCACAGAAGCGGAAATGACCCAGAACCACCAGTGGGGCCAGGGGCAGGAGGAACTGCTCCATGCCCTGACGGATACAAAAAAATGACAGGGCAAACCGCAGGTCCGGCAGTCAAAGTGGAAGGACCGGAATGCAGATCGAGGTTTCTCCGCCCTGGTAGCATTCAAAGTCCACTCTGCCGCAGGCGGCCCGGTAGCGGCCGTTTTCCGGCAGCCATTCCTGAAAAATGTACTTCCACATACGGCGGACGTTTTCGTTGAGGAGGGTCATGTTCCCGTTGCCGGCAGGGACGGGGAATACCGCATACTCCGCCGCCTCAAATGAGACCGGCACCAGGCCCTGGGGAATAAAGTCGGTATGCTCCACCACGGGCCCAAAGAAATAGAAAAACGCGCCGGTCTCCCGGTCGGGCTGGATCCAGGCGCCGATCTCCATGGGGCTGGGTCCCGCCAGCCGCCGGTAATCGTCTTTGCTGACAAAGGAGAAGGCCTTGCCCATCCAGTAAGCTCCCGCATCCAGCACGTCGAACTCCCCGCTGGGCGGCGCCAGACGGTAGCCCACGGCGGTAAAGGGCCCCATTGGACGGATGGAGGGCGTTACGCAGAACCGGGCGTCCCCCATCTCCCGCCGGTACTGGGTGGGGGAGAGGCCGTAGTGCCTGCGGAAAGCCTTGGCAAAGCCGGAGGAGGTATCAAACCCCCGGGCGGCGGCCACATCGGCGCTCTTGCGTCCGGCCAGCAGATCCTTTGCCGCCCGCTCCATGCGCCTGCGGCGCAGATAGGTGGCCGCCGGTATGCCGGTGTAGCTGGAAAAGGCGTGGCAGAAATGATAAAAGGAGTAATCAGAGTATCTTGCCAGCTGTTCCACGGTCAAATTGTCATCCAGGTGGCTGTCAATATAGGCCAGGATGCGCTCCATGCTGCTGCTGTGATCCATAGCTGTCCTTCCTCCAACACGTCCGCTCTTTTTGTACTATATCAAAAAAGACGCCCCATGTGGAAGAGGAATCTGATATCCGGGCAAAGTCAGCAAGTTTGGAACAACATATGGGAGCGGGAGTGTGCTATAATCCAGGACAGAAACCTGCAACTGAATATGGGCTCCGGCTTTGTGGCGCATGCGCGACCCGGTCCTGGGACCGGACACGCATCCTTGTTGCTGAACAAGGGAATCAGGTGAGAATCCTGGACATGGACTGCCGCCGTGGTTTCGGCGGAAGCTCCGTAGCTGTGATCGTGGAGCGCGTTCATTTTCTGCGAAAGCAGGTCACTGGCCCGGAGGGAAGGGCTGGGAAGGCGATGAACGGGCAAGGGCGGCTGTGGCCGCCGGGACACGTCAGTCAGAAGACCTACTGGGAGACTGCCCCCGTCGATGGGCGGGCCTCCGACAAATATGCCAGCCAGAGGGCGCGCGGTGTGATGCGCGGCCTTTTGCTTATGGGAAACAGCCAGAAAGCGGACGCGAGGAGCGTCCGCTTTTTTGTTTCCCATATCAGAGGGCGGAGCAACTTGCTTTGCGGGTGTTGGAGCGTAAGCTCAGACCAGGAAAAGGAGAATGAGGATGAGATTGAAACGACTGTTTGCCCTTCTGACCGGCGCGGCGCTGGCCCTGTCCCTGGCGGCCTGCGGCAGCCCCGATTCCGCCCAGTCGCCTGGGGCGGACCCTGTCCAGACAGAATCCGCCGCCGTCCACACCGCTGAGGACCAGCTGGTGCTGGCGGGTGCCCGCACACTGGCCCCCGGCCTGGAGGACGTCTACTTCTCCCACAAGCTGCTGGGCGCGTGGGAGCCCCTGATCTCCGTGGATGAGCAGGGCAACCCCATGGGGGTGCTGGCGGAGGACTGGGAACGCAATGAGGACGCCACCGTGTGGACCTTTTACCTCCGGCAGGGGGTCAAGTTCCAGAATGGGGAGGACTTCAACGCCGACGTGGTGGTGGAGAACTTCAACCGCTACAAGCTGATGGAAAGCGGCTATTCCCAGTACACCACCTTCAAGGTGAACGAGCTTTACCCCGGCCTCATCGGCTGCGAAAAGGTGGACGATTACACCGTGAAGGTCAGCTTCACCGACCCCATTCCCCGGCTGCTGTTCAACATGAAGGACACCGCCAGCTGCATCTTCTACCCCGGCTCCTGGGATACGGAGACCGGCTATTTTGTGGAGCAGCCCGTGGGCACCGGGCCCTACATGATCCAGAAGGTGGTGGAGGACGAGTACGTGGATATCACCGCCTTTGACGGCTACTGGGGGGAGCCGGCCAAAACCAAACAGATCCGGGTGCGCATCATCACCGACCCCCAGACCCGGTACGCCGCCCTGGACAGCGAGGAGGTCATGGGTGTGCTGGACCTGGGGGCCATGCCCGCCGCGCTGGGGGACGAGCTGCTGAAGGACGACCGCTTCGCCATGGCGGTGCAGACCTCCAACATCACCCACTTCATGCTGCTCAAGGGGGAGGGTACGCCCTTTTCCGACGTGCGGCTGCGCCAGGCGGTGAGCCTGGCCATTGACCGGCAGCTTATCGTGGATCAGCTTTGGGGCGGCTACGCCAAGCCCACCCAGAACCTGCTCAACCGCATGTGTCCCGACTGGGTGGAGCTGCCGGTGGAATACGATATGGACCGGGCCAAGGAGCTGGCCCGGGAGGTGCTGGGGGAGGAGCGCATCACGCTGGATATGTACACCCGCTCTCTCTACCTGGACCGGGGCCCCTACAAGGAGATGATGGAATACATCCAGTCCCAGCTGGCCCAGATCGGCATTGACGCCACGGTAAATATCATCGACTCCTCCACCTATTCCGAGATGTCCAAGGCGGGGGAGCTGGGGGCCAATTTCATGACCCACGGCATGTCCAATCTCAACGCCTACCACTTCCTGAATCTGTACATGAGCAGCGACGGCTCCTACAATCAGTCCCAGCACCTGGCCTACCACAATTCCAAGGCGGATGAGCTGCTGGCCGAAATGAGCACCACCCTGGACGACGAACGTTTCCACGAGCTGGCCGTGGAGCTCCAGGAGATTGCCAACACCGAGCTGCCGGTGATCCCCCTGTTTTACGACACCAGCAACCTGATCTACAATCAGCAGCAGATCACCGGTTACGAGGATTTCAGCGATCATCTGGACCTGAGCCACCTGGCCTGGGTCAACGTGGAGTGAGAAACAAGCCGCGCCAAAGCCATGCTTTGGCGCGGCCTGCTGTCGAGGAGGCGGTTGCTTGCGTCAGACGTTGTTGTACACCATCAAGAAGCTGCTGTGGACGGTTCCCATCCTGGTGGGCATCACCTTCCTGGCCTTTGGCCTGGGGCTCATCGCACGGGGGGATCCGGCCACCAACCGGGCCAGCGCGGACCCGGATTACATCCCAACAGAAGCGGAGATCCAGGCGCTGCGGGAGGAGCTGGGGCTGGACGACCCTGTTCTGGTCCAGTACGGCCGGTGGATGGCCGGGGTGGTCCGGGGAGACCTGGGCCAGTCCCTCATAGACGACAAGCCGGTGCTGGGGGAGCTGCTCCGCCTGCTGCCCAATACGCTGCTGCTCAGCGTGCTGGCGCTGGCGGTCATCGCCATGGCCGGTCTGGCCGGCGGCCTGCTGCTGGCCCTGTTCCGGGACAGCTTTCTGGATCTGCTGGGGCGGGTGCTCCTGGTCCTGCTGATGTCGGTGCCCGGCTTCTGCATGGCCTATTTTCTCATCTGGCTGCTGGCCCAGAAACTCCACATCCTGCCCACCAGCGGAGCGGAGAGTCTGGCCAGCTTTGTCATGCCCTGCCTGGCGGTCTCCATCGGCTCGGCCTGCGTGGTGATCCGGCTGCTCCGCTCCTCCCTTCTGGGGGAGATGAGCAAGAACTATATCCTCACCGCTCAGGCCAAGGGCCTGCGGCGGAGCCAGATCATCCTCCGCCACGGGCTGCGCAACGCGCTGACCCCTTCGGTGAGCTATGTGGCCAACACCTTCGGCGGCCTGCTGGGGGGCTCCATGATCACGGAGAGCGTCTTTTCCGTCCCCGGCATCGGCAGCTATGCCCTTGCCGCCATCAACAACCGGGATTATATCGCCATCCAGGGCTATGTGCTCTTTACCGGCTTTGCCTTCGTGCTGACCTGCCTGCTGGCCGACCTGCTCTGCGCCTGGCTGAATCCCAGGATCCGACTGGAGGGCTGAGGATGAAACGAAAACAGGTGGTATGTTACCTCGCCCTGGCGGTACTGGGCCTTTTCCTGCTGGCGGGGCTGGCCGCCCCCCTCATCGCGCCCTGGGACCCCAATCAGGTCGATATGGCCAACAGCCTGGCCGGCCCCTCGCCGGAGCACTGGCTGGGCACCGACCATCTGGGCCGGGATCTGCTCAGCCGGCTGATCTACGGCAGCCGCTCCTCTGTGTTCATCGCCTTCTTTGCCACGGGCTGCACCCTGATGGTGGGCATGACCATCGGCCTGATCTCCGGCTATCTGGGGGGCTGGCCCGACCAGCTCATCCAGGCTGTGGTCCACATCTTTCAGGGGATCCCCAGCACTGCCTTTGTGGTGGCCGTGCTGGGCCTTCTGGGCCCCGGGCTGCGCAGCCTGCTGATCGCCATTGTGGTCAGCTCCTGGGCGGGCTTCTCCCGCATTGTGCGCAATCAGGTGCTGGAGGTGCGGGAGCTGCACTATATTGAAGGGGCCCGGGCCATGGGGGCGGGGAGCGTCTACATCATCCGCCGCCACATTCTGCCCAACATCCTGCTGCCCCTGCTGGTGCTCATCGCCACCCGCATCGGCTCCACCGTGCTCACCGTGGCGGCCATGAGCTACCTGGGCCTGGGCCTGCGGGCGCCGGCGGCGGACTGGGGTATCATGATCAACGACGCCAAGCTCTACTATCTCCGGTACGCCCCGGTGCTGCTGGCTCCGGCGGCCTGCCTGACCCTGTTCTGTTTGAGTATTCACCTCATTGCCGATTGCCTGCGGGACCGCCTGGACCATGACGACGGCAGCGCCCGGATGCTGTGAAAGGGGGGAACGGCATGGAACTGAAGATTCAGGACCTCTGCGTCCGTTTTTCCACCCCCTCCGGGGAAATTCCGGCGGTCAACCACGTCAGCCTCACCTTCTCGCCCGATACCGTTACAGGGATCATCGGGGAGACCGGCAGCGGGAAATCGGTGCTGGGGCTGTCCATTCTGGGCCTGCTCCAGTCCAACGCCGCAGTTTCCGGGCAGATTTTCCTGGGCAAGCGGGAGCTGACCGCCCTCTCCCAGCGGGAGCTGTGCCAGGTGCGGGGGCGGGACATCGCCCTGGTGGCGCAGAATCCAGCCACCTCCCTCAATCCCAGCCTCCGGGTGGGGCGCCAGATCGAGGAGGTGTTCCGTCTGCGGGGGGAGAATCGGGCCCAGCGCCGGGCTCACACCCTGGAGCTGCTGAGTAGCATGGCCTTTTCCGACCCGGAACGGGTGGCCCGGTCCTATCCCTTTGAGCTGTCGGGCGGGATGTGCCAGCGGGCCCTCACCGCCATCGCCGTGGCGGCCCGCCCCCGGTGGCTCATTGCCGACGAGCCCACCAAGGGGCTGGACGCGGTGGTGCGCAATCAGGTTTACGACACCTTCCGCACGGTGCGGGAGCAATACCGGGCCGGTTTTCTGGTGATCACCCACGACCTGCTGCTGGCCCGGAAGTTCTGCGACCGCATTGTGGTCATGTACTGCGGCAGGGTACTGGAGACCAATACCGCCCGGGAGCTCTTTGAGCACCCCCGGCATCCCTATACCCAGGGGCTCATCGCCTCGCTGCCCCATCTGGGTATGCGGCCCATGGCCGGCTTTTCTCCGGCCTTTACCCACCAGCCCGCCGGCTGCGTGTTCCATCCCCGGTGCCCCCACGCCCAGGAACGGTGCCGCTTGGAGGAGCCGGGGGAGCTCTGTCTGGGAGAAGGGAGGGTAGCCTGTCATGGCTGTACTTGAACTGCGGCATCTCTCCAAGGTGTTTCCGTCGGGTCGCCTGGGGAGGGGCGGGTACCGGGCGGTGGACGACGTCTGCCTGACCATCGGACCCGGCGAGACCTACGGCCTGGTGGGAGAGTCCGGCTGCGGGAAGTCCACGCTGGGGCGGATGGTGACCCGCCTGCTGCCCGCCACCTCCGGACAGGTGCTCTGGGACGGCCGGGACCTGCTGCGCCTTTCGCGGAAAGAGCTGCGCCCCTACCGGCGGCGGATTCAAATGCTGTTCCAGCACCCGGACACCTCCCTCAACCCCCGTATGACCGTGCTGGAGAGCCTGCGGGAGCCCTTTTTGCTCCACGATTTGCCTGGGCGGGACCATATGGACGACCGGATCCGGGCGCATATCAGCGCCTACGGCATCCAGCCGGAGCTGCTGGAGCGCCGGGCCAGTCAGGTCAGCGGCGGTCAGATCCAGCGCATTGTGCTGGCCCGCATCATGCTGCTGGAGCCGGAGTTTATCGTCCTGGACGAGCCAACCTCCATGCTGGACGTATCCGTTCAGGCCCAGATTATGGAGCTGCTTCGCCAGATTCAGGCCCGCACCGGCGTATCCTACCTGCTGATTTCCCACGATCTGGATCTGATCGAGCGCAGCAGCCACCGCATCGGCGTCATGCGACAGGGAAAATTGCTGGAGCAGGGGAGGACGGAAGCGGTGTTCCAGGCCCCGTCCTACCCCTACACCAGGCAGCTGATCCACAGCTTTGCCTACATGCGGGATTAAATCGTCAAAGCGGCGGCACGCCGAATGCCCTGTCAAAGCGTGCGCCGCCGCTCCGTCTCCTGCTGCGGGTAGCGCTTTGGCTGGGATATTGGGGGAACTCCGTCCCGCCGGGATATTTCGGTCGGAATCTGGGCGGTAAACTGCCGGAGGAAGGACTGGAACTGCTCCGCCTCGTCCGCCTGCTGGATATTCAGCGGCTGAAACGGGCCGTCCGCCGTGTTGCTGGCGGACACGGACAGGGTACATAGCTCTGTGCCGTCCGTGGCGCAAAAGGTGACCCGGCCCGCCTTATCGGTCCGCACCGCTCCCACATTCTCCCGGTCCAGACGAAAGCCGGGGTGAGAGACAATCTCCCGCCCGGAAAATTGCAGCGGGATCACAAACAGCGTTCCGGGGCGGAAGGCAACGATGTAGCTGAAATAGGTGGTGGTAACAGGCCGGCCCACGGACAGCTTGACCTGGCTGCAGCAGGCGTAGGCGATGGTGTAGCGGCCGCTGTCGTCCAGCTGCTTTGCCGCGATGTCCCGCAGGCGGGCCAGATCCCCGCCGCCCCGCCCCTTTCTTTGCTTGACCTGCTGGGAGATCACCGCGGCCAGAAACAGCCCGGCAAAGGTGACGGCCATCAGGATGTATTCCGGCTTCATGGCCTCAGGCCCCCCGCCGCTCCCCGCCGCTGATGTAGAGGCGGGTAAAGATCTCCTGGGCGTCACGGACGCAGCTTACATTGAGCTGTTTTTCCATCCCATCCAGGTAGAGATATGTGACAGACAGAAAGTGTCCCGTCCCGCTGACCCGGCTCCACTGGGCCCTGGGCGTCTGGAACAGATAGGGCTTGCCCCGGTAGACAATCCCGTTCTCATGAAACTCCATATGGTCCCGGCAATGCCGCAGGGGAAACAGGATCAGGAGGGCATAGATGCAGATAACCGCCCCCAGCACAAACGGCGTACTGGAGGCAAGCTCGCCCTTCCGCCAGAGCAGGACTGTGGCAAAGACCACAAGGGCGGCCCGGATCAATACATCCAGCCCGATGCGGCTCCAGTTGGTTCCCGCCTCTCCCAGGCGCCGGCCCAGGGAGGCGGCCCCTATGGGCACGGTCAGGTCATAGGTGGTGGTCTCAGTTTTTCTGTGGTAGCGCGCCATATTTCGTTCCTCCTTGCCGCTGGGCCTGTTTTTCTATCCTTCACAGTGGGCCAGGGCCTGGAGCAGCCAGGCGCGTGCCTGCTGAAATTCCCGCTTTCCCGGCGTGACCTGCAGCACATAGTTTACCTTGCCCAGCAGCCTTGCCAGATAGCGAGCCTCCGGCTCCGGGACCCCCAGACGGGCCATGTGGCCGGATACGCCGAACTTACGGCAGTAATAGAGCTCCTGCCGCAGGGTGCGCAGATAGTGGGCGGGCACGCCCACGGTTTCATTCACCACAAGGCCGGTCACCACCTGCCGCCGCCCCGCCGGAATAAACCGGGTCTTTCTCCCGTTGAGGAAGAGGCCGAACGGCCGCAGCCGGGCCTCTGCAAAGGCGGTCACTTCCTCGGGGGAAAAGAGCCCCGAAAAGGTCATGTCGTCGCAGTAGCGGGTATACCGGATCCCCTTGCCGGCGCACCAGGCCCCCACCTCCTGATCAAAGCCGGACAGAATGATGTTTGTGATGGCGGGCGAGCTGGGAGCGCCCTGGGGGAGAGACTGGCGGTAATAGCAGAGCATGGTCAGCAGGATCCGCAGGGGTTCGGCGTAAATTTCCGGGGGAAACGCCCGCTCTTTTACCGTGGCGTACAGAATGCTGTCAAAAAAGTGCCGGATGTCCAGCTTTAGCAGGGCGGGCTGTCCCACATGGGGGGCGGCGTTGCGCCAGGCGCTCCCGCCATAGCGGTAGGCGGTGGCGTAGGGAGAAACCGGCATGTGGACCAAAAGTACCTGGGTGATGCGCCGCTGAATGGTTTTGAGCAGCTGGTCGGGAATGGAGAGGGTCCGGACGCCGCCGTCCTTTTTGGGGAGACAGACCTGGTGATAGTGCCGGTCCAGGGAGTTGCTGACGGCGTACAGAAGCCTTGCGTCTACCCCCAGGTCCCGCGCAAGGGAGGAGAGTTCCCGATAGACAATCAAAAAAATCTCCCCCCTTTTGTTTGGCCGGCCGGACAGCACCAATGTGTATGGGGAACCGTCCGGCGGTATCTTCCAGCACACCTTGGTGTGCGGTTATACCGCTGGATGGTTCGCTGGAGCGCAGCGAATACGACAAGCTTTTGCAGCCCGGCGGCGACTCGCGGCCGGGGACCAATTGAGGTCAGAGCCTGCTGCCCTGAAGGACCGGCATACAGCGCGTGAACCATACCCCCATTATAACAACTGGGAGAGGGGTGTCAAGCCGGGCCCCCGCAGATATTCCGGAAAACAACGGGAGCGCAAAAACAGATATCCGGGTAAAGTCAGCAGGTTTGGAATACCATATGCCGGGGGGAATGTGTTATAATCAAAGATGACAAACCTGACCATGGGGCGTGCCGCGGGGGGACAGAGGCGGTCTCCTGCCTGTGTGCCCTCTGGGACGGGAGAAAGGAGCCCTTGAAATGGAAGAAAAAAAGCAACCGGAGCAGTACCGCTTTTTCTCCCACCGGCAGTGCGAGTATTTTCCCTGCCACCGGACGGAGCACCCGGAGGACTTTAACTGCCTGTTCTGCTATTGCCCCCTGTACGCGCTGGGGGACAAGTGCGGGGGGAACTTTAAGTATCTGGAAAACGGGATCAAGGACTGCAGCCAATGCCTGCTGCCCCACAGAAGGAACAGCTATGACTATGTGATCGGGAAGTATCCTGAGATTATGGAGCTGGCCCGCAGACCGAAGAATACGCCCTGACAGAACAGCAGGACAAAGGAGCCTGCCGCAGCATTGCGGCAGGCTCCTTTCTTTTATATGTGTGAAAAACAGCCGCGGGATGGAACAGGGCCCTTTCCGTCCGCCGTTACCGCGGCTCATAGATGGAGCGGATCAGTGCCTTTATGTCCAGGGCCCCGTCGGTGACCGTCATGTAGTAGTTGATATCTCCCATCAGCCAGGTGACGGTGGTGGAGCCCCTATTGCTGAAGATATAGTGGGTGACGTCGTGGTAGACGTACTCTTCCACCGGGGTGTCGTCTTTTTCGTAGATGGTGTCGGAATCGCCAATGAACAGGCCAAAAACCAGATTCTCCTCGCCCCGGACATAGAGCTGGGACCAGTGTATGAAATTGGTGACTGGATCCTTGAAGAAATTGGACTGGCACGGTACAAATCCCAACGGGATCTTGGGGCAGTACAGGCTCTGGCCCTCCTGCACCAGGAGGTTCTGGATCCGTTCCCGGTTCTGGTCGTGCTGGGAGAAGGGGATGGAGTCGATAATGGCCTTGATTTCCTCCCTGGTGAGCGCGCCGCTGAGCATGATCATATAGGTTCCGTCATAAGCGGTGGCGGTCAGAGTGTCCAGATTGGAGAGGATATAAAATGTCCATCCGTTGTGGACATACTCCTCCACAGGCGTGTCGTCCTTTTCAAAGGTGCCGACAGAGGTTTGGGGCTGCATGTATTGTATGATGGTCACAGAATAGTTTCTGTCCTCCCCAAAGTAGGACATATTTGCGGAGATGCTGTTATAAAGCTCGGTGATCTTTACGGCGCCGGGGGAAAAGCCCTCAGGACACCAGGTGGGGAACAGGCCGTCCAGCCCCACCGCCTGGAGAATGGACTGCTGCTGCGTGGGGAGCTCCGGGTCTGCGCCGGCGTTGGAGGCGTCGTTGGGGTTCGTGGGGACAAAATGGAAGGTCTCGTCCGTCCACATGGCAAAGGCGCCAAAAAGATCCACGCCGGCGGCCTGAGCCGCCATCCCGCCCAAAAGGAGGGCGGCCAGCACAGCGGCCAGCACGGCCAGCCGCCTCCAGCGCCGGGGCCGGACGGAGGTGGGGGAAGTCTGCTCTGCCGACGCCGGAGTGTCGCCGCTGTCGTCCCAGTCGTATAGGGAGCGGCCGTCGGCACAGGGGCGGTACTGGGTCTGAAACCGCTCCCAGGCGGCGTCCGGATCGGATGGCCCGTTTCGTTTGGCCAGTAGATCGGCGATATACAAAATGGCGTCCAGATCAGACCCGCTCTCATCCGAAGCCTGGAAATCCAGACGAAGAATCTGCTCCAGCTCCGCTGTACTCATCTGGTCATAGTGGGAATAGTCCCGCTTTTTGCTCTGTTCCGGTACGGACACCGCGCTCCCTCCTTTCATAGGGTTTATGTACGGGATGGCTGTATTGGGGACATGGCGGTCAGGGATCAGAGAGTTTCCGTTTCAAATGGGCACGCAGCCGCTGGATACGCTTCTTGCAGGCCTCCACCGTGATCCCCCGCTCCTGGGCGGCCTCCAGCATGGTGCAGCCGTCCAGCACAACCCGCTTGAGCAGCTGAAAATCCGCATGGGCGGCCAGGTCCCCATAGAGAAGCTCCACATCCTCCTCGTCATAGACCAGCAGCTCCTCCAGGCGCTCGGTCTGCAGGGACTGCATGATCAGCCGGCTGGCGGCGGCCCGGTGGCGCTGCATGTTCCGCATGACATTCTGGAGGGTCCGCATCAGCCAGCCCTGGGGGTTTTCGTGCCGCAGGGTGGTCTCTGCTTTGACGCAAAAGATACAGAAGGTATCCTGCACCGCTTCCTCCGCCAGGCTCCGGTCTCCCAGAACGCTGGAGGCGTAGGCAATCATCCGCCCGTACATTTCCTGGTATAGAGTTGTAATCGGCCCTTCATCCGGTATGGAATTGCCCACGGTTTCACCACCTGTATCGCGCCATTTCCCGGCTGCTCCGGGAAGACCGCTGGGATTTGATCGGTAACATTCATTATAAGGTTTCTTGGCATATCTTGCAAGAGACTCCTGCGCCTGCGCTACTCCGACGCATAGATGGAGCGGAGCAGCTGCTTGATGTCCACGGTTGCGTCGGTAACCCACATGTAGTATTCTGTATCTTCCACCATCCAGACGGCGGTGGCGGTACCCTCGTTGCCGAAAATGTAGTGGGTGATCCCTTGGTAGACGTACTCCTCCACCGGCCCATCATCCTTTGAGTAATGGGCCCAGGGGGAGCCGTGGTATATGGTCAGACCGAACGTCAGGTACTCCTCCCCCCGTATATAGGACTCGCTCCAGTCGGCGTCAAAGTTGGGTGGTATGACAAAATAGCTGCAGCTATATGGAAAGAAGCCCTCTGGAATCTGGGGGAAATACAGAGATTGGCCCACCTGAGCCAGATCGGCCTGGATCTGCACCCGGTACTGGGCAAAGTTGGGGCTGGGAATGGCGTTGAGGACGGTCTTGAGCTCTTCCCTGGTCAGCGCACCAGCCACCGTGACCATGAATTCCCCGTTATAGGTGGTGGCGGTCAGGGTGTCCTCATTGGAGAGGATATAGAACGTCTGGTCGTTGTGCTCATACGCCTCCACGGGCGTGTCGTCCTTTTCAAAGGTGCCGGTATTGTCGGTGGGCTGGATAAAATGATCAATCCAGACTGTGTAGCTCCTGTACGCTCCGGAGAACGTCACGTCTGCGGATACACGGTCGTTCAGGGTGGAAACGTTCAGTTTCCCCGGGTGAAAGCCCTCCAGATACGATATGGGGAAGCGATCTTCCATCCCCAGCTCCCGGAGCTGGGACCGGAGCCGCCGGAGCGCCTTCTCGTCTGTGCTGGAGCTGGAGGCAGCGCCGGCATCTGCGGAAACAAAGCGGAAGGTCTCATCCGCCCACTGGGCGAATTGTCCGGGAATGTCTGCGCCGGAGGGCCAGGCCGCCATCCCGCCCAGGAGGAGAGCTGCCAGGACGACGGCCAGCACAGCCAGCTGCCTCCCGTGCCGGGGCCGGACAGAGCCGGGGGGCGTCTGCTCCGCCGCCGGGGCGCCGCCGCTGTCGTCCCAGTCGTACAGGGAGCGGCCGTCGGCACAGGGGCGGTACTGGGTCTGAAACCGCTCCCAGGCGGCGTCCGGTTCAAATGGCCCGTTTCGATTGGCCAGCAGACCGGCGATATAGAAAATGGCGTCTGGATCAGACGCTTGCCCGTCCGAAGTCTGGAAATCCAGACGAAGAATCTGTTCCAGCTCCGCCGTGCTCATCCGGTCATAGTGGGAATAGTCCCGCTTTTTGCTCTGTTCCGGTACGGACACCGCACTCCCTCCTTTCATATGGTTTATGTATGAAATGGACGCATCGGGGACATGGCGGGCAGAGAAAAGATGTGCCGGGCAGGAAAGCTGTGCTTCCTGCCCGGCATGTGTTTTTCTCTGGGTTGGGTAAAAGCTGATCCGCGCTTCTTACACGAAGCTGGTGTTATACTGGTCAATCAGCTCGGAGACGGCGGTATAGAACTGCTCGTAGCTCTGGCTGTAGTCCGCCTGGCTCCGGGCCTCCTCCATGAAAGCGGCAATGGCCGTATTCACGTCGGCAATGGCGGTGGTAAAGTTGTCCCGGTACGTGTCGGACCAGTACTCATCGGAGCTCCAGCTGTACACCTTCTCCACCTGCTCCGGGTCCTCCATCGCCGCGGTGAGGTTGGCGTAGGCCTCCTGATACTGGGTATAGAGGCTCTCCAGGTTGGTCATATCCAGAGCCGGCAGAGACTCCGCGTTTTCCACCTGGGCCCAGACGTCGGCGTCCATCTCACCGCAGATATTGGTGATCATACGGCTGTAGAGGGCAATGTTCATGCCCTCGGCCTCCAGGCGGTCCAGCTCCAGCTGCTCGGTTTCCTGATCCAGAACCTGCATGGACTCCACAAAGGGCCAGGCGGCCTGGTCAAAGGGACCCACAGCCTCATAAATCTGGGCGTGCAGCTGAGCGGCCTGGGCCATATTGTCATCCACATAGCGGTCAAAGGACAGGTAGTCGGACAGCTCTCCCAGAGCGTCGCACATATCAGAATAGGGCTGCTCCAGCTCCAGCAGCAGGGCGTCCTGCTCGGGGTAGACGGGCTCCTCATCGCTGTAATCCAGAGCCGTGTTCATGATGATGTTCAGGGGGATATAGTTGTAGAACACATCCTCCAGCATGCTGTAATCCATGCCTTCCACCAGGGCAAACTCCGGCTGATCCTGCACCACGGTGAAATAGGCGGCCAGCATGCCGTCCATCTCATAGATATCGCTCATCACATCGGAGTAGGCGTTGTATTTTCTGAAATCCGTGCTCTCGGTGGGGGTGGGGGATACGCTTTCGGCGGGGAGAGGGCTGCCGTCGGGAGCGCCGCTGTTGTCCGCCGCCGGCGTTCCACCGGTGCATCCGGACAGGAGCAGGCCGGCCGTCAACAGCAGTGCGCTCAGGCGCATGAGGGGAAATCTTCTTCCGGTCTGAGTCATTACCAATTCTTCCTTTCTTTTATGGCTCTCTTTTCTTTGCGCGCCTGCTCCGCGGCCGGGGCCGGGGGCAAGGCAAAAATGTGGAACACTAAAATATGTAATCGGCGGGATTGCGCCTGCGCTTAAGAGCCTGGCCCCCAATATTTCCAGGCGGACCGGCCGGATATCGGGTCCGCCTGCTCTGGTTGTGTGGAAATCAA
The DNA here is from genome assembly GCF_002159455.1 of Flavonifractor sp. An306. Classification (GTDB taxonomy): domain Bacteria; phylum Bacillota; class Clostridia; order Oscillospirales; family Oscillospiraceae; genus Flavonifractor. The sequence continues at coordinate 22,517 of NZ_NFIQ01000017.1, forward strand.
CAGCCCGTCTTTGGACAGACGGGCTGGCGGATTTTGCATAAAGTGATGCATAAAAATTCTATTTAGCTGTAGCGGAGTTTTGCCTCTGCGGACGTGTGAGAGGCGCATATATGGTCAAAAAAAGGGGGGAACGGGGGTTCAGCCGGCGCTATGCACCTGATAAAAAGGCGGCATGGACAGATGGCGCGGGGGCATGCCGCCGTTGGCCATGCACTTATTTTCGCTTGGAAATGAATCGCCCTGTATTTTCCAGAAACCAGAAATATGGACTTGGTGTTGACAAATTATGAACTGAGTATTGACAAATTATGAACGTCTGTTATTATTATACATATAGCCTCGGCAAGCTTTGCCGAAAATTGGAGGTATGTATGAAAAAAGCAATCAGTATCCTGCTGTCGGCAGCCATGCTGCTGGCCCTGGCCGCCTGCGGTAACGGCGGCAATCCCTCCGGCGCGCAGAACAGCACTGCCCCCCAGGGCAGCGAGGCCCCTTCCGGCTCTGAGGCCGGCGACACCTTTAAGATCGGCATTGTGACCGGCACCGTCTCCCAGTCCGAGGACGACCGCCGGGGCGCCGAGGCCTTCCAGGCCATGTACGGCGAGGACCGTGTGGTTCTGGCCACCTATCCTGACAACTTCACCGATGAGGTGGAGACCACCATCCAAAAGATCGCCGGTCTGGCCGACGACCCCGACATCAAGGCCATCGTCGTCAACCAGGCTGTCCCCGGCACCACCGAGGCCTTCCGTCAGGTCAAGGAGCGCCGCCCCGACATCATCTGCATCGCCGGTGAGTCCCACGAGGACCTGCCCGAGATCGGCTCCGCCGCCGACCTGGTGTGCAACAACGACTTCGTGGCCCGCGGCTACCTGATCATCCGCACCGCCCATGAGCTGGGCTGTACCGACTTCGTGCACATCTCCTTCCCCCGCCACATGGCTTATGAGACCATGAGCCGCCGCGTGGCCGTCATGCAGAAGGCCTGCGAGGAGTTCGGCATGGAGTTCCATCAGGAGACCGCCCCCGATCCCACCTCTGACGTGGGCGTGGCCGGCGCTCAGGCCTACATCCTGGAGAAGGTGCCCGAGTGGGTCCAGAAGTACGGCACCGAGACCGCTTACTTCTGCACCAACGACGCCCACACCGAGCCCCTGCTGAAGCAGCTGTTTGAGTACGGCGGCTACTTCATCGAGGCCGACCTGCCCTCTCCTCTGATGGGCTACCCCGGCGCTCTGGGTCTGGACCTGACCGAGGAGGCCGGCGACTTTGAGAAGATCCTGGCCAAGGTGGAGTCCGCCGTGGTCGAGGCCGGCGGCGCCGGCCGGTTCGGCACCTGGGCCTACTCCTACGGCTACACCACTTCCGCCGGTCTGGCCCAGCACGCCATGAACGTCATCAACGGCGAGAGCGACCTGACCGATATGGACGATATCGCCAAGGCCTACGAGGTGTTCTCTCCCGGCGCCGAGTGGAACGGCTCCGGCTACACCAACGCCACCACCGGCGTCAAGTCCGAGAACATCTTCCTGGTGTACCAGGATACCTACATCATGGGTGATCCCGGCTACTACATGGGTTCCACCGAGGTTGAGGTGCCCGAGGAGTACTTCACCACCGCCTGATCTATTTCTCCGATGGTTCATTCAAACAGCAGGGGAAGGAGTTCCTTCCCCTGCTGTTTTCAAAGCGTGAGAGGAGTAGAAAAACACTATGGAAAACAACAATGCTCCCTTGCTGGAAATGCGGAATATCAAGAAGGACTTCTTCGGCAACCAGGTTCTGAGCGACATCAATATCACCCTGGGGCCCGGCGAGGTGCTGGGCCTGGTGGGTGAGAACGGCGCCGGCAAGAGCACGCTGATGAAGATCCTCTTTGGTATGGACGTCATCCGGGAGACCGGCGGCTATGAGGGAGAAATCAGGCTCAACGGCCAGGCGGTGAAATTTGCCACCCCCTTTGAGGCGCTGGCTGCCGGCATCGGCATGGTACACCAGGAATTTTCCCTCATTCCCGGCTTTACCGCCGCCGAAAACATCCTGCTCAACCGGGAGCCCACCAAGCCCAACATTGTCTCCCAGGTCTTTGGCCCCCGGCTGGACACCCTGGATTACAAGACCATCTCCCAGCGGGCGGACCAGGCCATCGACAAGATGGGCGTGAAGATCAGCGGCGATATGGTCATCAGCGATATGCCCGTGGGCCACAAGCAGTTTACCGAAATCGCCCGGGAGCTGAGCAAGGACCAGCTGAAGCTGCTGATTCTGGACGAGCCCACCGCCGTGCTCACCGAGAAGGAGGCCGAGGCCCTGCTGACCTCCATCCGAAGCATGTCGGCCCAGGGCATCTCGGTCATCTTTATCACCCACCGCCTCCATGAGATCCTGTCCGTGTGTGACACGGTGGTGGTCATGCGGGACGGCTATGTGGTGAAGGAGGCCCCCGCCAAGGAGCTGGACGTGCAGGAGATCACCCGCTGGATGGTGGGCCGCAATGTGGAGAGCGCTGCTTCCGCCGCCGATGTGCGGGAGCTGCCCGACGCCAAAACCATCATGTCCATCCGTAAGCTGTGGGTGGACATGCCCGGCGAGACGGTGCGCAACATCGACCTGGATATCAAAGAGGGCGAGATTTTGGGCATCGGCGGCCTGGCCGGCCAGGGCAAGCTGGGCATCCCCAACGGCATCATGGGCCTGTACGAGGCGGGAGGAACGGTGGAGTTTGAGGGCAAGCCCATTCCCCTCAACAGCCCCCGCAAGTGCCTGGACGCCTCCCTGGCCTTCGTTTCGGAGGACCGCCGGGGGGTGGGCCTGCTGCTGGACGAGTCCCTGGAGTGGAATGTGGCCTTTGGCGCCATGCAGATCCAGAACAAATTCCTCAAAAAATTCGGCCTGTTCACCTGGCGGGACGAGCGGGCCATCCGCGCCGTGACCGACAAATATATCGACGAGCTGAAGATCAAGTGTACCGGCTCCAAGCAGAAGGCCAAGGAGCTCTCCGGCGGCAACCAGCAGAAGGTATGCCTGGCCAAGGCCTTCGCCCTGCAGCCCAAGTTCCTCTTCGTCTCCGAGCCCACCCGGGGTATCGACGTGGGCGCCAAGGCCCTGGTGCTGGAGGCCCTCAAGCGGTTCAACCGGGAATTCGGCGTGACCGTGGTGGTGATCTCCTCCGAGCTGGAGGAGCTGCGCCAGTGCTGTGACCGGATCGCCATTGTCTCGGGCGGGCGGGTTGCCGGCATCCTGCCGGCCACCGAGTCCTCGGAGGCCTTCGGTACGCTGATGGTCAGCCAGGTGGTATAAGGAGGATGTCATGGACAAAACAGATATGGAAAAAACACTGGAAAACCGGGATTTGATGGAGCGCTTCAGCTTTGCCTCCCGCTTCGGGCTGCCCCGAACCATCATCGCCGGGTTTGTCCTGCTGCTGTTCATCATGGCCCCCATCGTGGGCGCCGACCTGACCATGCAGGTGGGCAACGTAATCAACCGCTTCAGCTGGAACGCCGTGCTGGTGCTGGCCATGGTGCCCATGATCCATTCCGGATGCAGCCTGAACTTCGGCATCCCTCTGGGGATCATTGCCGGCCTGCTGGGGGGCACCCTGGCCATCCAGCTGGGCGCCACCGGGCCGGTGAGCTTCTTCATTGCCATCCTGCTGGCCACCCCCTTCGCCCTGCTGCTGGGCGGCGGCTACGGCTGGCTGCTCAACCGCATCAAGGGCGGCGAAATGATGATCGCCACCTATGTGGGCCTGGCCTCCATCGCCTTTATGTGCATGATGTGGCTGCTGCTGCCCTACACCAGCCCCACCATGGTGTGGGGTCTGTCCGGCAAGGGCCTGCGTACCACCATCTCCCTGGACGGCTTCTACGGCGGGGCACTGGCCAACTTCCTGCAGATCCCCATTGACCCGGCCAACGGCCTGTACTTCCCCACTGGAGCCATCCTGTTCTTCGCCTTGCTGGCCTTGGGCATGTGGGCCTTCCTGCACACCAAGACCGGCACCGCCATGACCGCCGTGGGCTCCAACCCCCTGTTTGCCCGGGCCTCCGGCATCAACGTGGACAAGATGCGCCTGCTGTCGGTGATCATGTCCACCTGGCTGGGCGCGGTGGGCATCCTGGTCTATCAGCAGGGCTTCGGCTTCATGCAGCTGTACATGGCCCCCAATAACATGACGCTGCCCACGGTGGCCGCCATCCTCATCGGCGGCGCCGCCGTCAACAAGGCGACCATCCCCCATGTGATCATCGGCACCATCCTCTACCAGAGCGTGGTCACCCTGACGCCCACCGTCATGACCGCCATGATCCACATGGACGTCAGCGAGGTGGTGCGTATCATCATCTCCAACGGCATGATCGTCTACGCGCTGACCCGCAAAGTTAAGGGGGGTTCAAGATGAAGCGGAAACAAACCTCCAAAGTCAGCCTCAAGCGGCTGCTCCAGGACAACTCCGTCCCCATCATGTTCGTGCTGATCTGTCTGGTCTGCCTGCCTCTGGCGGGCTACTCTCCCGCCTACCTGCTCAATGAGCTGGTCACCCGTATGGGGCGCAACACCTTCCTGATCCTGGCCCTGCTCATCCCCATCATGGCGGGCATGGGCCTGAACTTCGGCATGACCCTGGGGGCCATGGCCGGTGAGATCGCCCTGATCCTGGTGGTGGACTGGCAGATCTGGGGAATTCCCGGCATCATCCTGGCCATGATCATCTCCATCCCCATCTCCATCCTGCTGGGCCTGTTCTGCGGCAACCTGCTGAACAAGGCCAAGGGCCGTGAGATGGTCACCAGCTACTTCATCTCCTATTTCATGAACGGCGTCTACCAGCTGGTGGTGCTGTTCCTGATGGGCTCCATCATCCCCATCATGCACAGCACCCTGAAGCTGCCCCGGGGCTACGGCATCCGCAACACCGTCAGCCTGCTGAGCATGCGCCAGCAGCTGGACAACCTGCTGGCCATCAATGTGGGCGGCGTGAAGATCCCGGTGCTTACCTTCCTCATCATCGCGGTGCTCTGCCTGGTGATTATCTGGTTCCGGCGCACCAAGCTGGGCCAGGACATGCGGGCGGTAGCCCAGGACATGAACGTGGCCCGGGACGCCGGCATCAACGTGGACCGCACCCGCATCATCGCCATCGTCATGTCCACGGTGGTGGCGGGCTTCGGCATGATCATCTACCTGCAGAACCTGGGCAACTTCCCCACCTACTCCGCCCACACCCAGATCGGCACCTTCAGCATCGCGGCCCTGCTGGTGGGCGGCGCGTCGGTGGAGAGAGCCTCCATCGGCAACGCCTTCCTGGGCGTGACCCTGTTCCACATGATGTTCATTCTGGCCCCCGAGGCCGGCACCGCCATCACCGGCGACTCCATGATCGGCGAGTATTTCCGTACCTTCGTGTCCTACGGCGTTATCACCGTGGCCCTCATCATGTATGAGAGCAGAAAGCACCGGGCCAAGAGCCAGACCGGCTATCTGCTGGCCCTGGCCCAGAAGGAAGAGGAGGCGCGTGCGAAATGAAGAGCCGCAGACTGATTTTTCAGCTGGCGCTCCTCCTGATCCTGGTGGCTATCTGCGCCGTGATGATGGTCATTGGCCGGGGTCACACGGTATACTTTGACAACAAAGCCGTGGAGTACCAGGGTACCACCTATGAAGCGCCCTATAAGATTGAGATTCATGTGGGCAACAATGCCGACGGCGACGCGCTCTCCAAGCTCTACGATAACGAGCGTGCCTCCGCCGACCAGATTGGCCAGAAGATTACCGTCACCCTGATCATCACCCAGGAGAAGGGGGGCGACGAGCAGCCCCCGGTGACCTACACCATTCCCCTGCCCTACGGCATGGATGGCCCCATCATCAACCTGCCCGCCTACCTGGCGGGCCTGCCGGAGGAGGCCTACCTGTCCGAATTCATCCCCGTTATCACCGAGGAGCCCGAGGAGACCGTGGTTATCGACGACGGCATGGGCCTGGGCGATTTCTGATTGCAGCTCCAATCAAGCGAGGGCCGGAGGCGACCGCCTCCGGCCCTTTCACATGGTAGTGCGTTGACTTTGAACGGTAGGGACAGTATAATAGGTCCAATTATACACGGATGGAAGGGGGGCGGCCTATGCCGCCGCGCAAGGACAGCCAGACGCTGGATCATCTGCTGCATCAGATGGATTTGGCCTTTACCAACGTCACGGGGCAAACCATCTCCTTCATCGACCAGTCGGGCAGCTGGCACGGGCCGCTCCGGCTGGAGCGCTTCACCCAGTTCTGCCGCTGCGTGATGGATAGCCCCGAGGGGGCGGCCCGCTGCCGGGCCTGCAACCACACCATGGGCCTGCGGGCAGGGGACGGGGTGGTGGTGGAGTGCTGCCACATGGGGGTGAGCGTCATCTCCATGCCGGTGCCGGTGGAGGAGGAGCGGTCCATTTATCTCTCCTACGGCCAGTTTCTCACCCAGGACACCCAGGCGGAATTTTACCGCCGGCTGGAGGACAGCTGCGCCCAGCTGGGCCTGGACTACGGCCGGCTGCAGAAGGCGGCGGCCGAGCTGCGGGTGCTCTCCCGGGAGGAGCTGGACGCCCGGGTCCAGCTGCTGCGGATCTTCGCCTCCTATCTGGCGGTGAGCCAGTCGGAGCTGCGTACCCGGATGGAGTACGCCCAGCAGATGGAAAAAAAGCTGGAGCTGGAGCGCAAACTCCACTCCATGGAGTTTAAATTCCTCCAGTCCCAGATCAGCCCCCACTTCCTGTTCAACACCCTGAACCTGCTGATGCGCACCGCCTACCGGGAGAACGCCGCCCAGACCGCCGGTCTCATCTGCGACCTGTCCGATCTGCTCCGCCGGGCTTACCGGGCCAAGGACTCGGTGTGCACCCTGTCGGAGGAGCTGCTGTGCGCGGAGAAGTATCTGGCCATCCAGAGCCAGCGCATGGGGCCGGAATTCTCCTACGAGATCGACTGCCAGCCCGGCGGGGAGCGGGTGATGATCCCGGTGCTCACCATCCAGCCCCTGGTGGAAAACGCCATTGTCCACAGCATGGCGGATGAGGAGCGGCCCCTGCGCCTGTCGGTCAGGGTCCGGCTGGAGGAGGAGCTGCTGCGCATTACCGTCTCGGACAACGGCGACGGGATTCCCCAGCCGGTGCTGGAACAGCTGGAGGAGGGGGGCGGCGAGGGCTCCGGACTGCGCAACGTTTCCGACCGGCTCAAGCTGTTTTTCGGCCCCGAGGCCCGCATGGACATTGCCAGCCGGCCAGGACAGGGCGCCACCGTGGAGCTGCTCTGCCCCCTGGACAGGGAAGGGGGCGTAGGCCATGTATGAGATTCTGGTGGTGGAGGACGAGTACGCCGAGCGGCGGGAGCTGGCCGAACTGATGGAGGCCCTTGTCCCCGCCCGGCACATCCGCTGCGCCGCCACCTGCGAGGCGGCCATCCAGATGATCGACCAGCTGGCGCCCGACCTGATTTTGCTGGACATCATGCTCAAAGGCCGCTCCGGCTTCGAGGTGGCCCAGTATGTCCGCAGCCGGGGGCCGGGCCCAGCCGCCCCAGCTGTGGCCCAGCCTATGCTGCGGCATGACCTCCGGTCTGCCCCAGCCGCTGCCCCGGCTCCCCGCCCGGGTGGTGGTGGTCCTGCTGTCCGCTCCCCTGTCCCCGGAGGAGGGGGAGGCCCTCAGCGCCCAGGCCGGGCCAGAGCTCCGGCTGGAGTGCTACGGCCGGCGGGTGGTGTGCTACTGCCCGGAGGGAACGGCGGAGCCTCTGGAGACCGTCGGGCGGCTGCTGGCAGAGTGGACGCCCCTGCTGCCCGGCCGGTGCCGTCTGGCCCGGGCGGGGGTGGGAGAGCCGGCCGCCGGGCCGGAGGAGCTGGCGGAGAGCTACCGCACCGCCCGCCTGGCCGCCTGCAGCGGCCCCCTCTTTCCCCAGCGGCTGGTGTGCCGCTATACCCCCTGGACGGGGGAGTGGGAGTCCTATCCCGACCAGGCGGAGGCCCGCCTGATCCGGGCCCTGCGGAGCGGGGAGGATACCGTCCAGCCAGCCGGACAGCTGTGCGCCCGGCTGCTGAGCGGCTGCCGGGGGGACGCCGCCATTCTGGAGGGATGGCTGGAGCTGTACTGCGCCGGGCTGCGCCGGGCCTGCGGACAGGTGGGGGCGGACTGGCGGCCGGAGCTTGACCTGGAGGCCTGCTTCACCCCCAGGGAACTGTCCAGACGCATGGAGGAGCTGGCCGACCGGGCCGCCGGGCTGCTGGCCCCGGACAGCCGGGCCGACCACCCCCTGGTGGCCCGCACCATGGCCATTGTGGAATCCCGCTATCCCGAGCCGCTGAAGCTGGAGGGGGTGGCCCGGGAACAGTTCGTCAGCTCCGCCTACCTGGGGCGGATCTTCCACGCCCACACCGGCCAGACCTTTCGGGACTACCTGACCCGGGTGCGGCTGGGCCATGCCGCCCGGCTGCTGGAGGAGGGGGCTTCGGTTTCCGCCGCTGCCGCCGCCGTGGGCTATGAGGATCCCAATTACTTCAGCCGGGTGTATAAGAAACAATTTGGATACCCGCCCAAGGAGGGGCGCAGGTAACGGCCGGGCCGGATGGCCCCGGGCCTGCGCATCCGGGCGGGTATTTCCATACCGTGGACGCCGCACCGGCGGGGGAGGTATAAAAAAGTAAGAACATCAAAAAAGTCCTGGTATTTCTGCTGCCTGCAAGGAAAAAATAGTGGGATCTCTTTGCGGATTCGGCGCTTTTTTGCATGGGAATCCGGCTCCAGATCTGGTATGGTATAGAAAAAGGATCCTCTGTTCCACCGGGATCCGCACAGACGAAACAACCGGAGAGAAAGAGGAGAGCAGTATGACACAAGAGGAACTGCTGCAGGCGCTGGCCTCGGAGATTGAATGTTCCACCGGCTGCACCGACCCGGGCAGCGTATGCCTGGCGGCGGCGGCCGCCGCCCACGCCTTGGAGAAACCGGCGGAGGAGATCCAGGTGCTGGTCAGCCCCAATATCTACAAAAACGGGGTGAGCGTAGGCATACCGGGTACCGGACGGGTGGGCCTGGAGCTGGCCGCCGCCCTGGGCGTGCTGCTGGACCGGCCCCAGCGGGGGCTGGCCATTCTGGAGGAGGTCACCGGCGAGATGGTGTGCCGGGCGGAGGAGACGGTGGCCGCCGGCCGGGTGACGGTGAAGTACGGCGAGACCCCCGACCCGCTGTACGTCCGCGCCGTGGTGCGGGCGGGGGAGGACGAGGCCCAGGCGGTGATCATGTATGACTACTCCAACGTGGTGGAGCTCTCCCGCAACGGCCGGGTGCTGCTGTGCCGGCAGGGCGGCGCCGGAGGGCCGCTCCCCTGTCCCTTCCAGGGGCATACGGTGGAGGAGCTCTACCGACTGATTTGCTCCATGGAGCCAGAGGCCTTTGACTTTCTGCTGGAGGGAGCCCAGCGCAACAAGCAGGCGGCCCTGCGGGATCTGGAGGACCCCACCCGTCGGCTGGGCCGGACCATCCGGGCCTGTACGGCCATCCAGGACAAGGGCCCCCTGGCAGTATGCGGCGCGGTGCGGGCCTATACCGCCGCCGCCGGGGAGGCCCGCATGGGCGGAATGAACGTGACCATCACCGCCATCACCGGTAGCGGCAACCACGGCATCACCAATTTTGTGGGGGTGCTGACGGCGGCGGAGGAGCTGGAGGCCACCCGGGAGCAGACGGCGGTGGCCCTGGCCATCAGCTCCATGATCACCATTTACATCAAGGGATATATCAAGCGCATGACCGCCTTCTGCGGCTGCGGCGTGGCCGCGGCCACCGGCATGGCCGCGGCGGTGACCTATCTGCTGGGCGGCGGGTATGAGCAGTCGGTACAGGCCATGCAGACGGTCATCGGCACCATCGGCGGCATGTTCTGCGACGGAGCCAAGAGCTCCTGCGCCTACAAGCTGAGCACCGCCGCCGCCATGGCGGTACAGGCGGCCTATCTGGCCATGGCGGGCTGCCATGTGCCCGCGGGAGAGGGCATCATCGGCAAGACTATTGAGGAGACCTTTGCCAACATCGGCCGGCTGAACGACCCGGGCATGTTGGAGACCGACCGGGTGATGGTGTCCATCATCGCCCAGCGCCGGGCGAAGGGGTAAGGGAAAGGAGGACTGACCTGTGATCGTATTGAAGGGACGGGTGCTGGACGGCAACGGAGGCCCGCCCATAGAGCAGGGCGCGGTGGTACTGGAGGGGAACCGGATCCGTCTGGTGTGCCGCCAGAGCGAGCTGCCGGAGCTGGAGGGGACCCAATGCTATACCACCCAGAACGCCACCATTCTCCCCGGGCTCATTGACGCCCACGTCCATATGGGCTGGGGGAGCGCCACGGCGGTGGAGTGGCTGAGCATGACTCCCCAGCTGAGCATGGCCCGGGCCCTGCGGGACATGGCCCAGCTGCGGCAGCAGGGCTACACCGCCTTCCGGGATCTGGGCAGCGACGTGATCCTGCTCAAGCCGGCGGTGGCGGAGGGCCTGCTGGATGTGCCCCGCATCTTCGGGGCGGGGAAGATCCTCTCCCAGATCGGCGGCCATGGGGACGTGTACCAGAAGCTCTCCCTGGAGGGGAGCCTGGGGGCCTACAGCCCCGCCTTCCTGGTCACCGGGGAGGACGAGGTGCGGCGGGCCTGCCGCATCAACGCCCGCAACGGGGCCGACCTCATCAAGATCATGACCACCGGCGGGGTGTTTTCCCAGGGCGACAAGGCCACCCCCCACAGCCACTTCAGCGCAGCTGAGATCCGGGCGGCGGTGGAGGAGGCGGAGAACATGGGCAGCTATGTGTCCACCCACGCCCAGGCCAACCGGGGCATCAAGATGGCGCTGAAAAACGGGGTAAAGTGCATTGAGCACGGCTTCTATCTGGACGAGGAGTGCATCGAGCTGATGCTGAAAAACGACTGCTTCCTGGTGCCCACCCTGGCCATTATGCACGCCTCCAAGACCTATTTTTCCCGCACCCCCGGGGTGCTGCCCTACCTGCGGGAAAAGACCGAGCGCTCCTATGAGGCCCACTACCGCTCCCTGGAGATGGCCCGCAAGGCCGGCGTACAGGTGGGCGTGGGGTGCGACTTCCTGGGGGACGAGAGCTTCGGCTGTCCCTACAGCCAGGCCACCCTGGAGCTGGAGCGGCTGTGCGCGGCGGGCTACACCCCCATGGAGGTCATCTCCATGGCCACCAAAACCAACGCCAGGCTGCTGCTGATGGAGGATGAGCTGGGCACCCTGGAGCCGGGCAAGCTGGCCGACGTGCTGCTGGTGTCGGGCGACCCGGGGACGGACATCCAGGTGCTGCGGCAGGAAGAGAATGTGAAGCTGGTCATTCAGGACGGACGGATCGTGAAAAACGGTTTGGACAGCCAAACCCGGCAATGAGAAGGAGGAACGGTATGGACACTATTTTCTACAACGGCGTCATCCGCACGCTGGACAAGGCCTATCCCCAGGTCAGCGCCATGGCGGTGAAGGACGGGGTGATCCTCCGCCTGGGCACCGACCAGGAGGTTCTGTCCCTGGCGGATGCCAACACCAAAAAGATCGACCTGGAGGGCCGGCTGATGCTGCCCGGCTTCTCCGATACCCATCTGCACATGCTCTTTTACGCCACCTTCAAGCGGCGCATCGACCTGGTGGACACCACCAGCTATGAAGAGGTGGTGCGCCTGTGCAAGGCCGACGCGGAAAAGGCCCGGAAAGAGAATCGCTGGGTCATCGGCTGCAACTTCAACCAGGTCAACTGGAGCGACGTGAACAAGATCCCCGACCGCCACGACCTGGACGCCATCGCCGCCGACGTGCCCGTGTTCCTGCAGCGGGCCTGCGGCCATATCGTCTGCCTCAACACCAAGGCGCTCCAGCTGGCGGGGCTGTGGGACGAGCGGGCGGATACCACCCAGCATACCATGGACTTCGGGGAGGACGGCCTGCCCAACGGCTACGTGCGGGAGAACTCCGCTATGTGCGTGCAGAGCTGCTGGGAGCGCTTCACGGTCAATGACATCAAGGAGATGCTGGTCACCGTCTGCAAGGAGGCGGCCTCCAAGGGTATCGTGCAGGTACACAGCGACGACTTCAACCTGGTGGCCGACGACGACTTTGCCGACGTCATCCAGGCGTACAAGGAGCTGGCGGAGGAGGGGCGGCTGCCCATCCGGGTCAATGAGCAGATCCGTTTCCGCCGGGCCGAGCAGATCCAGCGCTTCCTGGACATGGGCTACCGGGCCAACGACACCCTGGGCCGCTTCAAGTTCGGGCCCATCAAGTTCCTGTGCGACGGCTCCCTGGGCTCCCACTCCGCCGCCATGCGCCAGCCCTACCGCAACGACCCGGGCACCAAGGGCCTGCTGCTGTTCGGCGACGAGGAGCTGTATGAGCTGGCCGAGCTGGCCTACACCAACAGCTTCCATCTGGTGGCCCACTGCATCGGCGACGCCGCCCTGGAGCAGATGCTCAACACCATCCAGCGGGTCTCCCGCACCCACCCCTATCCCGACCGGCGCAACGGCATCATCCACTGCCAGATCATGGACCAGGCCCAGCAGGACCGGTTCAAGGAGATGAATCTGGTGGCCTATGTGCAGCCGGTGTTCCTCAAGGCCGACTCCAAGGTGGTGGACGACTGCGTGGGCCCCGAGCTGGGCAGGCAGAGTTACAACTGGCGGCGGTATGAGGACCTGGGGGTACACATGTGCGGCGGCTCGGACTGTCCGGTGGAGCCCTTTGACGTGCTGCCCAACCTGTACTACGCCGTCACCCGTCGGGACGGGCGGAACGGCCCCCAGTGGTACCCGGAAAACGGCGTCACCCTGGAGGAGGCGGTGGAGATGTTCACCAGCGAGGCCGCCTACGCCTCCTATGACGAGGACCGCTACGGCACCCTGACGGTGGGCAAGTACGCCGACCTGGTGGTGCTGGACCGGAATATCTTTGAGCGTCCCCTGGAGGAGCTGTTTGACACCCAGGTTATGCTGACTATGGTAGAGGGAGAGATCGTGTACCAGCGCGGCTGAAAGAGGGGCCGCACAACGAGAAACGGAGGGAATTGTGTATGAAAAAGAAGCATTGGGGCATTGACAGCGTGGTGGTAGGCCTGGCCCTGTTTTCCACCATGTTTGGCGCGGGCAACCTGATTTTCCCGCCCCAGATTGGCCTGTCCACCGGTACCCAGTGGCTGCTGGGTGCCATTGGTATCCTGATCACCGGCGTCATCCTGCCGGTCACCGCCTTCTGGGCGGTAAACAACGTGGGCGACGTAAAGACCCTGATGGGCCACGTCCACCCCAGGTTCTACGACTGGTTCTACGTCATCGGCTGTATCCTGGTGGGCATGGGCTCCACCCTGCCCCGGTCGGGCGCCACCACCCATGAGCTGGCTATCCAGCCCCTGTTCCCCAATGTCCCCATCTGGGTGACCATGGTGGTGTTCTTCGCCCTGGTGCTCTTCTTCGCCTTCGACAAGAACTCGGTGGTGGATAAACTGGGCAAATACCTGACCCCTCTGCTGCTGATCGTGCTGGCCATCGTCCTCATCAAGGGCGTGGTCTCCCCCATCGGCGTGCCCCAGGAGGTGGATAACCCCAATCCCGTCACCTCGGCCATGCTCACCGGCTACCTGACCGGCGACCTGACCGTGGGCCTGATGTGCGCCAACATCTTTATCAGCGGCCTGGTGCTGAAGGGCCATCGGGACGAGAAGGAGCGCAAGCGCTGCGGCATCCTGGTTGGCCTGGTCAGCGTGGCCTCCCTGGGCACCATCTATGTGATGCTCACCTACATCGGCGCCACCGGCGGCGCCTACTATGACCTGAGCACCCCCCAGACCACCCTGCTCTCCGGCCTCATCGGCCAGACTCTGGGCGTCGTGGGCATGGGCTGCATGGGTCTGGCGGTGGGCCTGGCCTGCCTGACCACCGCCGTGGGCATCGGCACCACCGGCGCCATGGTGGTAAACGAGGTCTCCAAGGGCCGCATCCCCTATCGGGTGTGGATCGTGGTAGTCTGCGTGGTGGGCGCGGTGTTCGGCTCCTTCGGCGTACAGAGCATCATTGACTACGTGACCCCCATTTTCCTCATCATGTACCCCATCTGTATCGTCTTTACCGTGCTGGGCCTGCTGGACAAGTGGATCCCCAACGACGGCGTGTACAAGGGCGGCATCATCGTCTCCGGCGTGGTGAGCGTGGGCGACGCCATCCTCAGCGTGGCGCCCAACTTCACCGCCCTGCGCAATGTGATGGGCTTTATCCCCCTGTTCGAGCAGGGCTTCTCCTGGCTGGTGCCCACCATCATCGGCATGATCGTGGGCGGCATCATCTGCCGCGGCAAGCCCCGCTACTTCTATCAGCCCGCTGAGACGGCTGACAGCGCCCAGTAAAAAGCACCGGTACAAAAACACGCACCGCGGCAGGGCCGGCCGGCCCTGCCGCGGTGCGTTTCAGAGAGAAGGAGCAATATGAACAGCATCAAGCAAGAAAAACCGGCCGCCGCCCTCTCCAAACCCTGGGTGGTGGGCCTGGCGGCCTCCTTTTGCTGCCTGCTCTGGGGCAGCGCCTTCCCGGCGGTCAAGATCGGCTACCGGCTGCTGGACATCGGCGGGGAGGACTCCGCCGCCCAGATCGTCTATGCCGGCCTGCGCTTTTTCATCGCCGGGGTGCTCATCGTCCTGTTCCACTGCCTGCGGGAGCGGCGGTTTGTCTGCCCCAAGCGCAGCTCCTGGCCCATGGTGGCCAAGCTGGGTCTGGTGCAGACCGCCGTGCAGTATTTTTTCTTCTACATCGGCATGGCCCACACCTCGGGGGTGAAGGCCTCGGTGATCACCGCCTCCAACGTGTTTTGGGCCATCCTCATCTCCGCCCTGGTGTTCCGCTTTGAGGCCCTGGGGTGGAACAAGCTGCTGGGCTGCCTGTGCGGGTTTCTGGGCGTGGTGGTCATCAACCTGTCTGGCGGTTCCCTGGCGGGGGGACTCTCCCTGGCGGGGGAGGGGGCCATCTTCCTGGCCGCCGTGGCAAACGGACTGGCCGTGTCCATGTTCAAGTTCTATTCCGCCCATGAGGACGCCTTTGTGCTGTGCGGCTATCAGTTTGTGCTGGGCGGCCTGCTGCTGCTGGCCGGGGGTCTGGCCGGCGGGGGCGCGCTGTCCGGCTTTGACCTGCCCTCCCTGCTGATTCTGGCCTATATGGGCGTATTGTCGGCGGTGGCCTATACAATTTGGAGTATTTTAACCAAATATAACCCTGTGGCCAGCGTGACCATCTACGGCTTTCTCAATCCGGTGTTCGGCGTGCTCCTGTCCGCCCTGCTGCTGGGGGAGCAGAACCAGGCCTTCACCGTCTATGGACTGGCGGCCCTGGTGCTGGTGTGCCTGGGCATCTTCCTGGTCAACCGGGCCAAGGGCTGAGGCGGCTCAGGCCGGGGGAGCTTCGCTTTCGGGCAGCAGCAGGATAAAGCGGCTGCCGCCGCCCGGGGCGGGCTCGGCCCAGACCTGCCCGTTGTGCAGCTCGGCAATGGCCCGCACCAGGGAGAGCCCCAGTCCCGCGCCTCCCAGCTGGCGGGAGCGGGAGGGGTCCACCCGGAAGAAGGGCTCAAATACCTGCTGGAGCAGTTCCTGGGGGATCCCGATGCCCTGGTCGGTGATCTCCACCCGGAGAACGCCGCCGGCGCAGGCAGCGGAGACCGTCACGGACCGTCGGGACGGTTGTATTTGACGGCGTTTTCCACCAGATTGAAGAGGGCCCGCTCCAGCAGGGTGCGGTTGCCCAGGACGGTTCCAGGCTGGGCGTGGAGCTGGATGGAGACTTGCTGCTGCCGGGCCTGGTTCAGCAGGTCTTCCACCGTATCGGCCAGCAGCTGGGGTACGTCAACCCGGTCCCCGCACTCCAGCGTGTCCATGTTGCTCAGGGCCAGCAGATCGCCCACCAGATCGGACAGGCGCTGGGTCTGCTCCTCCAGCACCCGCAGCAGCGCGTCGGTTTCCGGCGTGCTGCACAGCCCCTTTTTCCGAAAGAGGGCCATGCGGGTTTTGAGCACCGTCAGCGGCGTGCGCAGCTCATGGGCGGCGCACTGGGAAAAGCGCTTCTGCCGGGCAAAGGCCTGGCTGAGATTTTGGGACATCTGGTTGAAGGAGACCGTCAGGCCCGCCACCTCGTCTCCGCTGGAGGGCACGGGAAGGGGCCGGTCCAGATCCGCCGCGGTCCTGCTGCGGATCTGCTCGTCCAGGCGGCGCAGGGGGGAGAGGGCCTTCCCCGTGAGCCAATACACCATCAGACAGCCCACGGCCACGATCACCCCCATGGCCAGCAGGCTCTGTACCCGGAAGAGCCTGCGCACGGGGAGGGTGGACTGGGCCAGGGACAGCTCCTCCATGGGGGGCGAGCCGGCGGTTTCCAGCGCAACCGCCGGATGGAGGGGAATGGCCTCAATGGCGTCCGCCATCTCATAGGCGTAGTAGTTGTGGCTGAGGGTCAGAAGCAGACAGCAGGCGGCCAGCAGCAGGCCGCACACCAGGGTCACCCGCAGGCGCAGGGAGAGACGCTGTTTCACCGCTCCACCTCCAGGCGATAGCCCTGACCGATCTTTGTCACAATGGGGTCGTATCCAAGGGCCTGGCGGAGCTTTTTCCGTAGAGAGGAGATGTGCATGCGCACAGAGTGGCTGAAGGGGTTGGAGTCGCTTTCCCAGATGTGGTCCAGCAGTTCCTCCTGGCTGACGGTCCGCTCCGGGTGGAGCATCAGGTATTCCAGCAGCTCAAATTCCTTGCGGGTCAGGGGGAGCGCCGCCCCGTCCGCCGTGATCTCCCGCCGCCGGGCGTCCAGGGTCAGGGCTCCGGCGGAAACGGCGGCGCTCCTGGGGGCAAAGTTCCGGCGTAGCAGGGCCCGCACCCGGGCCTCCAGCTCCTCCAGCTCAAAGGGCTTTGTCAGGTAGTCGTCCGCCCCCAGGTCCAGACCGGCCACCCGCTCCGACAGCGCGCTTCTGGCGGACAGAATGAGCACCCGCAGCGCCGGCTTCTCCTGCCGGATGGCCCGCAGAATGTCCAGCCCGTCCATGCCCGGCAGATTTAAGTCCAGGATCACCAGGTCGTAGGGTTCCACCAGAATATGTTCCCATGCCGTAAGGCCGTCGTAACAGCGTTCCACCGTGTAGCGCTCCAGCTCCAGGTCCTCCGCGATATCGTCGCACAGCTGGCGCTCGTCCTCCACCACCAAAATTCTCATAACAAAACTCCCGGCGTTTTTCTGACAAGATATCATAAACTGGGTCAAATCCGTGTCAAGCATTCCTTGACACGGATTTGACATGTTGTATGGTACCATATCCCCCGTCAAATGAAAACACAGGAGGAATTTTCATGCAGAAAAAACGTGTTGTAGCCGCCGCCCTGGCCCTTTGCCTCACCCTCGGCGCCTGCGGGAGCAAGGAGCCCAGCCGGGAGGAGGTGGAGGCGGCCATCCGGGACGGCTCCGTCACGGTGCAGGACGCGCTGGACAAGGGTTGGATCACCCAGGAGTGGGCGGACAGCTATCTGGAGGAGAACTCCGTGCCAGCGGCGGATAAAGTGGCCATCAACAAGGTGGGCGACTTTACCACTCAGACACTGGCGGGGGAGGAGTTTACCAATGAGGACCTTCCCTCCGTGGCCTTCGTGGCCTTTCTGGACCCTGAGGACGAGGGCTTTGCCGACTTCTATCAGGCCCTGAGCGATGGGGCGGAGGGCGTCCGCTCCGCAGGGGCCGACATTGTGGTGTGCGTCAAGGGCGACATGGACGCCCAGCTGTTTCAGGACGCGCCCTTTTCCATTGTGGCGTACAACGACTCCATGAAAGAGGCCCTGGCCCAAAATGACGAGATGGCCTCCGGCATTCCCTGTACCGGCGTCTGGTACGTGAACGGCTCTCTCATTTCCGCCTGGAGCTCCTCGCTGGACGGGGAGACGCTGTCGGAGAGCGCCGGCAGCTATGTGTCCATGGGTCAGGAGAGCGGCGGCGAGACAGAGGACGGCATGGCGGCCGTCACGATGGGGTGAGCGGGGAATGAAGAGAAGTTCCGTTCTACTGCTGCTGGCCGGGGCGGTCCTCATCGCGGCGGGGGTGCTGCGGGAGGAGCACGTCACGGTGCTGCACAAGGGCGTCAATCTGTGTCTGGAGTGTGTGGGCATTGGCTAGAGAAAAACGAAGCGGAGGCCGCTGGAAGATTCAGCTGCTGGCCACGTTGGCCTGCAATCCCTTTCTGTCCAACTTCTTTAAAGGGAAATTATACCGCGGCCCCCTGAAAGGCGTGTGCGTTCCGGGGCTGAACTGCTACTCCTGCCCTGCCGCCGCGGCGTCCTGCCCCATCGGCTCCCTGCAGGCGGTGGTCGGCGCCCCCCAGTACCAGGTATCCTACTACGTTGTGGGCATCCTCATCTTTCTGGGCGCACTTCTGGGGCGCGGGATCTGCGGCTTTCTGTGCCCCTTTGGATGGTTCCAGGAGCTGCTGCACAAGCTCCCCACCAGGAAATACAGCACCCGCCGGCTGCACGGGCTGACCTATCTGAAATATGGGGTTCTGGTGGTGTTTGTGATCCTGCTGCCCATGACGGTGGTCAATGAGGTGGGGCTGGGCGACCCCTTTTTCTGCAAATATCTCTGCCCCGCCGGGATCCTGGAGGGCGGGCTCCCTCTGTCGCTGGCCAATGAGAGCATCCGGGCCAGCCTGGGGACGCTGTTTACCTGGAAGAGCTGCCTTCTGGTTGGGGTGGTAGTGCTGGCCGTCTTTTTCTACCGGCCCTTCTGCAAGTGGCTCTGCCCCCTGGGGGCCTTCTACGCCCTGTTCAACAAGCATGCCCTCTGCCGCCTGTCCGTCGATCAGGACCGGTGCACCGCCTGCGGCGCGTGCAGCAGGGCCTGCGGCATGGATGTGGACGTGTTCCGCAGCCCCAACCACACCGAATGTATCCGGTGCGGGGACTGCATCCGGGCCTGCCCCCATCAGGCCATCCGCAGGACCCCGGACCTGCGGGCAACACACAAAAAGGAGTTGAGCCGATGAAAAAGAGCATTTGTATCCTGCTGGCCGCCGGCCTCATGGCGGGCCTGAGCGCCTGCTCGTCCTCCGACGATACGCTGGTCTCCAAGACCCCCTTTCCCGCCTTTTCCGAGCTGGATACCCAGGGAAACACCGTGACCAGCGATATCTTTGCCGATTACGACGCCACCATCATCAATTTCTGGAACAACGGCTGCGGCACCTGTATTGAGGAAATGCCCGAGCTGGAGGCCTATTATCAGGACTTCAAGGAGCAGAACATCAACCTGATCGGCGTGGCCTCCGACTCGGGAGAGAGCGATGAGCAGCTGGAGACCGCCCGGGAGATTTTGGCGGAAAAGGGCGTGACATACACCAATCTGTCCCCCGACCCGGACAACGGGCTGTACCAGGACTTTATTTCCCAGCTGGCGGGCTATCCCACCACCTATGTGGTGGACAGCGAGGGCAACATTGTGGGAGCGCCCATCATTGGAAACGTAAAGGCCCAGGAGGATACCCTGAACGCCCGCCTGGAGCAGGCCATGGGCGATTAACAGCAAAAGGGTACAGAACAGGAGAGAGGGATCAGCCCATGGGGCTGATCCCTCCTTTCTTTTGTGGAGATAAGCGGGGGTCAGTTGGCGCCGGGCTCCGGCTCCAGAAGCCGCCGCCGGTGCTCGGCAAAGCCCAGCTTTGTCAGGTAGTCAGGGCCGGAGGCCAGGCTGCCGAACTCGTAGTGCAGAAGGGACTTGGGCTGGGGCAGGCTGAGGAAGAAGAGGTCCAGGAAGTCCCGCAGGCCGGCAAAGTCATAGTGGATCAGATAGCGGGGGATCATGCGGCCCCGGAATTCCGCCTTGCGGACCTTCCGGTCGGTGTTGATGTATTCCCGCCGGTCCGCCACCAGGTAGTCGATGCTCTGGGGGCTGTCCTGGATCAGCACCGCCAGAGCCCTGCGCTCCTTGTCGGCCTTCTGGTGGAGCAGCACCAGATGGACCGGCCCCAGCTCCTCCAGCTCCCAGGACAGGGACAGGTAATCCAGCCCGCCCAGCTCAAAGCGCACCAGCTGGTCGGTGAGGGTCAGCCGGGTGGAGGCGTTTACCTCCCGCCTGGTGACCGCCCCGCCCGCCTCCTGATAGGCAAAGCAGAGGGGCATCTTGTTGAGCACATACCGCCGGCGCAGCAGCGCCCCATTGCACTCCTCCACGGAGAAGCAGCCCTGGGTCCGCTTGTAGTAATAATAGTAGTATTCCGTGTTGTAGAGGTTCACCTTGTTGGACCAGCGGCCGTTGCCGCTGTCAATGCCGTTGAGCAGGGCGATGAGGGCTTCGATGGGCTTTTGGGGGGTGCGGTGTACCAGATAGTCCGGCAAAGTGCCCATGCGGAAGGGGAGCTGGGGGGTCTGGTCGGCCTGACCGTAGTAATAGCTGTCCCAGTCGGACAGCAGCCCGTCCCGGGCGCGGGCCTCGTCCCGGAAGCGCAGCAGGGCGCAGGTTCCGGGCTGGGCGGCGGTGACGAAGCTGGGCTGGCTCCAGAGCAGGACCAGGTTGTGGTTGACCACCAGACGGGTGACCTGTTTCATCTCAAACCCCTGGAGCAGCTGCGCCAGCAGGGCGGGGGTGATGTCCTCCCCCTCAAAGTCCTGGCTGGGCATGGCGGAGTACTCCACGTGCAGGTGCTGGCACAGGCCGGTGTTCAGCTCGTCCGGACTGGGGGCGGGAGCGAATACCTCTTTGAAAATCTCTGTGGAGATGCGCCAGGCGTCCTGCAGGGAGTTCACCCCATCCCGGCAGAACTCCCGCAGCAGCCCAAGGCCCTCCGCCGTCCGCCGGAAGGCCAGCAGCTGCCCGTTGCCGTACCAGACGCAGCTGTACAGCTCCCCCTCGGCCTCCTGGCAGAAGCGGGCCGGGCGGAGGATGGCGGCGCCGCCATCCGTGGGGATCAGGCAGGCCGCCTCCCCCGCCAGCGCCTCTGCGGTTCTGGACAACAGGGCGTCGGGAAGGCCCAGCCGGGCCAGCCGCTCCCGCAGGTGGGCCTGCACCTCCTCCCGTTCGTCCTGGAAGGCGGACAGGATGGGGAGCAGCAGCAGAAAGAGCTCGTCGTCCTCCAGCTGGGCCAGCCCCCAGAAGGGCAGCTCCGGGTTGCAGAGGATCTGGCCGTCCATGCGGTACTCCACATAAAACTGGTGGAACAGAAGCTGGAGCTCCATGGTGCGCTGGATGTTCTGGCCGGTTTCGTCAGTGCCGGACTGGGTGAGGGGAATGGAGCGGGACAGCTCCGCCTGGGCCAGCCGCTGGTTCCACACCTGGTTGGAGGGGAACTCCCGGTCCAGCAGGGCGTACAGGCTCTCCTGCTCCTGCCCCTCCGCCCAGTAGAAGGCGGTCTGGAGAAAATAGCGCAGGAAAAGGGGGTTGGAGAGGGTGCAGCTCTCCGGGCCGATGTCCTCCATGGCCAGCTGGGCCAGCTGCTCCCGCTCCCGCTTGGCCGCCATCTCCTCCTCCCGCTGGAGCAGGGCCTGCCGGATGGTTTCCACCACGCTGGAGGCGTAGGGGAGGGCCTGATCCGCATCATACAGGGCGGAGAGGGCCTGGAGGAGGTGGGGATTGGAAAACCAGCTGCACCAGTGGGGAAGCAGCTCGTCCCGGACAAACACCCGGTTGCGGATGGCCCGCTGAAAATCCTCCCGGGCCATGAACCGCTCCACCAGCGCCCGGCCACGGGGGGAGTCCTCGCCCCCCGCCACCTGCACCTCCGGCCCCAGATCGTTGTAGGCGGTGCGCAGCTCCACAAACCGCTCCCGGGGAGCGCACACCTCCGGCGCCTTGGCCAGGACGATCTCCCGCAGGCGGCCGTAAAAAACCTTGGAGCGGCCCATAATCGCCGAGTTCAGGTCAAAGATGTTCCACAGCACCTCATAGGCGTCCACAGGGAGGGAATGGTCGTTGAAAAAGGCCTCCAGCAGGCGCATGGAAAGGATGTTGCGCTCGGTCTCCGGCCTGCCGGAGCATCTTTCCTTGAGGTAAGCGCTGCTGTACCGCATCAGGAACTTCTGCAGCCGCTCCAGGTCGGGCTGCCCCCAGCGACCCGCCCGGGCCAGGCCGCAGAGGGTATCGTAATCCTGATAGGCCACGGAGAGCACCACGTCGTTGCCCTGCAGCTTGCGCACCAGCGGGCCCAGGCCGGCGATGCGCAGGATGTGATTTACCCCCTCAAAGCCGGCGCCCTGCTCCAGGACAAACTCCGTGTGATCCTGGTAGACCTCCGCCCGGTAGCGGTAGGCCACGGCCAGGGCCAGCTGGAACTCCTTGGGGGGCGGAAAGTCCTCCCCCGCCTGGTCCACCGCCTGCCACAGAGCATGGGTGAACCGGGGGTCATGAAAGACCGCCAGAAACTCCGGGGAGGTGAACCACAGGTCCCACTGCTTGCGGTCCCGGCGCTGCTTGGAGCGGTAGAGCTCCTCAAAGCGCTCCAGAGCCGGGCAGGGAAAGTCCCCCTCGCCCTGGGTCTCCTCCCACAGGGTAAAGCCGCCGGTCTCCGCCTCCTGTGCCACTGGCCCGGCCGATTCCACGGGCCGGGGCTGGGGGGCGGGGTCCTCCGCCGGGGCGTCCGGCTGCTCCTGGCCCCGGGCATAGGCCATGGCCTGCTCGTAGGCCTGGCGTACCGCCAGAAATTCCTCCGGGTGCTCTTCCGGGTTATACCGCGCCGCCGCCGCCGCGTAGGCCCGGCGAATGGCCCCCGTGTCCCGGGTGGGTTCAAGGCCCAACAGATCCCAAGGCTGCATCATATCTCCTCCTCGTCCTCTTCGTCGTCTTCATCCCGGAAAGGGGGCTCCCAGATATCCCGCTGGGCCCAGGCCTCCAGCTCCTCCAGATGCAGGAGCAGGTTCTCCCGCTCCTGGGCCAGGCGGATGGAGCTGCCCGACTGAAGGGCCTGGGTCAGCCGCAGGATGATGTCGGCGGCCTCCTCCCGCCGGCTGTCGGTCAGCTCGGCAAACAGCCGCTCCGCCCTGGAGAGGAGCAGCAGATCCTCCTCCCGGGGGAGGGACTGGTCCGGCAGGGCGTTCAGCCGCTCCAGCGCCCGGTTGATCTCCTCCTCCGACCAGTTGAGCCGGGGGTTGAGAATGACGGTGCGCCGCCGCTCGCCGCCGCTGCTCTCGGCGGTCACCTCCAGAATTCCGTTGATGTCATAGGCGAAGGTCACCGTGACAGACTGCTTGCCCGCCTCGTCCGGCGGCACCGACACCGACAGCTCCCCCAGCAGCAGGTTGTCGGCGGCGTAGTAGTTTTCCCCCTGGTAGATGGACAGGCGGATGCGCCGCTGGTAGGGGGAGAGGGTGTAAAACCGCTCCGTGCGGCGGGCGGGGAGGATGCTGCTGCGGGGGATCAGCGTGGACATGTGGGGGTTGACGTCCTGCAGGTCGTTGCAGGTGGCCACCCCCAGGGAGAAGGGGCACACGTCGGTCATCACCAGGTCCTGAAGCTGGGCGTCCCGCTGCTTGATGCCGGCGCACAGGCCCACCCCCAGGGCCACGGTGTGCTCCGGATGCTCCGCCAGGGTGGGGCGCTTGGAAAAAAGCTCCTCCAGATAGTCCACAAACACGCCCAGCTGAGACGAGCCCCCCACCAGCACCACGTCGTGGATGGCGGAAATGGGGATGCCGCTGTCCCGGACGCCCCGGACGATGACCTCCTTGACCTGCTGGAAGATGGGCTGGCAGAGGCCGGACAGGAGCTCCCGGTTCAGCGAGGCGCTCAGGGTCTCCCCGCCCAGCTGGCAGGCCAGGATGCAGCCCCGGCTCCCCGCCTGGCTGAGGCCGGTCTTTCCCCGCTCCGCCAGGGCCAGCAGCTGCCGCTGCTGCTGGGCGTCCAGCTCCGGCCAGACAAGGCCGGTCTGTTGGCAGAAGTAGTCGGCGATGGCCCGGTCAATGTCGTTGCCGCCCAGGCGGTTGTTGCCCGCGATGGCCACGATCTCCACCATGTTGGCAAAGCAGTCCACCACGCTGACGTCCAGGGTGCCGCCGCCGAAGTCCACGACGAGCAGCCGCCGCTCCTCCTGGGGGGTGGCGCGGCTGTGGAAGAGGGCCGCGGCGGAGGGTTCGTTGATGAGCCGCTTTACCGGCAGCCCCGCCAGCTGGGCCGCCAGACGGGTGGCGCAGCGCTGGTTGTCGTTGAAATAGGCGGGGACGCTGATGACGGCCTCCTCGATCCGCTCTCCCAGAGCGGCCTGGGCGCTCTGGGCCAGCTTCCGCAGCACCAGGGCGGACAGCTCGTGGGGCAGAAAGGTCCGTCCCCCCAGAGAGAAGGCCTTTTCCGTGCCCATCCAGGTTTTGAAGGAGGCCGCAGTCTCTCCGGGATGGGTGATCAGCCGCTCCTTGGCCACGGCGCCCACCACCACGGAGCCGTCCTCCAGTACGCCCACACAGCTGGGCGTCATGTACTGCCCCAGCTCGTTGGGCAGCAGCTCCGGGCGTCCGTTTCGATAGACGCTGACCAGCGAGTTGGTGGTGCCCAGATCAATTCCGATGATTGCCACAGGTTGGCAGCCTCCTTTTTCCGCCGCCGGACTATGGCTCCGGCGGATGCTGATGGAAAAAGTGTACACCACTCATGGGCTGAAATCAAGCGGCTCCCGGCGGGATGCCGCCGGGCAAAAAACCTCCCCCCGGCACGGATGGGACGCGCCGGGGGGAGGTTTTCTGTTTCAGCGGGGGGAGGGGAGGGAGAGCTTGCCCATGATGGCGGCGCGCTTGGCCCCGGTGACCGAGGGCAGGGCGTTGGGCTGGCCCGTCATGAAGCGGTCCCCCATCAGGGCGAAGGCCACCGCCTCCTTGGCGTCGCTGCTCAGCCCCAGATCCTCCTGGGTGCGCACCTGGACCCCGTGGGGCGCCAGACGCCGCCCCAGGGCGGCCATCAGGGTGGGGTTGTAGCTGCCGCCGCCGCCGGCGATCAGCTCGGCGGCCTGGTAGCGGGGCAGGACGTACCGCTCATAGGCGTCGGCAATGGACCAGGCGGTGAGCTCGGTGGCGGTGGCCGCCAGATCGTCAAAGGACAGGCCGTGCTCTTTGCCGTAGTTCAGCAGTCTGGCGGTATACTGCTGCCCAAACCGCTCCCGGCCGGTGGTCTTGGGCAGCAGCTGGGTATAGTAGGGGTCTTTCTGCAGCTCCTCCAGCAGCGCCCGGTACACCGTGCCCCGGGCGGCGGCCGCCCCGTCCCGGTCAAAGCCCTCCGCTCCGCCGGTGGCGGCGGAGATGACCGCGTCGATGATCATGTTGCCCGGGCCGGTGTCAAAGGCAAAGACCGCCTCCGGCGGGGCGCCGGCGGGCAGCACCGTCATGTTGCCGATGCCGCCGATGTTCTGCAGCAGGATGGTCTCCTCCTTCCGGCGGTAGAGCAGATACTCCGTAAAGGGCACCAGGGGCGCGCCCTGGCCGCCGGCGGCCATGTCGGCCACCCGGAAGTCGGAGACGGTGGGGATGCCGGTGCGCTCGGCGATCACCGCCCCCTCCCCGATCTGTACCGTGCACCGGATGGGGTAGCCGTCGGAGCAGTCGGCCTGGGGAGCGTGCCAGATGGTCTGGCCGTGGGAGGCGATGAAGTCCACGGTGCTTTTGTCCACACCCGCCTCCTGGATCACCGCCAGAGCCGCCTCGGCAAAATACTCGCCCAGCAGAAAGTTCATGTATCCCACCTTGTCCACCGTGGCGTTTTCCGGGCGGAACAGGGCGAAAATCTTCTCCCGCACCGCCGGGGGATAGGGCATGTTCCGGAAGGCCAGCAGCCTCACCTTGGGGTCCGCCCCCAGCCCCTCCAGCTCCACCAGCGCGGCGTCGATGCCGTCCACCGAGGTGCCCGACATCAGCCCCACCGCCAGCCGCCAGGGCTTGTTCGCCACCTGTTTGATCATCTGTCCTCCACTCCTTCCAAAATCTGTTGGGCCCTTTCGCCAAAAAGGTCCCCTGTGATTCAGTATAAAGTGCATAATTGAACTGCCGGTTTCGGGGTGATATAATATTTTCAAATCCAGTGGCACTATGATACAATATTTCCAGCCAGATGAAAAGAGGTTTTTTATTTGAACATCGTGGCGCCGTTGATGGACCGGGCCGTGGCGGAGGGCGTGTTCCCCTATGGCGAGTGGGCGCTCTTTGACAAAACCGGCGTGAGAGAGACCGGGGCCACCGAAGGGGAGGGGGGACGCTGGTTTGACCTGGCCTCCCTCACCAAGCCCCACACCGCCACCGCCCTGCTGGCGGTGGCGGCGGAGGGAAGGGTCGGCCTGGACGACCCGGTGGGCGGACTGCTGGGCGAAGCCCAGGGTGCGCTGGGGGCCCGGCTGGCGGGCATGACCCTCCGGGCCCTGCTCACCCACACGGCCGGCCTGCCGGCCTGGTATCCCTTCTACGCCGACGGGCGGCCCTTCTTTGAGATCCTGGCCGACCTCCCTCCGGGACAGCCCGGCATGGTGTACAGCGACATCGGCTATATGCTCCTGCGGGAGGTGCTCTGCGCCGTTACGGGCCTGCCCTTCCCGGAGGTTATCCGCCGGTATGTGGCCCAGCCCCTGGGGATCGGCCAGCTGTGCTTCTGCCCCGACCTGTCCCTGCCCCTGGTGCCCTCCTGCCGGGACAACGGGGTGGAGGAGAACATGTGCCGGGAGCGGGGGATGGCCTTTGACGGCTTCCGGCCCCACTGTACCGACGTGGTGGGCCAGCCCAACGACGGCAACGCCTATTACTATTTTCACAGCGTCAGCGGCCACGCCGGGCTGTTCGGCACCCGGGAGGGGGTGGCCAGACTGGGACAGTTCTATCTGAACACCCGGGACCCGGCCTTTCTGGGGGCGGTCACCCCCCAGCCGGGCTGCGAGGGACGCTGCCTGGCCTTCCACACCGGGGGGGCCTTTCCCACCGGCTGCGGACACACCGGATTCACCGGGACCAGCCTGTGGGTGGACCGCCAGGCCGGCATAGGTCTGGCCCTGCTGACAAACAGACTGTATTACGACCACCTGCCCCAAGCGGACATGAACGCCTTCCGCAGGGAAGTGCATCTGGCTCTTGGGCGGGGAATCCATTGAGGAAAGCGAGTAGATTTGATTGGTACAGCTGAACATGCTGCCCACCGAGCAGCGTAACCCCAATACCGCGGACATTGACCGCATTTCCACCCTGGAGATGGTGCGCCGGATCAACGACGAGGACAAAAAGGTAGCCCTGGCCGTGGAGCGGGAGCTGGAGAGCATCGCCAGGGCGGTGGACGCCGCCTACGAGGCCCTGCGGGACGGCGGCAGGCTCATCTACTGCGGCTGCGGCACCTCGGGCCGCCTGGGCGTGCTGGACGCCGCCGAGTGCCCCCCCACCTATTCGGTGGACCCCGGCATGGTGATGGGAGTGATGGCCGGCGGCGAGAGCGCTATGTTCCGGGCCGCCGAGGGGGCGGAGGACAACGCCCAGGCCGGGCGGGAGGACATGGAGCGCATCCATCTGAGCGCCAAGGACCTGCTGGTGGGCATCGCCGCCAGCGGCCGCACCCCCTACGTGCTGGGCGCCATGGCCTACGCCCATGAGATCGGGGCCAGAACCGTGGCCCTCACCTGCAACAAAAGCTCGGAGATGAACGCCGCGGCGGACATCCCCATCGGGGTGGAGACCGGCCCGGAGGTCATCACTGGCTCTACCCGCATGAAGAGCGGCACCGCGGAGAAGATGGTGCTCAACATGCTCTCCACCGGCGCCATGATCCGCCTGGGCAAGGTGTACGGCAACCTGATGGTGGACGTGATGCCCACCAACGAAAAGCTGGTGCGCCGGGCCATCTCCATCGTGTCCACTGCCGCTGGCGTGGAGGAGGAGCTGGCCCGCCAGACCCTGGAGCAGTGCGGCTTCTCGGTCAAGACCGCCATCGTCATGCTGGCCCGGGGCCTGAGCGCCCAGGAGGCGGAGAAGCGGCTGAAGGAACACGGCGGCGTTATCGCCAAGGTACTGGAGGAGGACTGAACCATGGACCTCAGACAAGCGGTAGGCCAGCGGATTATGGCCGGATTCCCCGGCACGGAGATCGACGAGACCTTCGCAGCTCTGGTGCGGACCCACAAGATCGGCAACGTGATCCTGTTCCGCCGGAACATTGAGAGCAGGGAGCAGCTTACCCGCCTGTGCCGGGAGCTGAAGGAGCTCATCCGGGCTGAGACCGGGGCCGAGCCTCTCATCGCCATCGACCAGGAGGGTGGGGTGGTGACCCGCCTCTCCGACGATATGCTCAACACCCCCGGCGCCATGGCCCTGGCCGCCGCCGGAGGGGACGCCCCCTACCGGGCCGGGCTGCTCACCGCCCGGGAGCTGCGCAGCTGCGGCGTCAACTTCAACCTGGCCCCCGTGCTGGACGTCAACTCCAACCCGGCCAACCCGGTGATCGGCGTGCGCAGCTTCGGCGACGACCCCGAGCGGGCGTCTGAGCTGGCCCTGGCATTCATGCGGGGCACCCTGGAGGGGGGCGTGATGGCCTGCGGAAAGCACTTCCCCGGCCACGGCGACACCGCGGTGGACTCCCACCTGGGCCTGCCCCTGGTGGAAAAGGGGCGGGAGGAGCTGGAGCGCTGCGAGCTGCCCCCCTTCCGCAAGGCTATCGGGGCGGGGATCCCAGCCATCATGACCAGCCACGTCCTCTTCCCCAGGCTGGAGCCGGAGCGGCTGCCCGCCACCATGTCCCGGCGGCTCCTCACCGGGCTGCTCCGGGAGGAGCTGGGCTTCGGCGGGGTCATCATCAGCGACTGCATGGAGATGGACGCCATCGCCAAGTTCTACGGCACGGTGGAGGGGGCGGTGGCCTCCATTGCCGCCGGCGCGGACATCGTCTGTATCTCCCACACCGCCGCTCTGGCCCAGGAGACGGCGGAGCGGCTGCTGGCCGGGCTGGAGGACGGGAGCCTGCCCAAGGCGGAGTTTGACTGCTCCCTGGAGCGGCTGGCCCGGGCCAAGTCCAACCTGAGCCAGGCCGACGGACTGCCCGGCGCCACCGAGGCGGACGCCCGGGAGGTCCGCCAGATGCTGGAGCGCTCCCTCACCCTGCTCTACGGCCCTATGCCCGAGCTGGGGGAGCGGCCCTTCTTCGTGGGCTGCGGCCCCGTCCGGGCCAGCCTGGTGTCCAGCCATGTGCGTGAGACCCCTGCCTTCCCCGACTACATGGCCCAGGCCCTGGGCGGATACGCCCTGGTTACCTCCGACGACCCGGAGGAAGGGGAGATCGCCAAGGCTGTCCAGGCGGCGGCGGAGAGCAGCTGCATTGTGCTGGGCACCTGCAACGCCCACCTGAAGCCGGGCCAGCTGGCCCTGATGGAGGCCCTGGGCGCCCTGGGCAAGCCCATGGCGGTGGCCGCGCTGCGCAACCCCTACGATCTGTTGAACCTGCCCCAGGGCGCGGCCGGCATCGCCGCGTGGGAGTACACCGTCCGGGGACTGGAGGTGCTGGCTCCGCTGCTTTCCAGAAAACGCCAATTTACCGGCGTGATGCCCCTGGTTCATTCGGTTTTTTGACCAATTTCACAATTATGAAAGAATAGAACAGTATATTTTGTGAAATTGAACTTTTGTTTCTTTACATTTTGTGAATAAACTGTTATAATGTTCCTAACTAAGGGTATCGGTGATGCCCTTTTGGAGGAAACGTCAAATTGTAAGGAGGATAACATGAAAAAAGTACTTGCACTTGCACTTGCCGCCTCCCTCTCCATCGGCCTGCTGGCCGGCTGCGGCGGGGATCAGACCGCCCAGACCAGCGGCGGCGACGTCCAGGGCTCCGGCAGCGGCGCCGCCACCGAGCTGACCCTCTGGCTGCCCATCTACCAGTTCGGCGACGGCATCAGCGACGAGGAGTTCTGGAACGCCAAGCTGGACGCCTTTGAGGCGGAGAACAACTGCACCGTCAACCTGGAGATCCTCTCCTGGTCCGACTACGCCACCGTAATCTACACCGGCATGCTCTCCGGCGCCGGCGAGGGTCCCGACGTGGTGTACGTCACCGAGACCTACGACCTCATCAACGCCGGCCTGCTGGCCCCCCTGGACGAGTACATCACCGACGAGGACCGGGAGAAGTATGTCTTCCTGGATCAGGGCGCCTATAACAGCGACGGCCAGCTGTGCACCTGGCCCATGATGGCGGGCAACCCCTGCGTGATCTACTACAACATGGACATGCTGGAGGCCGCCGGCATCACCGAACTGCCCACCACCTGGGACGAGTTCTTTGACGTGTGCGTGGCCCTCAAGGAGGCCAACCCCGACGTCTGGCCCTTCATCCAGTCCTGGGGCGCCACCAACGGCGTTTCCGCCATGCTGGCCAGCTTCTGGCCCTTCTTCTTCCAGGCCGGCGGCACCGTGCTGGACGAGGAGGGCAACCTGAACATGGACAGCGAGGCCACCCTGGAGGCCCTCACCTTTATCAACAAGCTGAAGACCGAGGGTATCTTTGACGACAGCATCGTCACCATGGACGACCCCAACGGCAAGTTCGTCAACGGTGAGGCCGCCATCATCATCAACGGCACCGGCAACGCCTCCACCTACACCGAGAAGGGCATCAACTGGCAGTGCTCCCTGGGCCTGGAGGGCTCCGCCGGCGTGGCCACCAACTTCTCCGTGGACTCCCTGGCCGTGGCCAGCTACTGCGAGAACAAGGCTCTGGCCGCCGACCTCATCAAGTACATCACCAGCGCCGAGTGCATGGACGACTACCATGAGCAGATCTATGGCATGCCCTCCCTGACCACCGACGCCACCTACACCGAGCCCGAGCCCTTCCAGAGCATGTACACCAACGACGCCGACAAGATGCACGTGGTTCCCTCCTTCGAGGGCTCCGCTTCCTTCATGGACCAGTTCCAGCAGAACGTCCAGGGCATGCTCATGGGCCAGCTCACCCCCGAGCAGGTCATTGAGCAGACCATGACCTACTACAACGAGCAGATCGCTTCCTAACAGCAGAACGCAGAAACCGGGCATGGTCGTCTCCGGCAATGCCCGGTTTCTCTTTTTTAAAGCGGAAATGAGTGTGGTGAAAGAATGAGTAAACCGAATCGGAGGCCCGCCTCCCGCCTGATGCGCCGTCAGGCCGCCTACGGCATCGCGTACATCACGCCGGGCATGCTGATCTTCCTGGTCTTTTGTATCGCGCCCATCTTTATGACGGTGTTTTACAGCTTCACACAGTACAATCTGGCCCAGCCGCCCCAGTGGCTCGGCCTTGAGAACTACGCCAAGGTGTTCACCAACTCTCAGCTGCGCCGGGCCCTGTTCAACACGGTGATCTACGTCATCATCACCGTGCCCCTCCAGACCCTGATGGCCATGTTTGTGGCCAACTTCCTGGCTGAGTACCTGAACAACCGCTACGGCCGGTTCCTGCGCAGCGTGATCTTCATTCCCACCCTGGCCTCCTATGTGGCCGCCGCCTCCGTGTGGGAGGTCATTCTGGCCTCCAAGGGCGGCCTGCTCAACGAGATTCTGGGCATCTTCGGCCTGGGGCCCTACAACTGGCTGGGTGAACCCACCTCGGCCCTCATCTGCGTCTCGCTGGTGGCGGTGTGGAAGAGCGTGGGCTACTTTACCATCATCTTCTACGCCGGCATCATGAACATCGACGTCAGCGTGCGGGAGGCCGCCCTCATCGACGGCGCTACCCCCAGACAGCGTTTCTGGAAAATCACCGTTCCCCTCATCAAGCCCATTACCTACCTCAACGTGACCCTGGGCATCATCTGGTCCTTCCAGGCCTTTGACATCGTCTACAAGCTGACCGGCGGCGGCCCCTACGGCGCCACCTCCACGGTCGCCTACATCATATACGCCTACGCCTTCCAGGATTTCCGCATCGGCTACGCCAGCGCCGTGGCCGTGCTGCTGCTGCTGGTCATTCTGGCTGTTCACTTCATCCAGCAGCGGTTCTTTGAAGGAAAGGAGGACTGAACATGATACGCAGAGAACGCCGTAGCGTGCGCTTTGTGGTGGGCGTGATTCTGGTCACCCTGTTCGCCATTCTGTGCATTGTCCCCCTGGTATACATGGTTCTGGTCTCCTTTGCCGACACCTCCACCATGTACATCCGCTGGGAGGACATCAAGCTCTTTGACTTTTTCAACTACCGCTACCTCTTTGAAAACCGGAACTTCGGCCGGCCCATCCTCAACAGCCTGATCGTGGTGGTGGTCAGCGTGGTGGCGGTGGACCTGGTGAGCTGCTCCATGGCCTACGGCTTTGCCAAAAAGCCCATTCCCGGCAAAAAGGGCCTGTTCAACCTGGTGCTGGCCACCATGATGATCCCCACCCAGGTGGTGTTCATCTCCCTGTACGTCATGATGCGCCAGTGGCACCTGCTCAACACCTACATCGCCCTGGTCATCCCCCTCATCGGCGCCTTCGGCGTGTTTATGATGCGGCAGTTCATCCAGGGCGTGGCCAACGACTTCATCGAGGCCGCCCAGATCGACGGGTGCAGCGAGTTTGTCATCTATACCCGCATCGTGCTGCCCATGGTCAAGCCGGCCCGGATCACCCTGGCCATCTTCACCTTCAACTCCGCGTGGAACGCCCTGCTGTGGCCCCTCATCGCCGCCACCAAGAACGAGATGCAGACCCTCACCGTGGCAACCAGCTCCCTCACCAGCTACTTTGCCACCAACTACGGTCCCCCCATGGCGGCGGCCACCCTGTCCTTCCTGGTGCCCTTCATCCTCTACTGCCTGATGCAGAAGCAGTTTGTGGAGGGTATCGCCCTGGGCGGCGTCAAGGGATGAGCCCGGCGCTCCGGCTGGCGCCGGGCGGCGGAGACCGCCTGGCGGAGTGCGTGGAGGTCTTTCGGGGCAGCGCCATCTGGGAACGATACTTCGCCGGCGGCGACCGGCTCCAGCGCTCGCTGGAGCGGGCCGCCCGGCAGGGCCAGCTGTGGTATGCCCTCACCGATGAAAACGCCATCGCCGGGGTGATGCGGGTGGTGCCGGGCGGCTTCTGCGGCCTGTACCACTACCTTTCCCTGCTGGGCGCCGCCCCGTGGGCCCGTGGCCAGGGCGTGGGCCGCTTCCTGATGGGGGAATTTGAGCGCATGGCCTGGGAGGCCGGCTGCGCCAGAACCAGCCTGCTGGTCAGCGACTTCAATGCCGGCGCGCTGGCCTTTTATCGCTCCCTGGGCTATTGGGAGCTGGGCGTGCTGCCCGATGCCGCCAAGCCCGGCATTGCCGAGCGGGTGCTGCTCAAGGATCTGAACGCCGGGGAGGTGTGAGAGATGCGCTGTGACCGCGCCGGAATCAAACAGCTGCTGGCCCCCTGGGACTACCACCCGGAGGCCGTGGAGACCTATAGCCGGGCCATGGAGGCCGCCATGGGGCACCAACAGGCCCGGGCCGTGCTGGAGGGCACGGTCCAGGCCTATCAGGCGGGGGAGCCGGTGGATATCAAGGGCGTGCTGGCCCAGATGGATACCTTTGCCGCCCCCTGCGGCCAGAGCCCCTATACCATGCGGATGATGCCCTATCTCTGCCTGCTGGAGCCCGCCCGGGCAAAATACGCCGCTGCCGGGCTGGAGGAGGGGATCTATCACGACTCCTTCGCCGATCTGCTGTGGAAAACCTGGGAGTGCCACAGGATCTACGGGGTGTGGGGCTCCTTTGTGGCGGCGTGGTTCTACCGCTTTTTTGAGCTGAAGTGCTTTGCCCTGGGCCGGCTGCAGTTTGAGCTGACCGACTTCCGGGCCGACGCCCCTCTGACCCGGGGGGAGCGGGTGATCAACGTCCATGTCCCCTCCTGCGGTCCGTTGCGGGAGGATGACTGCGAGGCGTCCTACGCCCGGGCGGCGGCCTTTTTCCAGATGGAGGACCGGACGGGGGGCGTACCTTTTGTGTGCGACTCCTGGCTGCTCCATCCGCTGTGCGCCGGATTGGGGGAGACCTCCGGCATCCGGCGGTTTGCCGCCCGCTACCGGCTGCTGTACGTTATCGACGACCCCGGCTATGGGGACATGTGGATCATTTTCGGCAGGCCCTGGGACGGCAGCCCGGACGGCCTGCCGGAGGACACCGCCCTGCAGAGGCTCTTCAAGGAGCGGCTGCGGGCCGGCGGCTCCGTGGGCCGGGGGTACGGCCTGTACCTCAGAAACACATAGACGATGGGGATACTGGGAACAGGTATCCCCATTTTCATCAGGAAAGGGGTTTGCCATGACAGACATCGAGATCAGGACCCGGAGCAGGTATGATGCCCTCAGTCCCGCTGAGCAAAAGGTGGCCAGATATTTTCTGCAAAACCTCAGCTCGGTGTTTGACGACCCCATCGCCTCTCTGGCTGAGAAGAGCGGGGTCAGCCAGGTTGTGTGGGTGCGCTTCTGCAAGTCCCTGGGCTTTTCCGGCCTGAAGGAGATGAAAAAGAACCTGGTCTCCCAGCTGCGCCAGGCCCGGGAGGAGACCGCCGTGCCCAGCAGCATGGACTTTCTGGACACCCGGATCTACGCCGGCACCGAGGACATCATCCGGGGCATCGAGGCCGGTACGGTGAACGCCGTCAGGAGCACCGCCAAAATCCAGGACCCCGCCGTGCTGGAGGCGGTGGCCGCCCGGATCGCCGCCGCCCAGAGCGTGCGGCTGTTCGGCATGGGGGCCTCGGGGCTGGTGGCGGAGGACCTGTACTACAAGCTGCTGCGCATCGACCTGCGGGCCATCTTCTGCACCGACGCCCACGTGCAGCTCACCTACATCACCTCCATCAAGCCGGGGGATGTGGCGGTGTTCTTCTCCAACTCGGGCCGGACCACCGAGGTGCTGGAGCTGGCCAGGGCGGCCAGCGAGCGCAGCGCCTGCATTGTGGCCGTGACCAAGTACGGCGCCAACCCCCTGGCCGAGCTGGCGGACTACGTGCTGCCCACCTCCTCGCCGGAGCTGGAGTTCCGCAGCGGCGCCATGAGCAGCCGCATCGCCGCCCTTCTGGTGGTGGATATGCTCTTCACCACCCTGTGCAACAAAAATTACGAAACCGTGTCCAAGCCGCTGTCTGAGAGCTTCTCCCAGTGCAGCAAGCACCACCTTTGACGGGAGGAAGATAGGATGAAAATAACCGGTTTTCGGCTGGGGCTGCTGTCGGCGCCCCTGCGGGTACCCTTTCGGACGGCCCTCCGGGAGGTAGGCCATGTGGAGGATATTGTGGTAGAGCTCTATACCTCGGATGGCGCGGTAGGCCGGGGGGAGGCGCCCCCCACCGCCGCCGTCACGGGGGAGACCCTGGGCTCGATCCAGGCCGCCCTGGCCGGGCACATCTGCCCCGCGCTGGTGGGGCGGGAGGTCGCCGACTTGGAGGAGCTCTGCTCCGTCATCAGCGGCAGCATTGTGGGCAACACCAGCGCCAAGGCGGCCGCTGAAATCGCGGTGTGGGATCTCTACGGCCAGGCCTGCGGGCTGCCCCTGTACAAGCTGCTGGGGGGCGGCCGCACCGCCCTGGAGACCGACCTGACCATCAGCGTCAACCACCCGGAGACCATGGCCAAGGACGCCGCCCACGCCGTGGCCCAGGGCTACCGCGCTCTGAAAATCAAGGTGGGCGAGAATCCGGAGCTGGATCTGGCCCGGCTGCGGGCGGTGCGGGCCGCCGCGCCGGAGGCGGTGGTGCGCATCGACGCCAACCAGGCCTGGACGCCCCGCCAGGCTGTGGAGCTGCTGGAAGCCATGCAGGCCGAGGGGATGAACCTGGAGTTGGTGGAACAGCCGGTGAAGGCCAGGGACCTGGAGGGTCTGGCCTTTGTCACCGCCCATTCTCCGGTGCCCGTCATGGCCGACGAGAGTGTGTTCTCCCCCCTGGACGCCATGACCATCCTCCAGAACCACGGGGCGGACTACATCAATATCAAGCTGATGAAGTGCGGCGGGCTTTCCAACGCCCTGTGGATCGTCTCCGCCGCCCAGGTCTACGGCGTGGAGTGCATGATCGGCTGCATGCTGGAGGCCAAGGTCAGCGTCACCGCCGCGGTGCATCTGGCCTGCGCCAAGGGGACCATCACCAAGGTGGACCTGGACGGACCGGCCCTGTGCAGCGCCGACCCGGTGGTGGGGGGCGCCAACTTCAGCGGCAGGGACATCACCCTGACCGACGGGCCGGGGCTGGGCATCAGCGCCGTGTCCAATCTGCGGTATCTGGACTGAGGGCAGGCAGAGCAGGAAACAAACGAAAACGAGGCAGCGGTTTTACCGCTTGCACTTGTAAAATGAAAGTAGACACTCACAAAAGTGTGGGTGTCTACTTTTTTTCATGGTAAGATGAAGAAAAGGGGGTAGAAAAAATGGGGAAAAAGGGGACGTCACATCGGAAGTGGAGTAAAGAGGAAAAACTGCATTACATTCATCTGCATCTGGATGAGCACCTGTCGGTCAGGGAAATCGAGAGAAAGTACGGAGTGGGAAGCAGCTTGGTATCTGCATGGGTGAAGCGGTATCTGGA
>NZ_NFIQ01000170.1 GCF_002159455.1 Flavonifractor sp. An306
CGCCTTTTCTCATTATAGCCGTTTTGTGTTTTCTTGACAAGGTGGTTGTAATGGGCTTTGTGTCGTACCTCAATGCGGTGTAGGGAACAAACAGCCCTGCACCGCTTTTATTTATCTCGGCGGGAACGCCCAACGGGGGACAGGGAGCAATCCCACCCCTATGGGCAGCACCGTTGAGAGATAAGAAAAAAGCCGTCCCAGTGACGGCAAAGGAGGAAACCGTGATGAAAAAGGCGATTCTATATGGTATATCCCTATCTCTGGCACTATCCCTCACTGCTTGCGGTGCTCCCAAGGAAGAAGCACCAGAGGACACCAACACCCCGGCAGTCACCGAACCAGCCGATACCAGCACCCCTGAAAGCGAGAAGGAAACCAATTTTGAAGAACCCCCTGTTCCTGTCATTTATGATATTGCGAATGATCCCAATAAGGATGGAGCGATAAGTAAAGAGGAATGGGAGGATTGGGTAGCCAAGCATCCAGAGGACAAGAATCAGAACATGGATTTAACTGATGATGTAGTAATCGAGACACCGACTCCCGAGCCCACCCCTAATCCTGGTACCTCTTCTGGCAACAACAACTCTGGAGGCACCTCTTCCGGTGGCGGCACATCCTCTGGTAACAACAACTCTGGAGGCACTTCTTCTGGTGGTGGCAACAACTCCGGTGGAACTACTTCTGGTGGCGGAACTTCCAGTGGTAACAACAATTCTGGTGGTACTTCTTCCGGTGGCGGTGGAACTTCAAGTGGTAACAACAATTCTGGCGGTACAACTTCTGGTGGCGGCACTTCCTCTGGTAACAACAACTCCGGTGGAACTACTTCTGGTGGTGGTACCTCTTCTGGCAACAACAACTCCGGTGGAACTACTTCTGGTGGAGGTACATCCTCTGGTGGTGGAACCAATTCTGATGTAGATATGGAAGGGGTTAAGAGTTTAATTGAGGATGCAGGAGGCACATATGACCCAACTCTCACAGAGCAAGATGTAATAGATATAGCAGAGGAACAAGGTGGAACCTATGTTCCCGGAACCGGGGGAATTGAAGGTGGCGAAGAGGATGGCTGGATAATGTAACTATACTCCAATCTAAATCAATACAACAGTCAGACACACTATATCACGCCAAGAGTTTATATGATTCTGGCTGTTGTATTGATAATAAAAATTTAATTTGAAAGGAGGAAGTTGCGTATGCAATCATTAAAGCGTATAGCAGTATTCCTACTAGCGTTTATAATGGCTTTGCAAGTTATCATTTCCCCGTCATATGCAGATTGGGAAGTCTCTGGCGGTGGTAATGGTAGTAGTGGTGTTGCTGGTGATGGTACTTATGTTGATGATATGCAAGGCTTACGCATAACAATCATAGATGGTATAGAAAAAGAAAAGAGACAACACTTTATCACTTGTGCAAGGCATAGGTGGTAATTTTTTTATGCTTATTTTTAGACATAGATTGTATGAGGAAGAGAAAATTAAAAATTAAAAAAAGAAGCAAGGGGGGCCGAGTATGGCATACAAGGTAAAGGCGCAGATCACTGTGTCGATTGAGGATGACAAGAGCGGCAAGGTGTTGTTATGGGACGATACAAACACAATAGCAGTTGTGGATGGGGCGGGCTTTTATGTTTTAAAGTCAGGCTTGTCAAACCACCTGTATAGTTTGGCAGGCATGATAGATGATTTAGGAGGCACAAATATATGAATATGCATGGTTTAGAAGTGATAGAAATTCCGGGTACACAAGGCTATATTGTCTTTACCAAGCAAGGGCTTCGGATAGCCCAAATCTGGCTTGGACAGGATGGTCAGAAAATGCAGGACGCCATTACGATGGGGTTTATATGCAAGGCCCTGGCCAAGCGTTGGGACATTAAAGCCAAATAAGTCACCGGAGGAAACCGGGGTTAGGCCGTGATGGTCTGACCCCGGTTTTTTGTTGTTGGCTTGTCTGTGCGGCATGGTG
>NZ_NFIQ01000171.1 GCF_002159455.1 Flavonifractor sp. An306
GTCAGCCTGCGTTGAATCAAATAGGCGTAGGTGGGGAACCGCCTGAACTGAAACATCTAAGTAGGGCGAGGAAGAGAAATCAACAGAGATTCCGCAAGTAGTGGCGAGCGAACGCGGAAGAGGGCAAACCGGAGGATTTATCCTCCGGGGTTGTGGACTGACACAACGGTGAGATAGGTTAGCTGAACGGTATGGGAAGGCCGGCCATAGCGGGTGATAGCCCCGTAAGCGAAAGCTGAATCTCATTAGTCAGGATCCAGAGTACCGCCGGACACGTGAAACCCGGTGGGAAACTGGGGGGACCACCCTCCAACCCTAAATACTACCTGATGACCGATAGAGGAGCAGTACCGTGAGGGAAAGGTGAAAAGGACCCCGGGAGGGGAGTGAAACAGAACCTGAAACCTTGTGCTTACAAGCACTCAAAGCACGTTAACGTGTGATGAGGTACCTTTTGTAGAATGGTCCGGCGAGTTATTGTTACTGGCAAGCTTAAGGTATTCAGTACCGGAGGCGAAGGGAAACCGAGTGTTAATAGCGCGCATAAAGTCAGTGGCAATAGACCCGAAACCGGGTGACCTATCCATGGGCAGGTTGAAGTGGGGGTAAAACCCCATGGAGGACCGAACGCACGCCCGTTGCAATGGTCGGCGATGACCTGTGGATAGCGGTGAAATTCCAATCGAACTCGGAGATAGCTGGTTCTCCCCGAAATAGCTTTAGGGCTAGCGTTATCTTAGATTGCCGGAGGTAAAGCACTGAATGGGCTAGGGGCCGATAAGGTTACTGAACCCTATCAAACTCTGAATGCCGGATAATTGATGGATAGCAGTCAGTCTACGTGAGATAAGTCTCGTGGACAAAAGGGAAACAGCCCAGACCCACAGCTAAGGTCCCAAATGTATGCTAAGTGGAAAACGATGTGGAGTTGCGAAAACAACCAGGATGTTGGCTTAGAAGCAGCCACTCATTAAAAGAGTGCGTAATAGCTCACTGGTCGAGTGACTCTGCGCGGAAAATATAACGGGGCTAAGCATGCAACCGAAGCTTGGGCTGCATCGCAAGATGCGGGGTAGGGGAGCGTCGTGTACGGGGTGAAGTCGCAGCGGAAGCAGCGGTGGACTTTACACGAGTGAGAATGCCGGAATGAGTAGCGAGAATTATGTGGGAATCATAATGGCCGAAAATCTAAGGTTTCCTGGGGAAGGTTCGTCCGCCCAGGGTAAGCCGGGAGCTAAGGCGAGGCCGAAAGGCGTAGTCGATGCACATACGGTTGAAATTCCGTAGCCACCGAACCTTAAGCACACTGACACATGGAGATAGCGGGACCCGGGCGTTGGTTGACCCGGGCGTAAGGGACCGAAATAAAGTAGGGAAGTCCGCGATGCTCTGTGGCGAGAAAAGGTGTGTGGTATGCTAAGGTGCCCGTACCGCAAACCGACACAGGTAGATGAGGAGAGAATCCTAAGGCCAACGGGAGAAGGGTTGTTAAGGAACTCGGCAAAATGACCCCGTAACTTCGGGATAAGGGGAGCCTCCTACGGGGGGCCGCAGCGAATAGGCCCAAGCGACTGTTTACCAAAAACACAGGTCTCTGCTAAATCGAAAGATGACGTATAGGGGCTGACGCCTGCCCGGTGCTGGAAGGTTAAGAGGAGAGCTTAGCGCAAGCGAAGGTTTGAATCGAAGCCCCAGTAAACGGCGGCCGTAACTATAACGGTCCTAAGGTAGCGAAATTCCTTGTCAGGTAAGTTCTGACCCGCACGAATGGCGTAACGACTTGGGCACTGTCTCAACAGCCCACCCGGCGAAATTGTTGTACTGGTGAAGAAGCCAGTTACCCGCAACTAGACGGAAAGACCCCATGGAGCTTTACTGTAGCTTAATACTGGAATTCGGTAAATCATGTACAGGATAGGTGGGAGGCTTGGAAGCCAGGGCGTCAGC
>NZ_NFIQ01000172.1 GCF_002159455.1 Flavonifractor sp. An306
AGGTTCCGGTTGGTCATGGCGATGTTGTTGAGCTCAATGTACTCGCAGTCGTACAGCAAAATGGACGAGGACACATAGCCCCGGTAGACATGCTGGGCATTGTCCAGCGCCGTGCCGTAGTCCTGATACCAGATGCCCTGCCCGTTGGTGTTGATCACAGGCAATGCCGCACCGCTGTCGCCATAGGCGTCAATCACAATCGGCGCCTCCTGCGTCCCTTTGACTCCCCGCAAGTGTAAAAAATCATTATAGAAATTGGAACCCCGTTCCAACAATACCCGGTCTCCCGGCTGAAGATTCATCTGACTCAATGCGGTAAGGCTATAAAGAGCCTCGGTCTCACTTTTACCGCTATTCCGGTCGTTTCCGTCAAGCGTGCTGACATAATACGTATTTCCTGTTGCCTGTGGTAGCGTGTCTCCCTCAGCTTGCGCTGTTATGGGAGGAAATACAACGCTGAACAATATCGCGGCGCATACTGCCAACGAGCATAGACGTCGTCTGATCATCAATGCCACCCTCCTTTTATTGCGAGACTATCCGTCCCAGGTAAATCTCGGCGGCGGATATAAATGTTTGCGTCCCGTCGCTGGCGGTCTTTGTGCCAGTCAGTCTGACATATTGTGCCTGCACAGGAGAAAATGTCACCGTCTTTGTGGTGTTGTCCTGAGCCCATGTGCCTGTAACGGACGGGATGGCACTCCAATCGGTGCCATCGGTGCTGAATTCAATCTTATACTCCAGAATCAGGCCATTTATTTGAGCCTGACGGGGGACATATTGGAGCGCAGATACGGTTTGGCTCTGCTTCATGTCAATGGAGATCCATGCCTGGTCTTGCGTACAGCCGTTCCAATTGCTGTGCCAAAGGGTGTCCACGTTGCCGTCTAACGCCTTTTCCGCCCCTTCTCCGCTTTGGGCGCTTCCTGCTGTAGCGGTCCAACCTGTGCGCTCATAGTACTCCGGCTCCAGGTAAAGCGTATATTGCTTCTTCTTGTCTGCAGCCGACAGGGTTAAAATATCTCCACTGAGAATGATTTGTGTTTGTTCTACCGGTGTGTCCTGGCGTGTTACTTGTGCGGTGGCCGTGCTGGTGTACTGAACTTTTTCCAGGAACTGCTCCACCGTAGTATTTTTGGGAATTCCGTTTACCGAATTGCCGGTATCCTCCTCCACAATCTGATACACATTGGAGACCAGAAGCAACTCGTCTCCCTCGTTGGCAAGCTCGCTTTCAAAGGCGCCAATATCCGGCTTTAAGCCAATGGGGTTTCCAAAGAAATCCTGGTCTGCGTGCACGCCCTGACTTTCCATTTCAAAGAGGAATGCAGGAGTGGAAACCATTGTGCCCGCGTTAATTGCACGGGAGCCGTCTTGCAGCTTGTATCCGTCCAGCGTATTCAGCGCATTCCCCTGGGCGTTGCCGGTCCCGCCCTTTCCGGGATCCACCATCAGGGATGCTCCCTCCACGGCGGTCATCTGGATGTTGTTCTCCCCGGTGGGCACATTGTTGTAGTTTACAAAGATGTTGTTTGCATAGCTGCAGCTCCCAGTCTGCCAGTTCTCATTCTTGGGTGTGCTGCCGGCATAATAAATAATGTTGTTCTTCACATCCAGCGTGCCGTAGCTGCCGGAATTGGTGTACACAAAGGGTACGTTCTCCTTGATATAGAAGGTGTTGTTATAAATGTTGGCGCGGGGACTGGTGGCCGCCACAATGACGCCGGCGCTGTCGTTCTGGCTGATATTGTAGCGGAACACGCTGTTGTAGGCGTGCTGGAGACAGATCATGAAGCAGCCGCCCTCGTTATCATGGCTGTAATTATACTGATAGACGGTCCCATCGCCCCAGTCGGCGTCCCAGGCCTGCCCGTCGCCGTTCCAGCCGCCGTCGTTATGGGTATTGTAGACCTCATTGT
>NZ_NFIQ01000173.1 GCF_002159455.1 Flavonifractor sp. An306
CCCCCACCCCCAGCCAGAGCGTAGACTACGTGGCTCCGGAGCTGAACTTTACCACCCCGGTGGTGTCGATCTATGAGCATGGAACCATGCTGCTCACCCTGGTGG
This sequence comes from Flavonifractor sp. An306, assembly GCF_002159455.1. Taxonomy (GTDB): domain Bacteria; phylum Bacillota; class Clostridia; order Oscillospirales; family Oscillospiraceae; genus Flavonifractor. Next base: position 106 of record NZ_NFIQ01000173.1, read on the forward strand.
GGGCGGATTACCGTTCCATCTCCCACGATGGCATCACCTGGGTCAACGAGAGCCCGGATATCCTCACGCTGGATGCGAACAGAAGTCGGGTGACCGCCAAGCAGGTGGGTGTGGGCTATCTGACCGCCACCAAGGACGGGTATACCACCCGGATGACGATCCATGTGGTGCCCTCTGAGGACAACATCGGCATGTCCACAATCGGAATCCTGATGCGCCCTGGCAACACCGCCACCACCGAGCTCTATGTCTACAGTGATACCCGCTTTTACGGGAAGGACTACACCGTGGAGTGGAGCGTGGACCATCCGGAGCTGCTTACCCTGGAGGAATACACCAGCTCCAAGGGAAATCCCGCCGTGCGTTTTACCACCCTCCAGTGCGGCGACGCCGTGATCACCTGCCGGGTGACCCTGCCTGACGGCAGCTATACGGAGGAATACTGCTGTGTGGCCATCCGTCCGAAAGAGTAACTGCAACGAATCCCCTGGCGCAAGTGCGCCAGGGGATTCTTGTTTTTTACACCAGGGGTACCACCGGCAGCCGGGGACCCAGCCGGGAGAGCAGCTCATTGGCGATGGTGCCGCATTGCTGGGCCACCTCCTCGGCGGAGATGCGCGCTCCCCCGTCCCGGCCGATGAGGGTGGCCACGTCTCCGGCGGCCACCTCCGGCCCATCGGTGACGTCCACCAGCAGCTGATCCATACACATCCGCCCCACCATGGGGCGCCGTGTTCCGCCCAGCAGCACCTGGCCGCCCCGCTGGGAGAGGGCTCGGGGCAGTCCATCGGCGTAGCCGATGGACACCACCGCCAGCCGCCGGTCCTCCATGGCCTGAAAGGCCAGCCCGTACCCCGCGCCGCACCCAGCGGGGAGGGTGCGCACAGAGACCACCCGGGCCCGGAGGGAGAGTACTGGCTCCAGCCCGGCCACCCCCAGAGGGAGGTCGGGACTGCTGGCCGCGCCGTACAGGGCGATGCCCGGCCGGGCGTACTGGCAGGGCTGGGGCGGCAGGCGGCACAGGCCGTAGCTGGCCTGGATGTGGAGCGCCCCCGGGTCCAGCCCCCGCCGCCGCAGCTCTTCCGCCGCCCAGTAAAAGACCTCCAGCTGCCTTGCGGTAAAGGCCCTGTCCTGCTCCGAGCTCCCGTCGGAGACGCACAAATGGGAGAATATCCCCTCCACCTTCAGGTGGGGCAGGGTGAACATGTGGGCGATGGCGGCGGTATCCTCCGCCGGGATGCCCAGCCGGTGCATCCCGGTGTCCAGGGCCAGGTGGACCTTCAGCTCCACCCCCTGGGCGGAGAGGGCCAGTCCATGGGCCGCGTCGGCCACCGCCTGGGTCAGGCCATAGGCGGCCAGCAGGGGGGCCTGCTCCGGCGGGGTCCACCCCAGCACCAGGATCACCCCGGAAATCCCCGCCCGACGGAGGGCGATCCCCTCGGACAGACAGGCCACCGCGAAGGCGTCCACCCCGTGGGCCTCCAGGGTCCGGGCCGCCCATACCGCCCCGTGGCCGTAGGCCTCCGCTTTCACCACCGCCATCAGCCGGCAGCCGGGGGCCAGCAGGCCCTGGAGGAGGCGGGCGTTGTGTGCCAGGGCTCTTCCGTCCACCTCCCGCCAGGCCCGGCCGGTCCGAGACAGCGGCGTTTCCTCCATTTTCCTCACGTCCTCTCCAGAATCCGGGGGGGCTGGGCCACCACGGTGGCCCCCGCCGGCACGTCCCGGCTCACCACCGCCCCCGCGCCGATACGGGCGTTGGCCCCGATGCGGATGTCCCCCACCAGCAC
>NZ_NFIQ01000174.1 GCF_002159455.1 Flavonifractor sp. An306
ACTGAGCAGTTGTCCCCCATGGGAGGCAAGCTTCTGGAGAATAGCCGTGGGGAAGTCGTTCCAGCAGGAAGCTTAAATAGTGGAAAGGCCGCAGGCCATTCGCTTTGGCCGTCTCAACAATGGAATATATCGTTGCGCTGGCATCGGCGCCATGAGGCGTGTTGCAAAACAGCCAGTTTTTCCTTCCGATGGCAAAGGGACGTACCGCACGCTCCGCCCGGTTATTAGACAGCTCCAGCCGTCCGTCCAGAAATATATTCATCAGCCAGTCCCGTTGATTCAGGGCATAAGTCAACGCCGTACCAAACATACTTTTTGGTACGGGATTTTTCTCCTGTTCCTCTCTCACCCAGGCAAAAAATTCTTCTGCCACCGTTCTGGAGCGTTCCATCCGGGCGAAAAATCTTTCCTGAAAAGAAAGTCCCTGTTTTGCGTAATCTTCTTCCAGATGGAACAGCTTATTGCAGTACTCCAGACCGACCTGAACTGGAGAGCGTGCCCGGATATCCTTCGGAAGCGTTTTCAATGTATCCGTGAATTTTCGCCTCATATGTGCCCAGCAGCCCGCAACTGTGATCTCCTGTGGCAGTTTGCAGTGGTATGCCTCATACCCATCTGTATGCAGCAGCCCAGTGAAGCCCTGCAGAAAATTGCTTGCACACACTCCGGACCGGCTGGGTTGGTAATCGTACAGCACCACCGGCCTTACCGCATCGCCGGATGTCCGATATACCCACACATAACTCTTTTGCCTGGCCTGCCTGCCATCCTCCCGTAGCACGGTCAACGTGGTCTCGTCCGCGTGGAGAATCTCACTGTTCAGCAGTTCCTGGTGCAGGGCCTGGAAAAGGCTAGAGAAATAATGCTTATACGCATAGATGATCCAATTGGACATGGTTTGCCGGGAAATCGACAGCCCCCTCCGGTGCAGTTCCTGTTCCTGCCGGTAAAGGGGAAGGGCCATCGTATACTTGCTGTTCATAATATGGGCCAACAGGCTTGGTGAAGCTACCCCGCTGCCAGGAATTAGTGGGGCGGGAACTTCGCTTTTCCGCAGAAAGGCATGGTCGCTGTTCCTTTCACAGCACCTGCACGCATATGCCGTCTGTACATGCTCCACCACTTTATATTGCGCGGGAACATAGGCCAGTTCCCGGCGCAGCACCTCATGACCGCAGGCATGCAGCCTCCCGCCGCACTCCAAACAGACCTGCTCGGCTTCTGGCAGTTCATGGATGACTTGTTCCACAGGAAGGTCAGAAAAATCCAGTTCCCGTTTTCCTTTCTGTTTTCTCCGTCTATATGTGACCTGCTCCAGTTCTGGTTCCGGCATCTTTTCACATGACCCCAATTCCACCGCAGGGAACAGAGACACCTGCTCCAGGATCGCCTGTGTCTGCTCGCTGGACGCACCAAAACGCTGCCCTCGTACAAGCCGAAGCTGCTGTGTCAGCCAATCGATCTGCCGATGCAGGAATGCGATTTCATCTTCTTTTTTATCCAGCAGCGCACGCCACTCCGCTGCGCTTCTCTCTTGCGTTTTCATACTTAAATTATAGCAAAAAAGTGCTGCAATTTCAATCATCACAGCACTTTTTCTGCTTTTCTTAGATATCTTACTTATGGGGCTTAAACGGCACAATAGATTGACTTAGAAGATACGCAAACTCTTTCTCGCTGATCTCAACCACACGACCGGACTCTCCTTTCGGCCAGGGGTATGTGCCGCTCTGAGCCCGCCGTTTTCCCTGTTGAAAACTCTGACCATCCCATTCAATATACTTCAGCATACTGCCCGTTCCGTCACGGAACACATACACGCTCCCATCGTATGGATTACACC
>NZ_NFIQ01000175.1 GCF_002159455.1 Flavonifractor sp. An306
AGGTTCGCCTCTTTTTTTGTTTATCGGGTCAAATTTAAGTTTTCAGTAAAAAGAAGAAATCCGAACGCATCCCCCACAGGGAAGATGCAGTTCGGATTATCCTCTTTTGTGTTTTGTTGCCGAAAAAGATGCGCCCCGGAAAGCGTTGCGGCTCAATGGATTCAGGGTTTTGCGCAACTTGTGTTTTTGTTTTTCTGCGCTTTTTTCAAGCCATTTCCGAACCCCTATATGACATACTGACAAAGCCGTGTGCAAACAGAGGCGAAAAAAGGGCCGTGCGTCAACACAGCCCTTTGTCTTACTTCAGTCTTATGATCTGCTCATATAGCATAGCGTATTTTTTCTCGATCACCATATTGCTGTGGTAGTGGCCGAAGAACCAATACCGGAAGGTACATTTCTGACGCACTTCGTCGAAGAACTCGGTCAGTGCGTCTTTCTTAAACATTCCTCCGCTGAACACATCCTGTATGCTGGAGGGGCAGCAGTGGCTGATGATGTAATCCACATTCCAGTGGACACGCTCCAGATTTGCTCTGGCTTCCAGATATTCCGCTTCGCTGGGCAGTTCCTCGGCCCACCAGGAACGATGGTTCACACGAAACAGCGCACTGCGCTGTTCGAGTTGCTGGAACTTTTCCTCGAAGTCAGGATCGTCCGGTTCCAGGATGCCGTCCTGGATATCATGGGAGGAAGCGCCGCCCATGGTAAAAAACTTCCTGCCATTGAGCTCATATACCTGACCTCGCATGAGGTGCAGAACGGAGGGACGTATCCTCTGGATCTGTCCACCATGCCATTCTTCTTTGGGGTAGTCTTTGTAAGCGTCATAGTTTTCGTGGTTCCCAAGCACAAATGCAGTAGTGTATGGCCGGTCCTCCAGCCAGTCCAGTCCTGCATCATCCCGTGGGTCACCATACAGTAACATGCTGAGTGCCCCGACAAAGGCATGAACGGTGCTTGACTTCTCAAGAACACATGATCATCATTAACCTTTGGTCGTTCTTCCAAAATATAGCGATAAATTGAATTCCCTATGTCAGTCGTTAATGGAAGACACACAGCATTACCTGTTTTACTTTGCTGAAAGAAAATGGTTTCATTTTTCCAGTCTATATCGGAGAGTCTCAGATTAATCACATCAACTGCACGCATCCCTGTAGTAAGCCCCAGGAGAAATATCGCTGCATCTCTGTGAGATACACATGATGATGATAACACTTCTTTTATTTTTGCGACCTCATCTTCCGTAAACATTGGAACGATCCGTTTGGCATGGTATGGGTGAATCCCTGCTACTGCAAAATAAAGATCTTCACGCTCAAAATACCGGAAAATATTACGCAATATGCAGAGAACATTGCGCTGATGTTTCTGTGGCCAAGAGCAGATATAGTCTACGACATCTGCTACAGCCAGATCTGTTAAAGATGTTATGTCGGATTTCTCCATATAGCGCAGAAGACATAATATCCCATTTTGAAAAAAGCCAACCGTTCCATTGTTTGAATATTGTGCTTTCAAATGTTGCGTATAATTTTGATAAAGCTCAATAAGTTGCGTAGATGTTGGTAGACTCTTCTCTTTTTTGACTATTGAGAAATCAAAAGCGCCTTGGAGGCAAAATGAGTTTATCAGCCGAACAAAACGGTTATACATGACATATCGATATCTGACGAGCTCCCCAGTTTTCTCGTTGAAGATGTTATCAGCAAACATTTGACCGATATTGGCCGTATAAGTATCATAGTCGTTTTCTGCACAGAATTTTTTAAACCTGTTGCTGACCTGCTTATAGTTTTCTATGTTTTTGGG
>NZ_NFIQ01000176.1 GCF_002159455.1 Flavonifractor sp. An306
AGTTATAGTTATCGTTTTAATGAAGACGGCAAGCTAACATTAAGAAATTGTTTTGATAATGGAAAATTTAAACAAGAGAAATTTAATTAAAGCAACAAAGAAAGCAGGGCTTCTCCCTCCTGCGAGATGGATGCCCAAGATGAATAGAGGTGATATTACATGGAGATTTTCTTTTACTGCACACCGCAAAAGTTGAAAGACCTGTTTTTTGAAATTGAACAAAGATATTCTCTTATATATCAGCCATTCTTTGGAAGGGTCCCAAGTATAGCGGAAATTGATACTCCACTTCGGAAACCGTTAAGTTCTTATCGAGAGTTTCACAATTTCGGGAAAGCCTATTCTGGGACGCCATGTTTTTGGATATATACGCCTGATGACACTTCTATTGAAACCGATACTCCTCTCTCTCTGAGGTTTAGCGGTCCTCCTGTATATTTAGAAGATGACCATGTCCTTTGTGAAGGATCGTTGTTTTTATCGGCAGAGAATAAGGCTGTTTTACCGCGAACACTTTACAAAAATATAAAGCATTTCTTTGTGCAACATTTTGTTAAATCTGGTTATTGTTATATTGATCCAGATGTATATACTAATCGGAGTGAATACCTTTTTGTTCAGCGCGATTATAACTTTTTGTCTCCTGCATGGTGCTTTGATGACTCGAATAAACACGTTCCCATAGATATTGATACTTGGTATTTACAGAAGGGAAAAAATAAGGAATGTTACCAATCACCAAAGTTAAAAATTGAATTTTTCACCTCCGTATCCGATTTAGTACAAATTCTCTCAGAATTAGAATCAAAGTATAAAATCAAGTATGTTGAAACCACTCATCAAGGAAGAACCACTTACACTCAGAATGTATTTTATTCGGCAAAAGCACTTGAAAATATGGATGGTCGGTCCATGGGTGTCCGTCAAATATGGGTATATGCTGAAGCTATTCGTATGTTTATCTGCCTATCCATAGATGACTTCTACGATAGCGAGAAAAAAATTATCAATATGAGCAGTGCTATTGGAGCAAATAATCCTTTTGGAGATCAACTTTACATTGACTTTGAATCGGCAATAAAACAAAACTTTTGCACATTAGATGAGAAACACTATGGCCCATTTTATTTAAGCCCCACCATATATAGTAACCGACTAAATATGGTTCTTAATTTAAACGATCCTCGATTTCGCATTACTGACCATGATAAAATTATTCCTGTATGGAGAAAGGAATGGGAGCAAATTCAGAATTGATGATTCTAAGCACCTATGTTTTGCGTTTGGATTTTACATACAATTATGCCAGAAGCAAGATGGGGGCTACCACCCACAAGGGCAGCCGAGAAATTGGCTGCCCCTTTTCTATACCAACAGTCAACAAGCCCCCTATGCAAAGAGAATCCCGCAAGAAATTAACCGCCTGGATGGAACAAACAAAACCCCCGGCGAAGCTCGTCGGAGGTTTACGGTTCCAGGTTATCTTCCTGGAAAAGCGACGATGCAAAAAAGGTGTTAATGCCGATCCCCAGGCCCTGACACAGCTCATGGATGATCCGCAGCTTCACAGAGTCATAGGAGCAGTTCACAATATTGCCGATGGTGGATTTGGGGACGCCACTTTTCATATACAGCTGATACTGTGTCATATTTCGTTCGTCCAGCAGCTCCAAAAGGCGCTTGCTGACTGCTTGATTCAATCTCACTTTCGCTCACCGTCCCTGTCCCTGTACTAAAATTATTATATGGGCCGGTGCGTGAAAATTAGTCCCTGTAACTGTACTAATGGCGTTATTTGCTGTAT
>NZ_NFIQ01000177.1 GCF_002159455.1 Flavonifractor sp. An306
GACTTCGTTTTTTTGGCCCGCTGCTGTTTGTCAAATGTCTTTCCCTCAATTAGCAGCGCGTTTACATCAGACATCTCCAGATTCCATACATACGGGTGTATCTGGCTTCCGTCTGCCCCTCCGTATTTCTCGCACAATCTTGGCAAAAAATTCGGCAGGTCTTTCATTTCTCTTGGAAACTGAATGCCATCCTTGTACACGATCTCTCTTTTCAAAGATCTGTATAAGTCTTTTACATTTTTGGGTGCTTCTACATGATCTAGATATATATTTCGCCCTGTAAGCTGTTCATAGGCCCTGTAAGCAACATCGGAAAGGCCTCTGAAACAACAGTCTCCGTATATCTCCACGTCAGCCAGTGTATCCGGATCTTTTAAGACTGCCATATAAGTCTCCTTGCCCTGAGCGATCAGCCATGGCTGAAAATCCATAAATCCTTCGTCAGAACAACCGCGCTCCTTGACAATGCTGGCTGCGTCCCAAAGCCCATATTGGTCTGCCAATCTCGAATATATATATACGCATTTATGAAAAACCATGGCGGATTCAGGCCCCATGGAAATCAGACGATCTGTGAGAAAGTGCTCCATAGCTTTCATATCCTGGCCGCAAGCGGTTTTTGCTTGATAAATCAAATCCCAAAAAGCATCCGGATTGTCCTCTGTAATTTTAGTAACATGGTCTTGCTCTGCCGTAATGATCACCTCTTTTTATTTGCCCGGCATCCTGTGGCAACAGCCCCGTTCATCTGGAGTTGCGCCCGTTCCGACGGCGTTGTTTCTGTGTAACCCGCGCTGCCTGCTCATGCTCCAGTGGATTCAGATGGCAATTTTGCATCAGCGTTTCATATAATCTGCGTTCAAACTGTTGGTAGGCTGGTGCGGTAGTATCAATGGGTTGGAGGATTGCGTGTTCATAGCCAGTTCCGGGAACGATCTCCCAGCGGATGGCATGGAACTGATCCGCCAGCAGATAGCGCATGAGCTGATGACCGTTCATCATTTCAAACATCCCGCGGGAGTCCTCATAAGGGAACTGCTTATATAGCTCAAAGCCTGTCAGCCTTTGGGCTGTGAAGTACAGCTTGAAGCCCCCTGGGTCCAGTTCTGGGGCGATCTGCTCATAGAATGTCTTTGCGTCCATCTCAACCAGCCCTTCTCCACTTGTGGGACAGCCGTTCCAGAACAGTCAGCCTGCCGGACACTTTCCGCGCCGAGAGATCCAGCCCATTCATCTGGTTTTGGATGCGGCGGTGGATCTGCTTGAGCTGCCGCCTGTCGCCGCAGCCCTCCAGCACTACATAGCTGCCTTTTCCGTTGGCCAGCACCTCACGCCGCCCGGTATCATCCCGGAGACTGGCCATGAGACGCTGGCCCAGGCGCTTGCGGTAGCTGTCCTGGAGGGCCTCCACATCCCCGCACACGCCATGCTTTTTCAGGATTGCAGCGATCTCGCTGGAGTGGATCTCCATCCCCTCGAACAATGCCTCCAGGATCTCCTGCTCCGCCTCTGGCGGCAGTCTGGGCGGAGCAGTCGGCTTGGCACCCGCGTTTTCCCGGTTCATCGTTCTGCCTCCTTTCGCTTTTTTTGAGGGGAACGCGGTGTTTTTGCAGGCTGCGGATCATCGCGCCAGGTTTCCGGGGCCATGGTGTTGATATGGCGGAGCATATCCCGCACATTTGCACAGGTGAATTCCGGCTGTTCAAATCCATGGCGCTCCGTGTAGATGGTCCACTTATGGGTCTCATGGGGACTGTCCCGGATGACCACAAAATATCTC
>NZ_NFIQ01000178.1 GCF_002159455.1 Flavonifractor sp. An306
AGGTTTGACACGTTCCCATTGTTCTGTTGTTAATTCATAGCATTTCATACCTCTAGTTTCGCATATCTGCTCCTTTTGTGCAACTTTTATTTTTCAAACAAGCCCTAGTTGATATTTGCAAAAATTCTAAACTTAATGGCTGTTTTCCTCGAGTAAAGTTCAAAAAAATATGGTCTGTCCCAAAACACAGTCAGTTTTTTGCATCGTCAATGGAACTAGTTGATTTTTGTTCCTTTATAAAGCTATATCGGCTTTATAGAAAATCATTGCTTTTTTAATTCATCTGCTTGACATGTTATAATTTTGCGCCTATATATGTTTATTTTTGCTTTTTTCTATGGCATTAAGATAAGAGAGCTTTCTTTTTTTAAAAAACGCCGCTTTTGAGACAAGAAAACAGCCTTTTGAAAAAATATATATGGGGGAGGGGCTGGAAGATTAGCCCCCTGCCCCTCTTTTTTTGCTTCTGCTATGCAGCAACACGATATGTAAAGCCAACAAATCCTTTTATGCGAAGATTTCGGTTATCCCGGCGTCCGGGCCTAATTGGAATCGTGTGGCGGGCAATTTGCCGCATAAGTTCGTCACTGCTACCTTTCGGCGTTCTGAAATATTTGCGGCACAATACCACCGCCATTTTGAAATTGACACGGTAGGCATATATGCCATCCTTGGGCTGTTGTATCACTACTTCACGCACGATCCTGCTGGTAAAATTAAACATTGTCAGCGCGGAGTAAATTTCTTGTTCCACAAAAGCGTCAGATTTGCCGTGGAGATTAACCAGGCCGAGCGAATATTTTAGGTCTCTAAAGCTGGTTTCGATCCCCCAGCGCATATGATATAACTCTTTGATATCTTCTAGTGTAAATGAACGCGGAAGTGAGGTTGCAATCGTTTCAAATTCTCCTGTTTCCAACTGAAAGCGAACAATCCTTAGTTTCATTGTATAGGGACTTTGAAAATCCCAGCGGCCCCGCCGAGTCTTTGAACCTGGTTTGCTCTTTTTCGGTACTTGCAGGAAAATATACCGCCGCTGCTTGTCCTCGTTTGTCTGCGTTGTTGTGATTGTGAAGCTAATGTCACAATCAAGCTCAAACATAGGCAAACGAGCAATCTCCCTCATGGCCGAGTGGTTTTGCTTAACTCGGATGAGAAAATCTGTGTTTGGTTTTTCTATGAGGTGGGCTAGCAAATTATAGCTTTCATATCCTCGATCAGCAACAATCAATGTTTTCTGGTTAAAATCATTTTGTTTCAACATCTCAACCAGAGCACCGATTTCATCCTTTTGCGGTTCTGGCTGTATTACCACATCAAAATAAGTCTTGTTCAGCACATCATACAGCGGATTGACATGTAGCTGATTGTACCCTTTGGGGGCACTCTCGTTTTGAACAAAAGAAGGGGCACTAGGATTACGTGGCATGTTTACCGCCGTTCCATCTACTGCAAGGATACGATACCCACAGAATGTATCAGTGTCGGCGCAAGCAGCATTACCTGTATAGCCGCTCAGGAGCGTGGTGCTCGCTTTCCGGCACTTTGTGGCGTGCTCAGTGTCCTCAAAGCCGTGCTCCTTCATCCGGCGCAGTCTGGCGCGGGAAATCCCAGTACGGCGCTTCAGCTCTGCAAGATTGACCTTCTCCAGCGAGAACTTGTCTCCCTGCTCGGCCATCATCTGCTCAATGGCCTTTGCCACAACCGGGGACATGGCTGCGA
>NZ_NFIQ01000179.1 GCF_002159455.1 Flavonifractor sp. An306
GCAGTGATTTTTTCTTCCGTCTGTCTGTTTGCCATATCAGGCGCTCCTTTCAGACGGACGGCTCATTTGTGGCAGTTCCATTATACCACATTCCGGCTGGTTTGCCAGCTCGTCGTTGCGGATCAGCCGCAGAATTTTATCTTCCATCGTTTCCTCGGCGGTTTCGCTAAGGTAAACACGAACTTTATAGGTGGTGTTGCCAATGTGCCGAGTCAGAAACACGACGTTTTTATCTGCCATAGAACCTCTCTTTCTTGCGCTTTCGGCGCATCCGGTGTATACTGTTATTATAGTTCCGTTGCCTGTAACCTGCGATTGTGTTACTTCTTTTTTGTGTCAAGCCTGAACATGGCGAAAGCCCCCTTTCTCCTGCGTGAACGAGCCAATGTAACCTGAGTAACTTGTTTTCAGATTACTCTTTCACTAATAGGAGAAATCCGGGGTGCAAAACGGAACCATTTTTGAAAAATCGAAAAATTTTTTTGAAAAGAGGTGGGGTCATGGCGTATCTGTCTGATGACGAGCTTCTGGATACCGAGGGTGGCTTCACCGGATGGGACGATGGGACAGGCGCTGGGGCGGAGGAAACGCTGGAACAGGCGCTTGCGGAAGAACGTCTGGCCGAGCTGGAAAGCGAGCTGGAGCAGGACGAGCATCCCATCGACTATGAAGCAGAGCTGGAGGACGAGGAGGAAGAAGCTGCCCCGGTCAGTGATAAACGGCTCAAACGGGAGATGCGGGCCGAGGCCATACGGCGGCTGGAGGAAGCAGCACGCACGGAGAAAGATTTCCGGGCCGTGGTGGAGGAATGGAACAAGCTGGACCGGAACCGGGAGCGCCGGGAACGGGACCACGAAAACCTCCGTGGGGATGTGCCGCTGGAATATCAGGCGGTGCCGGAACCGAAGCTCATTCCCCGCTGGATGAACAACCCCGCATACCGGCAGCTGATGGCTGGAAACTTTCTGGACATCCTGTTTGACTGCCCCTATGAGATGCACAACCTGACCGCTGATCCCTTTATTTCCCGCATGGTGGAGGAACTAAGCGAGGAACACAAGGAAGTTTTGTATTTTCTCTCTTTGCGCCTATACAGCTCTACCCGGCTTGCCGCTGTGCGTGGGCAGTCTGACCGCAACATCCGAAAGCTGCGGAAAACCATCCACAAAAAATTGCAGCGCCAGATGTATGACCATCTGTGCGGCAAACCGGAACATAGCCTGACCTTGCGGGAACGTCAGTTTTTGGAGGAATACTCGAAAATCGCAAAGAAACAGGGCAAGGATGCCGTGATCCGGCGGGAGAACAAGACCAAGCGCAGAAAAAAGAAAAACCGCCCCTGATAATTGGGACGATTAAGGAGAAAGGGCGTGTATGATGAAAAATTTATTTGAACAATCCCGTTCCCATTGGGTGCGGTACGATCACTATGAGCTGAAAACAGCGGGAGATGGCAAGCGGTATATCACCCCCAGCAAGAGCGCGAAGCCGGACGTCTACAATCCGCTGAAAGAGGTCCCCAACATTGTGCTGGATGCGCTGAATGTGGGGATGCTGATGATGGGACGCAAGCCGGAAGCAGAAGTGGAAAAGGCGGTAATGGAGTTTATCACCCGGTACGGCCTGCTGGGGCTGATGACCGCCCTGCCCACCACGCCGTCCTTTATGGACTATGAGGCGGTATACCTGCCCAAAAACCACTTCATTAAGGAAGAATCCA
>NZ_NFIQ01000018.1 GCF_002159455.1 Flavonifractor sp. An306
CCGCCCAGCAGCAGACCCCCCAGACCCCCGACTGGGTGACGGTGGAGCTGCTGCCGGTCAACCCCTACTCCCGGCCGGGCATTCCCCTGGAGCAGGTCAACGGCATCGTCATCCACTACGTGGGCAACCCGGGCACCACGGCGGCACAGAACCACAGCTACTTTGAAAACCTGGCCCAGACCGGGGAGACCTACGCCTCCAGCCACTTTCTGGTGGGCCTGGAGGGGGAGATTATCCAGAACGTCCCCTTGGACGAGATCGCCTACTGCTCCAACCAGCGCAACGAGGACACCATCTCCATCGAGTGCTGCCACCCGGACGACAGCGGGGCATTCAACCAGGCCACCTACGACTCCCTGGTGCAGCTCACCCGCTGGCTGATGGAGGCCTACGACCTGGACACCGATCAGGTCATCCGCCACTACGACGTGACGGGCAAGATCTGCCCCAAATCCTTTGTGGAAAACCCGGAGGAATGGGAGCAATTTTTGAAGGATCTGGAACAATAGTCCGTTTTATCGGACAGCGCTTCTGCTATTCTGGTCCCAGAACAAGTGGAAAGGAGCGCTGACCGATGGAATATGAGATCCGATATGTACATGGACACGTGGAGGTTTACGACCAGAGGGGGCGCTTCTGCTGCTCCGGGGACACGGAGGGGGAGGCCCTGGCCGAGCTGGCGGAGCTGGCCGCGTAAGGAAAAAGGAGGATAGGAAATCCTCCTTGCGGGGCGGCGGGACAGGCCTTATAATAGGGGAAAACGGAATATCAGAGGAGGGGATCCCCTTGAAAGAGAACCTGATTATCATGCACGGCGGCGGTCCCACCGCGGTGCTCAACTGCTCCCTGTACGGCGCTGTGCGGGAGGCCCAGAAGAGCGGCGCCGTGGAGCATATCTACGGCGCGGTGGGCGGCACCGGCGGCCTGCTGCGGGAGCAGCTGCTGGACTTCAACGCCGTGCCGGAGGAGCAGCTGGAGCTGCTGCCCACCACCCCCGCCACCGCCATCGGCACCTCCCGGGACGCCCTGGAGGCGGAGGATTACGCCAGAATGACCGAGATCCTGGAGGCGCACAACATCCGCTATGTGCTGATGAACGGCGGCAACGGCACCATGGACGCCTGCGGCAAGCTGGCGGCCGCCTGCAAGGACAAGGGAATCAAGGTCATGGGCATCCCCAAGACCATGGACAACGACATCGCCGTTACCGACCACTGCCCCGGCTTCGGCAGCGTGGCCCGCTACATGGCGGGCACCGTCCGGGAGCTGGGGGTGGACGTGCGCAGCCTGCCCATCCACGTGGTGGTGCTGGAGTCCCTGGGCCGTAACGCCGGGTGGACCACCGCCGCCTCCGCCCTGGCCCGGGAGCAGGGGGGCGACGCCCCTCACCTGATCTATCCCCCGGAGCGCCCCTTCCATGAGGATGAGTTTTTGGACCGGGTGGGCGACATGTACCGCAGGCTGGGCGGCGTGGTGGTGGTGGCCAGCGAGGGCCTCCACGACGACGCGGGCAAGCCTATCGTGCCCCCCATCTTCCAGACCGGCCGCTCCACTTACTTTGGCGACGTGTCCTCCCACCTGGCCCAGATGATCGTCCGGCGGCTGGGCATCAAGGCCCGCAGCGAGAAGCCGGGGATTCTGGCCCGGGCCTCCATCGCCTGGCAGTCCCCGGTGGACGCGGCGGAGGCCGAGCTGGCGGGCCGGGAGGCCTGCCGGGCCGCCCTGGCGGGGGAGACCGGCAAGATGGTGGGCTTCCGCCGTCTGTCCACCGAGCCCTACCGGTGCGAGACCTTCCTCATCCCCATCGAGGAGGTCATGCTGGGGGAGCGGGTGCTCACCCCCGAGTACCTCACCGCCGACGGCACCGACGTGACGGAGGAATTCCGCCGCTGGTGCGCCCCCCTCATCGGGCCGGAGCTGCCCTCCATGGCCCGCCTGGTGTGAACCTGAAACGCCCCTTTTCGCGGCCGGTCCCGGGACCGGCCGCGTTTTTTGTCACTGGAGCAAAAAGTATGATAAAACTTCATACTTACCAAAACTGATGAGTTTGCGTATACTGGTGTCAATAAAAGGAGGCTCGGTGTCCATGAGACTGAAAAAATCGTCTTTCTGGAGCAAGATACCCAACTGGGTATGGCTGCTCATCTCCCTGGCCGTGGCCGTGATCATCTGGCTGCTGGCTGCTCACACATGGCCCATCGTGTTCGCCACTCCGGCAGCCGTGTTCCAGGCTTTTCTCGACAAGGCTGCCAGCGGCGTGCTGTGGGGCCACGTCTGGGCCAGCTTGTCCCGGGTACTGTCCGGCTTTGCCATCGCGTTTGTGGTCTCCATTCCGGTGGCCTTCCTGATGGCCTGGTACGACCCCTTCCGCCACGTGGTGGAGCCCTGGATCCAGTTCATCCGCAACATCCCCCCTCTGGCCTACGTGTTCCTGATCATTGCCGCTCTGGGTATCGGTCAGGTCAGTAAGGTGACGGTTATCTTCATCGCCGCCTTCCTGGTGATGGTCATTACCATTTATCAGGGTGTCAAGGGCGTGGATACCACCCTCATCAAGGCGGCCCGGGTGCTGGGCGCCAAGCAGAGCGACATTTTCTTCAAGATCACCATCCCTGCCTCCACCCCCTTCATTCTGGTGGCCGCCCGGCTGGGCCTGTCCACTTCCATGACCACTCTGATGGCCTCTGAGATTGTGGGCGGCGACAAGGGCATCGGCATGATGATCCAGCAGGCCAACGGCTACTACCAGATGGACGTGATGCTCATGGGCATCATCCTGCTGGGTATCATCGGTATCTGCTTTGAAAAGATTGTGAAATTCCTTGAGAGGAGGTTTACGGGATGGCAGGAAACGATTCAGCAGTAAAGGTACATATCGACCATGTGGTCAAGAAGTTCAACGGCCGCAATGGTGAGATGATTGCCTTGAACGGCGTGGATATGGACATCCATGAAAACGAGTTTATTTGTGTGGTGGGCCCCTCCGGCTGCGGCAAGTCCACCCTGCTGAATATCATCGGCGGCCTGGAGACCCCCACCGAGGGCAAGGTGCTGGTGGACGGCAAAGAGGTTCAGGGCCCCGGCCCCGACCGCGGCATCGTGTTCCAGCAGTACGCTCTGTTCCCCTGGCTCACCGTGGAGAAGAACGTGGAGTTCGGCCTGAAGCTCCAGGGCAAGAGCAAGGAGGAGTGCGAGGAGCTGGCCCGCAAGTATCTGAAGATGGTGGATCTGGAGGGCTTTGCCAAGGCCTACCCCAAGGAGCTCTCCGGCGGCATGAAGCAGCGCGTGGCCATCGCCCGTGCCTATGCCGTCAATCCCAAGGTGCTGCTGATGGACGAGCCCTTCGGCGCCCTGGATGCCCAGACCCGTACCCAGCTGCAGCAGGAGCTGCTGAACACCTGGGAAAAGGAGCAGAAGACCTGCTTCTTCATCACCCACGACGTGGAGGAGGCCATCATCCTGGCCCAGCGGGTGGTCATCATGTGCGCCCGTCCCGGCCGGGTCAAGGAGATCGTGGATATCGACATCCCCTATCCCCGTGACCAGGAGACCAAGATGAGCCCCCGGTTCCTGGAGCTGAAGAACCACATCTGGAGCCAGGTGTACCAGGAGTATCTGTCGGTCCGGAAATAAGCATCACGTTCCGGTCTGAACCGGATCGAGATAAATTCAGAAGGAGGAATTATCACAATGAAGAAGAAACTGCTCTCTCTTGCGCTGGCCTGCGGGCTGGTCTTCTCCCTGGCCGCCTGCGGCGGCACCGGCGACACGACCCAGACTCCCGCCGGCGGCAACAGCGAATCCCCCGCCCCCGCCGCCAGCGAGTCCCCCGCCGGCACCACCACCGAGTATGAGCCCGCCACCGTCCGGGTGGCCTACATGCCCAACCTGGGCTCCGCCGGTTCCCTGTTTGTGGGCATCGAGCAGGGCTACTTTGAGGAAGTGGGCCTGACTGTCGAGGTCTTTGAGTTCCAGGGCGGCCCCGCTGAGATCGCCGCTATGGCCTCCGGCGACATCGACATCTCCCAGATCGGCCACGGCGCTCACTCCCTGTGCATCCAGGGCCAGGCCAAGATCTTCCAGATGGATCACACCACCTCTCTGTCCGACGTGGTGGTGGGCAACAAGGCCAAGGGTATCGAGACTGTTGAGGACCTGAAGGGCAAGACTGTGGCCGTGTCCTCCGGCACCTCTTCCGAGATCATCCTGGAGCAGGCTCTGGCCCGCGCCGGCATGACCATGGACGACATCAACACCGTGGAGATGACCGTGGACGGCATGACCACCGCTATGATCTCCGGCCAGATCGACGCCTGCGCTTCCTGGTCCCCCAACACCGTCACCCTGCAGAACGCCCTGGGCGACAACTATGTGAACCTGGGCACCAACACCGACTTCCTGGACAGCGCCATCTTCCCCTCCAGCTACATCTGCACCCCTGAGTACGCCGAGGCCAACCACGACATCCTGGTGCGCTTCGCCCAGGCTCTGGACAAGGCTCATGACTGGCGTGCCGAGCACCCCGAGGAGATGGCCAAGCTGCTGGCCGCCAAGCTGGACGCCCCCGAGGAGACCATGCTGGCCGCTGTGAACGAGGCTGACTGGTACACCATCGTGGAAGTGTGCGGCGACATGGACGCCATCAAGACCGTGTACGAGACCCAGCAGGGCATCTTCCTGGACAACGGCACCATCACCGAGCAGGTTCCCGTGGAGGACTACGTGCTCTTCGACGTGATGCAGGAGGCCTACGAGGCCTACAGCGCCGCCAAGTAAATCCCGCTTACCCCGCCGGGGCTCCGTGTTAGGCGGAGCCCCGGCGCTCTTTTGCCGCCGGTGTTTACAGAAACGGCGGGCGGGGGGTATAATAAGCGGTATGAAAGGGGGGAGCGGGCGTGCTGATCCTGGTGCTGATGCTGTGTCTGGCCACGGCGGTGTACGTGGCGCTGCGGCGGCGGGACGTGCTGTCCCTCTATCTGCTGGGCATGAGCGTATGCAACCTGGTGATGCTGGCGGGCATCGTCATCTATATCGCCAAAATGGGGGGCACCGCCGCCCAGCAGAGGGCCTTCCTCTTCCTGGTGCCGGAGCTTCAGACCTGGCTGCAGTTTCTCCCCCTGTCCATGGACAAGCTGGGCTATGTGGTGGCCATCGGCCGCTCCCTGTATCCCCTGTTCGCCCTGCTGGCCGCCCTGGAGACCACCATGATTCCGTTTTTCCGCCGCAGGCTGAAGGGTCTGCGGATACTGGCATGTATACCCCCGGCGCTGTGGCTGATCTATTACTATCCCCGTACCTTCCGCACCCTCATCGACGGCCGGCTGTGGGTCCTGCCCATCCTCATCAATGTGGTGCTGGCGGGGATCGTGGTCTATCTGGCGGCGGCGGCGGTGCTGATGGTGCTGGAGTACCGGGCCACCACCATGCCGGTGTTCAAGCGCAACTTCCGGTATGTGCTGCTCTGCTTTTTGAGCATTTCCGTGCTCTATCTGCTCTACGCCGTCAAGGACCCGGCCCAGATCTACAACATGTTTATCTCCGAGTATATCCGCCTGGGGATCACCAGCTACATCAGCTCCTCCCTCCCCGGTCTGGGGTGGATTGTGCTGGGGCTGTGTACAGTGTTTTCCGTGGTGCTGGGCAGCTACAGCATGGTGCGCTATACCCAGGTGAACTATGACGATACCCGCCAGGACCTGATCCTCCAGCGGAAATTTGACGCCGCCGGCATAGGTGTGTCGGTGTTCGTCCATGGAGTGAAAAACCAGCTGCTCTCCAGCCGGGTGCTCCACAAGAAACTGTCCCGGGCTCTGGCGGAGGACCCGCCGGACCTGGAGAAGATCCGGGCCTGCGCCGGGCAGCTCAACGAGCTGAACGAGGGGATGCTCCGGCGGATGGACGAGCTCTACCGCTCGGTGAAGAACAACGCCATCACCCTCACGCCGGTGTCGGTGGAGCAGCTGGCTCTCACCGCCGTGGAGCGGTTCCACGGCAAGTATCCCGACCGGCCGGTGTCGGTGGAGCTGACCACCCACCGGCAGGTGCTGGCCGACCTGGGCCACCTGAGCGAGGCCATCTGCAACCTGCTGTGCAACGGCTTTGAGGCGGCCCTCCAGGCCGGGCGTGACAACCCCCGGGTGGAGCTGCTGGCCCGGGGGGAGCGGATGTGGACGGTGCTGGAGGTGCGGGACAACGGCAAGGGCATTCCCGCCGAGCTGCAGAACAAGATCTTTGAGCCCTTTTTCACCAGCAAGAATACCAACTATAACTGGGGTATGGGGCTGTATTACGTGCGGAAAATTGTGAAAAGCCACCTGGGCCGCCTCCGACTGGAGAGCCGGCCGGACCAGGGGACCAGCTTCTTCATCATGCTGCCCCTGTACGACGCCCATGAGGAGGAGTGAGTGCCATGGAACAAAAGATCCGCGTGATGGTGGCGGAGGACCTGCCTCTGCTGCGGGAGGACTTCTGCGACGTGGTCTCCTCCCAGGAGGACATGGAGGTGGTGGGCGCCGCCGCCACCGGTGAGGAGATCGTGGCCCTGGCGGCCAAGACCCCCTGCGACGTGATTTTGATGGACATTGAGATGGAGACCATCGACGCGGGCATCCGGGCGGCGGAGGTGATCACCGCCCAGAAGCCCCAGGTGAAGATCCTCTTTCTCACCGCCCATGAGACCGACGACATGATCACCAGCGCCATGGGCACCGGCGCGGTGGACTATGTGGTGAAGGGCTGCGAGGAGGAGAAGCTGCTGGAGCACATCCGCCGGGCCAGCCAGGGCCGGGCGGAGCTGGACCCCCGGATCCAGAATACCGTGATGCAGGAGTACGCCCGTCTGCGCCGCAGCGAGCGCTCCCTCATCTTTTTCATTAACAATGTGGCCCACCTGACCCCCGCCGAGCACGAGCTGGTAAAGCTGCTGCTCCAGGACAAGAAGGTGGCGGAGATTGCCAAGCTGCGGTGCGTGGAGGTGGTCACCGTCAAGACCCAGATCAAGGGCCTGCTGAATAAATTCGGCTGTTCCCGCACCAAGGAGATCGTCAAAATGATCCGGCAGATGAGTTTGGAGCATCTGTTTCAATAACGGAAGGAGACATCGTTATGGACTACTATCATATTTCCGCCCAGGAGCTGGGCAAGGACGCCAAGCTGCCTATCGTAAAGCTGGGGGACTCCGGCGAGGTCTTTTATGAACTGGCCGCCGAGATGTGCGCCGAGATCCGGGCCAACAACGCCGCCGGCAAGCACACCGTGTTCATCTGCCCCGTGGGCCCGGTGGGCCAGTACCCCATCTTTGTCCGGCTGGTGAACCGGGAGAAGCTGTCCCTGAAGAACTGCTGGTTCATCAACATGGACGAGTACCTCACCGACGACGGCCAGTGGATCGACAAGGACGATCCCCTGTCCTTCCGGGGCTTCATGGCCCGGGAGGTGTACGGCAAGATTGACCCCGAGCTGCTGATGCCCGAGGAGCAGCGGGTATTCCCCGACCCCAACGACCTGGGCCGCATCCCCGCCCTCATTGAACAGCTGGGCGGCGTGGATGTTACCTTCGGCGGCATCGGCATCACCGGCCACCTGGCCTTCAACGAGCCCCAGCCGGAGCTGACGGCAGAGCAGTTTGCCCAGCTGCCCACCCGGGTGCTGGATATTTCCCCGGAAACCCGGGCCACCAACTGCGTGGGCGACCTGGGGGGCGCGCTGGAGGACATGCCCCACAAGTGCGTCACCATCGGCATGAAGGAGATCCTCTCCGCCAGGAAGATCCGCCTGGCCGTGTTCCGGGACTGGCACCGGGCCGTGTGCCGCCGGGCGGCCTACGGCGCGGTCAGCGCCGCCTTCCCCGCCACCCTGGCCCAGAATCACCCCGACGCGGTGCTGTACGTCAACGCCAACGCCGCCCAGAAGGCCTATTGAGGTGACCGCCATGGAGAGCTCCTTTTATCTGAAAAACAGCTCCGTCCTGCTGGACGGCGCCTTTGTCCCCGCCGACCTGGCGGTGGAGGACGGCAAGATCACCGCCATCACCCAGGGCCACTACAATGAAAAGGGCCTGCCCGAGCTGGACGGGACCGGCCTGCGGGCCGTTCCCGGCTTTCTGGATGTCCACACCCACGGCGCCGCCGGGGTGGACGTAAACGCCGCCGACGCCGAGGGCCTGCGCACCATCGGCCGGTTCTTCGCCAGCCAGGGGGTCACCGGCTGGCTGTGCTCCATCCTCACCGACACGGTGGAGCAGACCCTCTGGTGCCTGGAGCAGGCCCGGCAGGTCATCGAGGGCGGGCCCTACGACGGGGCCGCTCTGCTGGGGGTCCACCTGGAGGGCCCCTGCCTGTCCACCGAGTACAAGGGGGCCATGCCGGAGCATCTGCTGATGCACACCGCCGACCCGGACCTCTTCGCCCGCTACCAGAAGGCCAGCGGCGGCCACATCCGCTACGTCACCCTTTCCCCGGAAATTCCCGGGGTGGCCGAGATGATCCCCCGGCTTACCGCCATGGGCATCGTATGCGCCATGGGCCACAGCGGGGCGGGCTATGACCAGGCTATGGCCTGCGTCAAGGCCGGTGTCCGCTCCTGTACCCATCTGGGCAACGCCATGCGGCTGTTCCACCAGCACGACCCCGCCATCTTCGGGGTGGCTCTGGAGAGCGACGTATATGTGGAGGCCATCTGCGACGGCCGCCACCTCCACCCCGGTACCGTCCGCCTCTACCTGAAGGCCAAGGGCTATGACCGGGTGCTGGCCATTACCGATTCGATCATGGCCGCCGGCCTGCCCGACGGCAACTACAAGCTGGGGGTCAACGACGTGATTGTGGAGGACGGGGACGCCAAGCTGCCCAACGGCGTCCGGGCCGGCTCCACCCTCACCCTGGCCCAGGCTCTGCGCAACCTGATGAAATTTACCGGCCAGAATACCGAGACCGTGGTGCCCCTGATGACCGCCAACCCCGCCCGGCTCATGGGCTGGACCGGCAAGGGGGAGATCGCCCTGGGCAAGGACGCCGACCTGGCGCTGCTGGACCAGGATGCCCAGGTGGTGCGCACCATCGTGGGCGGACGCACGGTGTATACCCGCGCCTGAATACAGATTCAAATTGTAAAGGAGATATTGTTATGCCTTTGGTACCTCTGCGTCCCGTGCTGGACGCCACCGTGAAATATGGCTACGCCCAGGGGGCTTTCAACGTCAACGCCGTGGCTCAGGCCGAGGCCGTCATCGCCGTCCATGAGATGTTCCGCTCCCCCGCCATCCTGCAGGGGGCCGACCTGGCCAACGCCTTCATGGGCGGCCGGGTGGACTTCCAGAGCGGCACCCTGGAGGACAAGAAGAAGGGCGCCCGCAACATCGCCGAGGCGGTGAAGAAGTTTGCCCAGAACAGCCCCATCCCCGTGGTGCTCCATCTGGACCACGGCAAGAACTTTGACTCCTGCGTGGCCGCCATCGAGGGGGGCTACACCTCCGTCATGATCGACGGCTCCTCCCTCCCCTTTGACGAGAACGTGGAGATTACCCGGGAAGTGGTGAAGTACGCCCACGCCCGGGGCGTATCCGTGGAGGGCGAGCTGGGCGTGCTGGCCGGCGTGGAGGACCACGTGTTTGCCGCCAACTCCACCTACACCAACCCTCTGTCCGCCATTGAGTTCTTTAAAAAGACCGGCGTGGACGCCCTGGCCATCAGCTACGGCACCATGCACGGCGCCAGCAAGGGCAAGGACGTGAAGCTGCGCAAGGAGATCCCCATCGCCATCAAGGAGTGCATGAACCATGAGGGCATCCAGGGTGTGCTGGTGTCCCACGGCTCCTCCACCGTGCCCCAGTACATTGTCAGCGAGATCAACGCCCTGGGCGGCGACATCAAGAACGCCTACGGCATCTCCAAGGAGGAGCTGAAGGCCGCCATCCCCTGCGGCATCGGCAAGATCAACGTGGACACCGACATCCGCCTGGCGGTGACCCGCAACTTCCGGGAGCTGTTCCGGGATCACCCCGAGCTGAAGGACGACCCCAAGGTGGGCGGCATCTGGAAGCTGCTGGACGAGAAGCGGGACGCCTTTGACCCCCGCGCCTTCCTGGCCCCCATCATGGACACCGTCATGTACGGTACCGGCGACGAGGGCACCGTGGCCCTGATCACCGACGCCATGCGCCGGGGCGTGAAGGAGGCCGTGGGCACCCTGATCGTGGAGTTTGGCAGCTATGGCAAGGCGCCTCTGGTGGAGATGGCCTCCCTGGAGGAGATGGCCGCCCGCTATGCCAAGGAGGGCGTGTAACATGAAGGATATCACCCTGTCCTTCCAGGACCGCAGGCCGGTGCTGGCCCCCGGGGAGCTGGAGGAGAAGCTCAAAGCCTCCGCCTCCCTGCTGGCGGAAGTGGTGGCCGGGGAGGAGCAGTACCAGGACAGCCTGGGCTGGCTCCATGTGGACGACTACGCCGGACCGGCGCGGGTGGACTTCCTGCTGGAGCAGGCGGCCCGGGTGCGCGCCGACGCCGACGCCTTCGTGGTCATCGGCATCGGCGGCTCCAACCAGGCCTCCCGGGCGGCGGTAAAGGCCCTGCGGCCCAAGGACGGCCCCGCCATTCTGTGGGCGGGCAACACCATCTCCGCCTGCGAGATGGCCCGCACCCTGGAGGAGCTGGACGGCTACAAATCCATCTATATCGACTGCATCGCCAAGAATTTTGAGACCCTGGAGCCCGGCATCGCCTTCCGGATGCTGCGGCACTACCTGGAGAAGCGGTACGGGGAGGCCGACGCCGCCCGGCGGATCTTCGCCACCGGCACCCCCGACTCCACCCTCCATCAGCTGTGCCGGGACCACGGCTACACCTTCCTGGAGTTCCCCGGCCCCATCGGCGGCCGGTACTCCATCGGCAGCGATGTGGGCCTGTTCCCCATGGCGGTGGCGGGCATCGACATCAAGGCTATCACCCAGGGTATGCGGGACATGCGGGACCGGCTCTTCGCCGAGCCCGCAGAGGAGAACATCGCCCTCAAATACGCCTGCCTGCGCAACCTGATGCTGAGGCACGGCTACAAGCTGGAGATGATGGCCTTCTTTGAGCCCCGGCTGGACTACTTCGCCAAGTGGTGGATCCAGGCCTTTGCCGAGAGCGAGGGTAAGGACGGCACCGGCCTCTACCCGGTGGTGTCCTCCAACTCGGAGGACCTCCACTCCATCGGCCAGTTCATCCAGCAGGGCAGCCCCATCCTGTTTGAGACCTTTATCGAGGTGCGGGCGCGGGACGCCAGCGTCATCATGCCCGCCGAGACCAAGAAGGACTACTTCCAGTACCTGGACGGCAAGGACTTCTGGGACATCAACGACACCGCCCGCAAGGCCACCATGGAGGCCCACAGCGAGGGCGGCATCCCCTGCCTGAACCTGTCCGTCCCCGCCCTGGACGCCCACACCCTGGGTCAGATGTACTACTTCTTCCTGTTCGCCTGCTACCTGTCCTGCAAGCTGACGGGGGTAAACCCCTTCAACCAGCCGGGGGTGGAGGCCTACAAGGGCTATATGTTTAAAAATTTGGGAAAGCCGGGTGCCAACTGAATGAAACATATCTTTTTGAATCTGAAGCGCTTTGACGTGCCGGTGGAGCTGGGGGGCGTGAACCGCCTGGCTCCCATGGCCGACTGGGGCAAGGTCATCGTCAGCGAGACCCAGAAGGGCCTCACCGGCTATGAGGCCAACGAGGTGGAGTTTGTGGACTTCTTCCCCGAGGCCCATATCCTCTCCGCCGCCGCCGCCCGCACCGCCGACAGCAAGGTGGAGGTGGGCTGCCAGGGCGTGTACCGGGCGGATACCGCTGTGGGGGGCAACTTCGGGGCCTTCACCACCAACCGGCCCGCCCACGCCGCCGCCGCTCTGGGCTGCGGCTGGACCCTCATCGGCCACTGTGAGGAGCGCAATGACAAGGCGGGGATCCTGGCCGAGGCCGGGGTCACCGACACCGCCGCCGTCAACCGCCTGCTGAATCAGGAGATACGTGCCGCCCAGGCCGCCGGGCTGAAGGTGCTCTACTGCATCGGCGAGAAGAGCGAGGAGCAGGAGGCCTGGCAGCAGGTACTGGGGGACCAGCTCTCCATCGGCCTGGACGGGGTGGACAAGAGCCGCGTGGTCATCGCCTACGAGCCCATCTGGTCCATCGGGCCCGGCAAGACCCCCGCCGACAAGCCCTACATTGAGAAGATCGCCCGCTTCGTCAAGGAGCAGACCGGCGGACTGGACGTAGTGTACGGCGGCGGGCTGAAGGCGGACAACGCCGCCATGCTCGCCTCCATCGCCGAGATCGACGGCGGCCTCATCGCCCTCACCCGGTTCAGCGGGGAGATCGGCTTCTACCCCCAGGAGTATCTGGAGATCATCCGGCTCTACATGGGCCATTAACGGAGGTAAGTTATGAAACTGGATTTTGAGTACGGCCAGGGCCTGATGAGCGCGGAGCTGCCCGACAGCACCGATATCTTTATCCCCGGGGAGACGGTGGCCGATCCCCCCTGCCTGCCCCAGGACTGGGACAGCCTGTACAACGCCACCCTGCAGTCCATCCGCAACCCCATCGGCATGGAACCCCTGAAGGAGCTGGCCGCCCCCGGAAAGACGGTGGTGTTCGTCATTCCCGACATCGTCAAGGGCGGCAACCAGCCCACCTCCCACCGGAAGGTGGCCATCCGGGCCTGCCTGGATGAGCTGTACGCCGCCGGTGTGGAGAAGAAGGACATCCTGCTGCTCTTCTCCAACGGCCTGCACCCCCGTGCCACTGTGCCCGAGATGCGCACCATCCTGGGCGAGGAGCTGTTTAACGAGTTCTATCCCTCCGGCCAGATCACCAGCCACGACAGCGAGGACTACGACCACCTGGTGGACCTGGGCTACACCGCCCAGGGGGACCACGTGATCATGAACAAGTACGTCTTTGACGCCGACATCGCCATCCTCATCGGCCACACCCAGGGCAACCCCTACGGCGGCTACTCCGGCGGCTACAAGCACTGCGCCACCGGCATCTCCCACTGGCGCAGCATTTCCGCCCACCACGTGCCCCAGGTGATGCACCGGCAGGACTTCGTGCCCGTGTCCACCAACAGCGAGATGCGCCACAAGTTCGACCAGCAGGGCATGCTGATGGAAGAGAAGATGGGCAAGAAGTTCTTCTGCTGCGACGCGGTGCTGGACACCAAGTCCCGTCAGATTGAGATCAACTCCGGCTGGGCCAAGGAGATGCAGCCCATCTCCTGGAAGATGGCCGACAAGCGGACCTATGTCCACTGGGCGGAGAAGAAGTACGACATCGTGGTGTTCGGCATGCCCACCAACTTCCACTACGGCAACGGCATGGGCACCAACCCCATCCAGATGATGCAGGCCCTGTCCGCCCAGGTCATCCGCCACAAGCGGATCATGAGCGACCACTGCGTGTTCATCGTCTCCTCCATCTGCGACGGCTACTTCCACGACGAGCGGTGGCCCTACCTGCGGGAGCTGTACGACATGTTCCAGCACGACTACATGAACACCCTGGCAGACATGAACCGGTACGGCGAGTATTTCGCCACTAAGGAGGAGTATATCCGCAAGTACCGCTTTGCCAACGCCTTCCACCCCTTCCACGGCTTCTCCATGATGAGCTGCGGCCACATCGCCGAGATGAACACCTCCGCCATCTATATCGTGGGCGCCCGGGAGCCGGGCATTGCCCGGGGCATGGGCCTGAAAACCCGGGCCACCTTTGAGGAGGCCCTCCAGGACGCCATGCGCAAGTACACCGGTCCCAACCCCAACATCCTGGCCCTGCCCAAGACCTTCACCACCGCGGCGGTCCACCTGTGCATGAAGGACCCCGCCCTCAACTCCACCCCCATCAGCGGCACGCCCTGCGGGTGCTGAGCAGGGGCTAACCTGTAGAAAGAAGGCGCTGCCTTGCAGTATGTGATCTATTTCCTCATCGCCATCGGGGCCACCACCGTGGGCTCCCTGACGGGGATGGGCGGAGGGGTCATTATCAAGCCCCTGATGGACGTGCTCCACGATTTTGACGTGCAGACCATCGGCGTCATCTCCTCCCTCACCGTGTTTTCCATGTCGGTGGTGTCCATCGGCAAGCAGATGCTGGCCAAGACCAAGATCCCCTTTGGTACCGCCATCCCCCTGGCTCTGGGCTCGGTGGCGGGGGGGCTGGCGGGGGAGAAACTGCTCCAGGTCATCGTGAACGCCCTCCAGGCCAACTCCGCCGTGACGGTGGTGCAGAATGTGGTGCTCTCCCTGCTGATTCTGGCGGTGTTCCTCTATATGAAGAACAAGAGCCGCATCCCCAGCAAGCACCTGGAGGGCGTGGTGGTCTCCCTGCTGGTGGGCGTCTTTCTGGGCATCTGCTCCTCCTTCCTGGGCATCGGCGGAGGCCCCATCAACGTGGCCCTCATCATCTACCTGTTCTCCATGGATACCAAGTCGGCCACGGTGTGCTCCCTGGTGACCATCCTGTTCGCCCAGATCTCCAAGCTGGGCACGGTGGCCCTCACCTCCGGCTTCGGCGGCTTTGACCTGTCCATCGCCCCGGTGATGATCGTGGGCGCCATCGCCGGCGGCTTCATCGGCGCCAGCCTCAACAAGAAGTGCTCCGAGGCGTCGGTGGAAAAGGCCTTCAACGCCGTGCAGCTGATCGTGCTGGCCATCTCCATCTTCAATATCGTGCGCAATCTGGCGGTCTGAGCCGGTTTTGCGCGAAGGGCGCCGGGTTTTGCCCGGCGCCTTTTTGCTGTTGCTTTTTCCACGGGGAACGGCTATAATCTAGGGTAGTTATGGAAACTTACGTACAGATTGATGGAGGGAAACACATGAAGGGGAAGCGACTTGTGGCCTGGGTGCTGACCGCCGCGATGGCGGTCTCCCTGCTGACGGTTTCCGCCGCGGCGGTCACCTTTTCCGATATGACCAACCACTGGGCCAGGGAGGACGTGGAGTATCTGACCTCTCAAGGGGTGGTGCAGGGTACCAGCGACATCACCTTTGCCCCCGAGCGGGCCATGACCGCCTGCGAGGCGGTGATCTTCTGCTCCCGGACCACCGGCGTGTCCGCCACGGACAAGGCCAAAATTTTCCAGAAATGGGCCCTGACCCTGCAGGCCATTATGCCCGCCTCCCTGTACTCCTGGGCGGGGGAGGAAATGGCCGTCTGCCTGGAGACCGGCATCATTTCCGAGACCGAGCTGCGCTCTCTCAGCCAGTCCGGCGGACTGGTGAAGGCCATCAGCCGGGAGACTCTGGCCATGTACCTGGTGCGGGCCATGCAGCTGGAGCCCATGGCCAAGAGCCTGACCAACTATTCCCTCAGCTTTGCCGACGCCTCCTCCGTCTCCCCCGCGCTGCAGCCCTATGTCTATGTGCTGAACAGCTACGGCATTGTGCAGGGCGACCAGTATAACCGCTTCCTGCCCGACCGCTCCCTCACCCGGGCGGAGATGGCGGTGATGCTCCGCCGGGCCATGGACTTCATGAGCGAGCGGGGCCTGTACGCCGAGCTGCCCGCCTTCACCGATTATGAGTGGATAGGCGGCGTGATCACCTCGGTGGGGGCGGCTGGAGACGGCGGCACCCTGCTCACCCTGGAGAACCCCCTGAGCGGGAATATCAGCGTCTCCCTGCCCACCAGCATTATGATCTATGAGAACAACATGCTCACCAACTCCTCCGCTTTGCGGACGGGCCAGTACGCCCGGGTCAACCAGAATGCCCGGGGCACGGCCCAGGCGGTGCGGCTGAGCGGGGCGCTGACCACCGTGACCGGCACGGTGAGCAGCGTGGACCAGGACCGCATCAGCCTGACGGTGGAGGGCGCCAGCCGGAGCTACGCCATCGACCGCTTTACCAAGGTGCAGGCGGGCTCCGCCGTCGGCGGGCCGGAGGTCATTGACGCCCAGGCCGGCTACACCACCGCCCAGTGCTATGTGGACGCCATGGGCCACCTGGCGGCCCTGAAGCTGGACGGCGGCAGCCGCAGCGAGCAGGGCATCCTGGTGTCCATCGTGGAGACCGCCGAAGGCCAGAACCTACAGGTGGCGGCCTTCAACGGCGAGACCCAGCGGTATACCCTGCCGGTGGGCGGGACGGCGACCATTGACGGCTCCACGGGTGTGCTGTCCAACGCCTATGTGGGGGACTACGTGACCATGCGCATCAAAAATGACAGCGGCAACCAGCTGGACTCCGTGGCGGTGGACACCGTGACCCAGTACATCCAGGGCGTGGTCAGGAGCTACAGCTCCAGCAATATTACCATCAGCAATACCACCACCAACGTGGCCCAGACCTATCCCCTGGCCTCCGGCGTGCTGGTGCAGTACAACGGCGAGGCCATTTCCCTGCAGAAGCTGGAGCGGAACTGCTTTGCCACCGCGCGGCTCTATGGCGGCCAGGTGGCGGAGATCAGCGCCTGGCCCGGCTCGACCACCACCCGGGGCACCCTGGAGTCCATTACATATGGCACCCCCACCACCCTGGCGGTGCGCACCGCCGACAACAGCGTGGTGACCTTTGAGGTGGATCTGACCAACCTGCCCACGATTCTGCGGGACGGCGAGGCCAGCTCCATCGACAAGATCCGCAGCGGCGACGTGGTTACCGTCACTGTGCGCTATAACCGGGTGGCGGTGCTGGAGACCTACAGCCAGACCGCCAATGTCACCGGCACCATCACCCGGGTGGTGCAGGACACCAACGGCATTACCATTGATGTGGCCCTGGCCTCCGGCGGCACCATGACCTACACGGTGCCCGACGGGGTATCCGTCACCCAGGACGGAAACGCCATCTCCCTCTATACCCTGAAATTCAACGACAAGGTGGCCATGGTGGTCAACGGAGATCAGGTGAACTCCATTGAGGTGCAGGGGGGCGGCTCCAGCACCCAGCTCAACGCCACTGTTCTGCTGCCCAACGCCTCCGACGGCACCCTGATGGTCCAGCTGGAGAACGGTACCGTGCTGACGGTGGATGTGTCCAAGGCCAGCGTTGTGAGCACCGCCGGCGGCGGCATGACTCTGAACAGCCTGAAGGTGGGAGACTCCGTGCAGATTTACGGCAACTACTCCGGGTCCAAGTTTATTGCCACCCTGGTGCTGAAGCTGTAAACGGGAATCCTGAGGCCCGGACCGGACGGTCCGGGCCTTTTTATGCCCGGACCGCCCGCCAAAAGCGGGGTAACCCTTGACTTTTGGCCCCCAAATGCATAAAATAGGGAGAACCCACGTTGTATTTTTTAATAAAGGATTGAGATAGAGTTATGGCACAGGACAAAAAGCAGGTGGAACAGATCACCGATATGGAGGTGGACTTTGCCAAGTGGTTCACCGATGTGTGCAAGAAGGCGGAGCTCATCGATTACTCCTCCATCAAGGGCATGTTTATCCTCCGGCCCTATGGCTACGCCATCTGGGAGAATTTCCAGAAAATTCTGGACGAGAAGTTCAAGGAGTGCGGGCATGAAAATGTGTATCTGCCCATGCTGATCCCCGAGAGCCTGCTCCAGAAGGAGAAGGACCACGTGGAGGGCTTCGCCCCCGAGTGCGCCTGGGTGACCATGGGCGGCTCGGAGAAGCTGGAGGAGCGCTACTGCATCCGGCCCACCTCCGAGACCCTGTTCTGCGAGCACTACGCCAACATCATCCACTCCCACCGGGACCTGCCCAAGCTGTACAACCAGTGGTGCTCCGTGCTGCGGTGGGAAAAGACCTCCCGCCCCTTCCTGCGCCACCGGGAGTTCCTGTGGCAGGAGGGCCACACCATGCACGCCACCGCCGAGGAGGCCATCGAGGAGACCGAGCGTATGTTCAACATCTACGCCGACTTCTGCGAGAACTACCTGGCCATGCCGGTGGTGAAGGGCCGCAAGACCGACAAGGAGAAATTCTCCGGCGCCGAGGCCACCTATACCGTGGAGTGCATGATGCACGACAAGAAGGCCCTCCAGGCCGGCACCTCCCACTACTTCGGCGACGGCTTCGCCCATGCCTTTGACATCACCTTCACCGGCAAGGACAACAAGCCCCACCACCCCTTCCAGACCTCCTGGGGGGTGTCCACCCGGCTCATCGGCGGCGTGATCATGACCCACGGCGACAACAACGGCTTGGTGCTGCCCCCCCGCATCGCCCCCACCCAGGTCATCATCATCCCCGTGGCCCAGCACAAGGAGGGCGTCATCGCGGCCAACCAGGCCGTCATGGACCGCCTGAAGGCCGTCGGCATCCGGGTGAAGATGGACGTGTCCGACCAGTCCGCCGGCTGGAAGTTTGCCGAGTATGAGATGAAGGGCGTGCCCCTGCGTCTGGAGATGGGCCCCAAGGACATGGAGAAGAACCAGTGCGTGCTGGTCCGCCGGGACAACGGCGAGAAGAGCTTCGTCTCCCTGGACGGCATCGAGGAGACCGTGAAAACCATGCTGGACGCCGTGCAGCAGGGCCTGTTCGACAAGGCCAAGCGCAACCTGGAGGACAACACCTACGCCTGCTCCACCGTGAAGGAGGTCAAGGAGAAGATGGCCACCCAGGGCGGCTTCGCCAAGACCATGTGGTGCGGCGATGAGGCCTGTGAGCTGAAGATGAAGGAGATTGCCGGGGTATCCTCCCGCTGCATCCCCCTGGAGCAGGAGCACCTGGGGGACGTGTGCCCCATCTGCGGCAAGCCCGCCAAGCATATGGTGTACTGGGGCGTGGCCTACTGATTGGACCGATAACCGAACCGGACTGCCGAAAAAACACGTCGGCAGTCCGGTTTATAATTGTGAAAAATTCCGGTTGCAATTGAAAAACGATGGGTTTATAATGACACCAACCTGTTACTGTGAGGGAATGTATCATGGATAACCGAAGCCTCACAACTGCATCCTATCTGTTTTCCTTTGGCTGGGCTCGATTTATGGGCGCCGGCTTTTTTGGCATGGGGAAAACAGGCGGATGAAGGAAATGGGCGGAGTCTTTGGGACTCTGTAGGATCCGGTTTATGCGGGGGCGCTCATTGAGTTCATCAATGAGCGCCCTTTTTCGTACAAGGAGGAGGAATATTATGGTAGTCGTAATGAGACCGGGCACCAGCAAGCAGGATATTGACGCGCTGGTCAACAAGCTGAAGGAACAGAATCTGGAGGTGGGCGTCACCAACGGCATCGGCTGCACCATCCTGGGCCTGGTGGGTGACACCACCGCCGTGGATATGGACAAAATCTCCATCAACCCCCATGTGGAGCGGGTTATGCGGGTGCAGGAGCCCTACAAGAAGGCCAACCGCAAGTTCCACCCGGAGGACACGGTGGTAAGTGTGGGGAACGCCAAAATTGGCGGCGGGAACTTCTCAGTCATCGCCGGACCCTGCTCGGTGGAGAGCGAGGAGCAGATCTGCGCCGTGGCGGAGGACGTGAAGCGGTCGGGGGCGGCCCTGCTCCGGGGCGGCGCCTTCAAGCCCCGCACATCCCCCTACTCCTTCCAGGGCATGGGCGCCTCCGGCCTGGACCTGCTGATGGAGGCCCGGGAAAAAACCGGCCTGCCCATCGTCACCGAGATCATGGACCCCCGGATGGCCGACCTCTTCGAGCGGGAGGTGGACGTGGTCCAGGTGGGGGCCCGGAATATGCAGAACTTTGAGCTGCTCAAAGAGGTGGGCAAGATGAGCAAGCCCATCCTGCTCAAGCGGGGGCTGTCCAACACCTATGAGGAGTGGATCATGTCCGCCGAGTATATCATGAGCGAGGGCAACGAGAACGTGATCCTCTGCGAGCGGGGGGTGCGCACCTTCGAGACCTACACCCGCAACACCCTGGACGTGTCCGCCATCCCCGCCATCAAGCAGATGAGCCACCTGCCCATTATCGTGGATCCCTCCCATGCCGCCGGGATGTACTGGATGGTGGAGCCCCTGGCCATGGCCGCCGTGGCCGCCGGAGCCGACGGCCTCATCATCGAGGTCCACAACGACCCCGCCCACGCCAAATGCGACGGCCAGCAGTCCCTCACCCCCGAGAAGTTTGACCACCTGATGGGCAAGGTGTCCGCCCTGGTTGACCTGGTGGGGAAAACTTTGATAAAATAAAGAATACCGCAAAATCCCAAGGAGGACTGAGCCATGAAAACCCTCACCGTATCTCTGCCGGGGCGGAGCTATGACATTCTCATTGAGCAGGGCCTGCTGGACCGGGCGGGCGAGTACTGCCGGAAGGCGCTGCCCCGGGCGGACAAGCTGTTCGTGGTCACCGACTCCACCGTGGGGCCCTTGTACCTGAAGCGGCTCATCCCTCCGCTGGAGGCCGCTGGATGGGAGACCGCCATCTGTGAGATCCCCGCCGGTGAGGCCTCCAAATGCGCCGGAGAGCTGGCCCGGCTGTGGGAGTGCATGATGGACTTCGGCCTCACCCGCACCGACGCCGTGGTGGCCCTGGGCGGCGGCGTGGTGGGGGACCTGGCGGGCTTTGCCGCCGCCACCATCCTCCGGGGGGTGGACTTTGTGCAGCTCCCCACCACCCTCCTCTCCCAGGTGGACTCCTCCGTGGGGGGCAAGGTGGCCATCGACCTGGACCATGGCAAGAACCTGGCCGGGGCCTTCTGGCAGCCCAGGCTGGTGCTCATGGACCCGGACACCCTGGACACCCTGCCGGACGCCACCTTCGCCGACGGCATGGCGGAGGTGATCAAGTACGGCTGTATTTTCGACAGAGCCTTTTTCGATTTCCTGGCCCAGCGGCCAGATCGGGCCCAATTGATGGAGGAAATCGAACACATTTTGTATACCTGCTGCGACTTAAAACGGAAGGTAGTGGAGGAGGACGAGCGGGACACCGGAAACCGGATGCTCCTCAACTTCGGCCACACCCTGGGCCACGCCTACGAGCTGGCGGGGCACTATGAGACCTGGACCCACGGCCAGGCGGTGGCCGCCGGTATGGTGCGGGCCGCCGGGCTGGGGGAGCGGCTGGGGGTGACCCCCGCCGGGACGGCGGAAGCCATCGCCCGAACACTGGCCCCCCTGGGCCTGCCTGTGGAAATCCCCTGCACCCTGGCGGACTATACCGCCGCCATCGGCCTGGACAAGAAGGGGGCGGGGGCGGAGATCGCTGTGATCCTGCTGGAGGAGCTGGGCCGGGCGGTGCCCCACAGGATGCCCAAGGAAGCGCTGCTGGAGGAACTGAAATGAACGTGACCATCACGCCGGGGCCCCTGGCGGGGGCCATCACCCCTCCCCCATCCAAGTCCCAGGCCCACCGGCTGCTCATCGCCGCCGCCCTGGGGACGGGAGAGAGCCATATCGAAAATCTGGCCCACTCCCAGGACATCGACGCCACCCTCCGGTGCATGGCGGCCCTGAAAGCGCCGGGGGACGGCCTGCCCGAGCTGGACTGCGGGGAGAGCGGCTCCACCCTGCGCTTTCTCATCCCGGTGGCCCTGGCCCTCCGGGGCGGCGGGAAATTCACCGGCCACGGGCGGCTGATGGAGCGGCCCCAGGAGCCCTATTTTGCCATCTTTCGGGAAAAGGGCATCTCCTATGAACAGCGGGACGGCGTGCTGACGGTGCGGGGACGGCTCACCCCCGGGGACTACACCCTGCCGGGGGACGTGTCCTCCCAGTTTGTCACCGGGCTGCTGTACGCCCTGCCCCTGTTGGAAAGGGACAGCCGGATCCTGCTGACCACCCCCCTGGAATCCCGGGGGTATATCGACATGACCCTGGACGCTCTGGAGCAGTTCGGGGTAAAGGCGGTGTACGATGGAGACCGCGCCTTCCGGGTGCCGGGAAACCAGAGCTACCGGCCCCGGGACCTGACCATTGAGGCCGACTGGTCCAACGCCGCCTTCTGGTACGCCGCGCAGTTTGTGGGCTGCGACCTGGAGATTGGGGGGCTCAACGCCTTCTCCGCCCAGGGGGATATGCGCATCGTGCCCTATTTTGTGAAATTGCAGGGGAAGGGCCCGGTGGACCTGGACGTGAGCCAGTGTCCCGACCTGGTGCCCCCCCTGGCCGCCATGGCCGCCCTGCGGGGGGGCGAGACCACCCGCATCGTCAACGCCGCCCGGCTGCGCATCAAGGAGAGCGACCGGCTGGCGGCGGTGACCCAGGTGCTCAATGCCCTGGGAGGCCGGGTGGAGGAGCATGAGGACCATCTGGTGATCCACGGAATGGACCATCTGGCGGGGGGCGTCACGGTCTCCGGCCACAACGATCACCGCATCGCCATGATGGCGGCCATCGCCGCCATCCGGTGCCAAGGCCCGGTGACCATCACCGGTGCGGAGTGCGTGAAAAAGTCCTACCCGGATTTCTGGGAGGATTACCGCAGTTTGGGGGGAAGATACACATGCGACACATGATTTTCGGCGAGTCCCACGGCCCGGCCATCGGCGTGGTGCTGGAGGGGGTGCCCGCCGGGCTGGAGCTGGATCTGGAGCGGGTCCAGTGGGAGCTGGACCGGCGGCGGCCGGGGAAGGACCCCACCGCCACCGCCCGGAAGGAGGCCGACCGGGTGGAGGTGCTCTCCGGCCTCTTTGAGGGCAAGACCACCGGCGCCCCCCTGGCTATGGTGATCTACAATTCCGACCAGCGCTCCAGGGACTACGAGTCCATCCGCTACACCCCCCGGCCCGGCCACGGGGACTACGCCGGGTTCATCAAGAGCCGGGGCGCCCAGGACTACCGGGGCGGCGGCCACTTCTCCGGCCGGCTCACCGCCCCCCTGACGGCGGCGGGGGCGGTGGCCAAGCAGGTGCTGGCCCGGAAGGGGGTCTGGGTGGGGGCCCATATCAGCTCCATCTACGGCATCTGCGACGCCCCTCTGGGAGAGCTGGAGGAGATGAAGGACGTGGTCAATAAGCCCTTCCCTGTGCTGAGCGACGCCAAGGGGGAGGAGATGCGCCAGGCCATCCTGGAGGCCAAGGAGCAGCAGGACAGCGTGGGGGGCGCCATTGAGTGCGCCGTCTACGGCCTGCCCGCCGGGCTGGGGGCCCCCGACTTCGGCTGCAACGTGGAGGGGATTTTCGCCCAGTACCTGTTTGCCGTGCCCGCCGTCAAGGGCGTGGACTTCGGAGCGGGGGCGGCCTTCTCCCTCATGCGGGGCAGTGAGGCTAACGACCCCTTTGCCGTGGAGGACGGCAGGGTGGTCACCACCACCAACCACGCCGGAGGGGTCAACGGCGGCATCACCAACGGTATGCCGGTGGTGTTTGAGGCCACCATCCGCCCCACCCCCTCCATCTCCCTGCCCCAGCAGAGCGTGGACCTGCGCACCGGGGAGGAGACCGAAATTGAAATCCACGGCCGTCATGACCCCTGTATCGTCCCCCGGGCGGTGCCGGTGATCGAGGCCGCCGCCGCCCTGGCCGCCTGCGCGGTGCTGGGCATCTGAGGGGAGAGGGAGACATGACGGAGTTAGAGCAATACCGGCAGGAGATCGACCGCATTGACGCCCAGCTGGTCCAGCTGTTTCTGGAGCGGATGGCCGTCACCGGCAAGGTGGGGGAATACAAGCGGCGAGCGGGCATCCCGGTGCTGGACGCCGGCCGGGAGAAGCAGGTGATCGCCGCCAAGACCGCCCTCACCGACGACCCCGCCCGGAAGGCGGATATCGCCGCCCTGTACGAGAGCATCATGGCCATCTCCCGCCGACAGCAGCGCCATCTGGTCCGCGAGGGGGCGGAGGACGCAGGCTACGCCGCCTGGCTGGCCGACCGGGCCCGG
Organism: Flavonifractor sp. An306; assembly: GCF_002159455.1. Lineage (GTDB taxonomy): Bacteria > Bacillota > Clostridia > Oscillospirales > Oscillospiraceae > Flavonifractor. Next base: position 23,729 of record NZ_NFIQ01000018.1, read on the forward strand.
ACCAGGGAGCCGGTGGCCCGTCCCCGGGTGGTATACCAGGGGGAGCCGGGCTGCTACAGCGAGGAGGCCGCCGCCGGCTTCTTCGGGGACGGGGTGGACAGTAAGGGCCTGCCCTGGTTCAACGACGTGTTCGCCGCCCTGGACCGGGGGGAGGCCGACTACGCCGTGGTGCCGGTGGAGAACTCCTCCACCGGGTCCATCCGGCAGGTGTACGACCTGATGGCCCAGTACCACTATTTTATTGTGGGAGAGTGGCAGGTGAAGGTGGAGCACTGCCTCATGGCTCTGCCGGGGGTGGGCCTGGACCGGATCAGGACCGTCTACTCCCATGAGCAGGGCCTGATGCAGTGTGAAAAGTACCTGGACGCCCACCGGGACTGGGCCCGGGCGCCCACTCTGGACACCGCCGGCTCGGCCAAGCTGGTGGCCGAGACCGGGGACCCCACCGCCGCCGCCATCTGCTCCCGCCGGGCGGCCAGGCTCTACGGCCTGAACATCCTGGCGGAGGGGGTCAACTACAACAGCATGAACCACACCCGGTTTGCGGTGGTCTCCCCCGCCCCCGAACTGCGGCCCGGCCGGGACAAGATCAGCGCCATGTTCCGCCTGCCCCACCAGAGCGGCTCCCTCCACGAGATTCTGACCATCTTCGCCGTCCAGGGCTTCAATCTGCTGAAAATCGAGTCCCGGCCCATCCCCGGCCGGGGGTGGGAGTACCTGTTCTTCCTGGACTTCACCGGCGACCTGGCCGCTGACGGCATGGACGGGGTGCTCCACGAGCTGAGCCAGCTGGCGGCGGAGTTCCGCATTCTGGGCAACTACCGGGGGTATGAGGGATGAACGGCAATGTGGTGCTCATCGGCATGATGGGCTGCGGCAAGACCACAGTGGGGGGCCTGCTGGCCCAACAGCTGGGCTTCACCTTCGTGGACACCGACCAGTACATTGAAACGGCCCTGGGCCGCTCCATCCCCGATCTCTTTGCCCGGGAGGGGGAGGCCTTCTTCCGGGAACGGGAGGGGGAGGCGGCAGAAAAGCTGGCCCGGGAGACGGGTCAGGTCATCGCCTGCGGCGGCGGCCTGCCCACCCGGAGCGATTCCATCGCTCCCCTGAAAGAGACGGGTACGGTGGTCTTTCTCCGCCGGGAGCCGGGCGAGATCTACGACAGCGTATCCATGGGGGGCCGCCCCCTGGGCCAGCAGGGCAGGGCCGCTTTTCTGGAGCGGTACGCCCGGCGGGAGCCCATCTATCTGCGGTGGGCCGACCACGTTGTGGACGTGGGGGCCACGCCGCAGCAGACCATGAAACAGATTCTGGAGGTGCTGGAGCAATGAAATTTCTGGTGCTGAACGGCCCCAACCTGAACCTGCTGGGCCAGCGGGAGCCGGGAATCTATGGGGAGAATACCTACGAGAGCCTGTGCAAACGGTTGGAGGAGTTCGCCGCCGCCCACGGCTCCACGGCGGACTGCATCCAGTCCAACCACGAGGGGGCCCTCATTGACGCCATCCACGCCGCCCAGGGGAAGTACGACGCCATTGTCATGAATCCCGGGGCCTACACCCACTACTCCTACGCCATTCTGGACGCCCTGAAGGCGGTGGATGTGCCCTGCATCGAGGTCCACATCTCCAACGTCCACCAGCGGGAGGAGTTCCGGCACAAGAGCGTCACCGCCCCCGCCTGCGTGGGCCAGATCTGCGGCCTGGGCCTGTACGGCTACGAGGCGGCTATCCGTTATTTTTTGGAGACGGCGCATTGATAAAGGAGATGTTATGAGAAATCCGGTACCCCTGCCCCGCATCGGCATGCGGGTGATCAAGACCGCCGTGGCGGTGATGGTGTCCTACGCCCTGTTCGTCCCCTTCGGCCTGGTATACCGGGAGGAGCTGGGGGGCGTGCTGGGCCAGCTGGGGCCCCTGTATGCCTGCATCGCCTGCATCATCTGCACCCAGAGCACCCTGGGCCAGACCTTCCAGCAGGGGATTTCCCGGCTCATTGGCGTGGTGGTGGGGGGCGCCCTGGGCACCGCCACCCTGCTGCTGGGCCCCGCCCTGGATCACCCCTGGGTGAAAATGCCAGTGCTGGGGCTGGTGTGCGTGGCGGGGGTGTGGCTGTGCCTGCTGATCAAGCGGCCCACCGCCTGCGGCATGGCCTGCATTTTGCCCTGCGTGATCCTCATCACCGGGGTCACCGGACCCACCCGGTACTATTACGCCGCCGCCCGGATCATCGAGACCATCGTGGGGCTGCTCATCGCCTTAGCGGTGAACGCCGCCCTGCCCGACTACCGGCCGGAGGCCCAGCGAGGAGAATCGGACATGAACGTGGAAGTGGACAACAACACCAAAAAGCTGTGCGTCATCGGGGACCCGGTGCTCCACTCCAAGTCTCCCCTGCTCCACAACACCATGCTGCGGGAGCTGGGACTGGATTATGTCTACCTCTGCCAGCCGGTGCCCCGGGGCAAATGCCGGGAGTGGCTGGACTGCGCCAAATTTGCCGGCTACGCCGGCTTTAACGCCACCATGCCCCACAAGGAGGAGCTGGTGCCCCTGATGGATGAGCTGGACGGCGACGCCTCCCTCATTGGGGCGGTGAATACCGTGTGCATCCGGGACGGCAAAATTTACGGCTACAACACCGATGGAGAGGGCTTTCTCCGCAGCCTGGCCGACGAGGGGATCCACCCGGCGGGCAGGCGGGTGATGGTGCTGGGAGCCGGGGGGGCGGCCAAGGCGGTGTGCCTGAAGCTGGCCCAGGCGGGGGCGGCCGTGACGGTGTGCAACCGCACCCTGGACAAAGCGGAGGCCATCTGCGCCCATGACCCGGCCCATCTCCGGGCGGCGGGCTTTGATGCCGCTACCTTATATAAGGAAGCGCAGGGCTGCGGCCTGCTGGTGAACTGCACCTCCCTGGGCATGGAAGGTACGCAGGGCCAATTTGAGGATTTCTCCTTCCTGGACGGCCTGGCCGCCGGTGTGCCGGTGGTGGACCTGATCTACGCCCCCGCCCAGACCGAGCTGCTCCGCCAGGCGGCCCGGCGGGGCCACAAGACGGTCAACGGCTACGGTCTGCTGGTCAACCAGGCGGTGCTGGCTCTGGAGCATTTTACCGGCACGGCCATCGACGCCGCCCGAATGAAACAAGTGCTCTCCGGCTTGGTATAAAAAAGACGGGAAAAATGCAAAAATACTCTTGACTTTGAACGAAAGTTGTACTATCATAATTAAGCGCCTGTTTAGGGCGCATTGTGCGATGATGCGGGAGATTGCTCAGAGATGAGGTAACTTCCGCGGAGTATGTCCGAGCTAGAATCGGGCGGCTGAGGGATCTGTGCACCGCGTATATCGCCGTGCATGGAGTAAACCGGCCTGCTTGTGCCGGTTTTCTTCATGTCAGGGAGTGATACGCACGGAAACGTGTACTGAAATCTCTCACCGTACGAAGCGAGGAAAACACCGCGCTGGAGCCCCGTGGACCCGGCGAAAGCGCACACCACTTCGTATGTTTAAGGAGGAACAAAACACATGGCAGCTCAGAAAGAAATGATCCGCATCCGTCTGAAAGCCTACGATCACCAGCTCATCGACCAGAGCGCTGAGAAGATCGTTGAGACCGCCAAGCGCACCGGCGCTTCCGTGTCCGGCCCCATCCCCCTGCCCACCAAGAAGGAAGTTGTCACCATCCTGCGGGCCGTCCATAAGTACAAGGACAGCCGGGAGCAGTTCGAGCGCCGCACCCACAAGCGCCTCATCGACATCCTTAAGCCCTCTCCCAAGACCGTGGAGGCCCTGATGAGCCTGGAGCTTCCCGCCGGCGTGGAGATCGAGATCAAGCTGTAAGAGACAGCAGACTCATTCCTTTGTCAGTACCGCAGTCCGCCGCGTTTTGAGGCGGACGGGTCAAGTCGCGAGAGCAATACCAGCCCGATGGGTACCTCTCCCGACCAATAACCTTAACAAGGAGGAAGAAACATGGAAAAGGCCATTATCGGCAAGAAGGTCGGCATGACGCAGATCTTCGACGAAGCCGGCAAGGTCATCCCGGTCACCGTCATCGAGGCGGGCCCCTGCACCGTGGTGCAGAAGAAGACCGAGGAGAAGGACGGCTACAACGCTGTGCAGCTGGGCTACGAGGACGTAGCCGAGAAGAAGCTCACCAAGCCTGAGCTGGGCCACCTGAAGAAGGCCGGCGAGGCCCGCAAGCGGACTCTGAAGGAGTTCAAGCTGGCCAACTGCGACGCCCTGAACGTGGGCGACGAGGTGAAGGTGGACGTGTTCGCCGAGGGCGACCGGGTGGACGTGACCGGCATCAGCAAGGGCCACGGCTACCAGGGCGTCATCAAGCGCCACGGCGCCGCCCGCCTGAAGGAATCCCACGGTACCGGCCCTGTGCACCGTCACGCCGGCTCCATGGGCTCCAGCACCGATCCCTCCCGCATCTTCAAGGGCAAGATCGGCGCCGGCCAGATGGGTAACGAGCAGGTTACCGTCCTGAACCTGGACGTCATCAAGGTGGATCCCGAGCTGGGCGTTATCGCCGTGCGGGGTGCCATCCCCGGCCCCAAGGGCGGCATCGTGTATCTGCGCAACTCCGTCATCAACGTCAAGGAGAAGGGCGCCGCTGCCAACGCCAGCATCAACCCGCAGAAGGCTTCCGCCCGCGTCAATCCCCAGAAGGCTTCCGCCCGTAACAAGTAAGAAAGGAGAGAACTCAAATGCCTAAGGCAATTCTTGTGAATATGGCCGGCAACCAGGTCGGCGAAGTGGAGCTCTCCGAAGCTGTGTTCGGGATCGAGCCCAACCAGACCGTTGTGCATGAGGTGGTCAAGAACCACCTGGCCAACTGCCGTCAGGGCACCCAGTCCGCTCTGACCCGCGCCGAGGTCTCCGGCGGCGGCATCAAGCCCTGGCGCCAGAAGGGCACCGGCCGCGCCCGTCAGGGCTCTACCCGCGCGCCCCAGTGGACCCACGGCGGCATCGTGTTCGCCCCCAAGCCCCGCGACTACAGCTACACCCTGAACAAGAAGGTCAAGCGTCTGGCCCTCAAGTCCGCCCTCTCCGCCAAGGCCGCCTCCGGCGACATCGTGGTGGTGGACGGCCTGAACATGGATGCCATCAAGACCAAGACCATGCAGGGCTTCCTGGATACCGTGGGCGCCAAGAAGGCCGTCATCGTCACCCCCGAGGTGAACGAGACTGTCATCAAGTCCGCCCGCAACATCCCCGGCGTGGTGACCACCACCGCCAAGATCCTCAGCGTTTACGACATCGTGAACGCCGGCAAGTTCATCGTTGACAAGGCGGCCCTGGCCGTCATCGAGGAGGTGTTCGCGTAATGGCTACCACCGCTTATGATATCATCAAGCGCCCCATCATCACCGAGCAGTCCATGGCGGAGACTGAGGCCAAGAAGTACACCTTCGAGGTGGCCAAGAGCGCCAACAAGATCGAGATCGCCAAGGCGGTCGAGGAGATCTTCGGCGTGAAGGTGGCCAAGGTGAACACCCTGAACATGCAGGGCAAGGCCAAGCGCACCGGCCGTTTCCCCGCCGGCCGCCGGGCCAACTGGAAGAAGGCTATGGTCACCCTCACTGAGGACTCCAAGACCATCGAGTTCTTCGAAGGCATGGTGTAAGGAGGATAAGGAACAATGGCGATCAAAACTTATAAGCCCACAACGCCCTCCCGCCGCCACATGACCGTGAGCGCCTTCGAGGGCATCGACAAGAAGGCCAAGCCCGAGCGCAGCCTGACTGAGAACCTGAAGAAGAACGCCGGCCGCAACAGCTACGGCCGCATCACCGTCCGCCACCGCGGCGGCGGCAACAAGAAGAAGTACCGCATCATCGACTTCAAGCGGAACAAAGAGGGCACCGCCACTGTCATCAACCTGCAGTACGACCCCAACCGCTCCGCCAACATCGCTCTCATCCAGTATGAGGACGGCGAGAAGCGCTATATCCTGGCCCCCGTGAACCTGAAGGCCGGCCACAAGATCATGACCGGTCCCGACGCCGACATCCTGCCCGGCAACTGCCTGCCCATCGCCAACATCCCCGTGGGCGAGATGATCCACTGCATCGAGCTCTACCCCGGCAAGGGCGCCCAGCTGGTGCGCGCCGCCGGCGAGGCTGCTCAGCTGATGGCCAAGGAGAACGGCATGGCTCAGGTCCGTCTGCCCTCCGGCGAGGTCCGCTACGTCCGCGAGGAGTGCAAGGCCACCATCGGTCAGGTGGGCAACGCCGACTGGGCCAACATCCAGATCGGTAAGGCCGGCCGTAAGCGCCACATGGGTTGGCGGCCCACCGTCCGCGGCTCCGTCATGAACCCCAACGACCACCCCCACGGCGGCGGCGAGGGCAAGAGCCCGGTTGGCCGTCCCGGCCCTGTGACTCCTTGGGGCAAGCCCGCCATGGGCTACAAGACCCGCAAGGGAAAGAACCGCACCGAGAAGTTCATCGTGAAGCACCGCAACGCGAAGTAAGGGAGGCAGTAAAAGATGAGCAGAAGTATCAAGAAAGGCCCCTTTTGCGCCCCCGAGCTGCTGAAGCGGGTCGACGCCATGAACGAGACTGGCGAGAAGAAGGTGCTGAAGACCTGGAGCCGCGCCTCCACCATCTTCCCCTCCTTCGTCGGACACACCTTTGCCGTGCACGACGGGCGCAAGCACGTGCCCGTGTACGTGACCGAGGACATGGTGGGCCACAAGCTGGGCGAGTTCGCCCCCACCCGCACCTTCCGCGGCCACGCCGGCAGCAAGACTGGTAAGTAAGGAGGAGGAGAGAACATGGAAGCAAAAGCACATCTGAGATATGCCCGTATCTCTCCCCGTAAGGTTCAGATCGTGTGCGACCTGATCCGCGGCAAGAGCGTGGCCCAGGCCAACGCCATCCTGATGGCGACCCCCAAGGCCGCCTCCGAGCTGCTGCTGAAGCTCCTCAAGAGCGCCGCGTCCAACGCGGAGAACAACCACCAGATGGACTCCGAGAAGCTGTATATTTCCCAGGTGTTTGCCTGCCCCGGCCCCATCATCAAGCGGATGCGTCCCCGGGCTCAGGGCCGCGCCTATCGGATCAACAAGCGCACTTCTCACATCACCATCGTGGTGGCTGAGCGCTAAGGGAGGAGGAAGAATATGGGACAGAAAGTGAATCCCCACGGCCTGCGCGTGGGCGTCATTAAGGACTGGGACTCCCGCTGGTATGCCCGCAACGAGAAGGTGGGCGACCTGCTGGTGGAGGACAAGAAGATCCGGGACTACCTGAAGAAGACCCTGTATTCCGCCGGTATCCCCAAGATTGAGATTGAGCGTGACAACGCCAAGGTGCGCATCTACCTGCACTGCGCCCGTCCCGGCGTGGTCATCGGCAAGGGCGGCGAGGCCATCGAGGCCCTGCGCCTGAAGCTGGAGAAGATGCTGGGCAAGGCTGTTGCCCTGAACATCGTCGAGGTGAAGAGCCCCGACATGGACGCCCAGCTGGTGGCTGAGAACATCGCCCAGCAGCTGGAGAAGCGCATCGGCTTCCGCCGGGCCATGAAGAACGCCATGGGCCGCGCCATGCGCATGGGCGCCCGGGGCATCAAGACTCAGGTGTCCGGCCGTCTGGGCGGCGCCGAGATCGCCCGCACCGAGCACTATCACGACGGCACCATCCCCCTGCAGACCCTGCGGGCCGACATCGACTACGGCTTTGCTGAGGCTGCCACCACCTACGGCCGCATCGGCGTGAAGGTGTGGATCTACAAGGGCGAGGTGCTCACCCAGACCCTGCGGACCACCCCCCGCACTCTGGACACCAAGAACTTCAAGGAGCGCTCCGACCGTCCCCGCCGCGACCGCCGCGACGGCGACCGCAAGGGCGGCTTCAACCGCAACGGCGGCGGCTTTAACCGCGGCGCCGGCCGTCCCCAGGGCGGCTTCAACAACAACCGTCCCCAGGGCGGCTTCAACCGGCCTCAGGGCGGCGCCCGTCCTGCTGCTCCCAAGGAAGGAGGATCCAACTAATGCTGCTGCCTAAGAGAGTGAAATACCGCCGCGTGCACCGTGGCCGCCTGAAGGGCAAGGCCATGCGCGGCAACACCGTGACCTACGGTGATTTCGGCCTGCAGGCCACCGAGCCCAGCTGGATCACCAGCAACCAGATCGAGGCCGCCCGTATCGCCATGACCCGTTACACCAAGCGTGGCGGTAAGGTTTGGATCAAGATCTTCCCCGACAAGCCCATCACCGAGAAGCCCGCCGAGACCCGTATGGGTTCCGGTAAGGGTTCTCCCGAGTACTGGGTGGCCGTGGTCAAGCCCGGCCGTGTGATGTTCGAGATCGCCGGCGTCTCCGAGGAGATCGCCCGCGAGGCCCTGCGTCTCGCTTCCCACAAGCTGCCTGTCAAGTGCAAGATCGTGGCGAAAGAGACCGCCGAGACCGAGAATGGTGGTGAATGAAGATGAAGGCTACTGAAATCCGTAAGATGAGCGCCACTGAGCTGGAGAGCAAGCTGGGCGACCTGAAGAAGGATCTCTTCCAGCTGCGTCTTCAGCACGCCACCAATCAGCTGGAGAACCCGGTGAAGATCGCCGAGGTCAAGCGGGATATCGCCCGCGTCAAGACCATCATCCGTGAGCAGCAGCTCGCAGGCCGCTAAGAAGGAGGAACCGAAACATGGAAAACAGAACTTCTTCCCGCAAGACCAGAGTCGGCCTGGTGGTCTCTGATAAGATGGACAAGACCGTGGTGGTGGCCATTGCCGACCGTGTGGCCCACCCCCTGTACAAGAAGATCGTCAAGCGGACCTACAAGCTGAAGGCCCATGACGAGAAGAACGAGTGTGGCGTGGGCGACCGCGTCAAGGTGATGGAGACCCGTCCCCTGTCCAAGGACAAGCGCTGGCGCGTGGTTGAGATCATCGAGAAGGCGAAGTAAGGAGGTGTCGGTATGATTCAGCAGGAAACTTATCTGAAGGTGGCCGACAACACCGGCGCCAAGGAGATCAAGACCATCCGCGTGCTGGGCGGCTCCAGCCGCAAGTTTGGCAACATCGGCGACGTGATCGTGGCTTCCGTCCGCAAGGCTCAGCCCGGCGGCACCGTGAAGAAGGGCGAGGTCGTGAAGGCCGTTATCGTCCGCAGCGCCAAGGGCGTCCGCCGTACCGACGGCAGCTACGTCCGCTTTGACGAGAACGCCGCCGTCCTCATCAAGGACGACAAGAATCCCCGCGGTACCCGTATCTTTGGGCCAGTGGCCCGCGAGCTGCGCGACAAGGATTATATGAAGATCCTGTCCCTGGCTCCCGAAGTGCTGTAAGGGGGTAGGAGTAGACATGAAGAAGATGAGCATTCGCAAGGACGACACCGTCATCGTCCTGTCCGGCAAGGACAAGGGCAAGCAGGGCAAGGTCCTGGAGGTCATGCCCAAGGAGGGCAAGGTTGTCGTGGAGAAGGTCAACGTGGTCTCCCGTCACCAGAAGCCCCGCCGTCAGGGCGAGCAGGGCGGCATCATGAAGAAGGAAGCCCCCATCTACGCCTGCAAGGTGCAGCGCGTCTGCCCCAAGTGCAACAAGCCCACCCGGCCCGCTCACAAGCTGCTGGCCGACGGCAAGAAGGTCCGCGTCTGCAAGAAGTGCGGCGCCGAAATCTGAGAGAGGAGGAGTATAGACAATGGCTGATAAGAAAGTGCCCAACCTGAAGGCCAAGTACCAGGCCGAGGTCGCTCCTGCTCTGATGCAGAAGTTCGGTTACAAGAGCGTCATGCAGATCCCCAAGATCGACAAGATCGTGGTCAACTGCGGCTGCGGCGAGGCCCGTGACAACTCCAAGGTGCTGGAGGCTGTGGTGGGCGATCTGACCAAGATCACCGGCCAGAAGGCCATCATCACCAAGGCCAAGAAGTCCGTGGCTAACTTCAAGCTCCGCGAGGGCATGCCCATCGGCGCCAAGGTCACCCTGCGCGCCGACCGCATGTGGGAGTTCCTGGACCGCCTGTTCAACGTGGCCCTGCCCCGCGTGCGCGACTTCCGGGGCATCAACGGCAACTCCTTTGACGGCCGGGGCAACTACGCTCTGGGCATCAAGGAGCAGCTGATCTTCCCCGAGATCGAGTACGACAAGATCGACAAGATCCGCGGCCTGGACGTGGTCATCTGCACCACCGCCAAGACCGACGAAGAGGCCAAGGAACTGCTGACTCTGATCGGCGCTCCCTTTGCCCGGTAAAGGAGGAGAACGAAATGGCTAAGAAGTCTATGATCCTGAAGCAGCAGGCGGAGCCCAAGTTCTCCACCCGCCGCTACAACCGCTGCAAGATCTGCGGCCGTCCCCACGCCTACCTGCGGGACTACGGCATCTGCCGTATCTGCTTCCGCGAGCTGGCTTACAAGGGTCAGATTCCCGGCGTCAAGAAGGCGAGCTGGTAAAACCAGCCCGCCTCTTGGCCGGTAATTTGATAAATTCCCCAGCCAGTGGCCAATAGGTCGCAGCTGCCTATCTGCGATACCTTGCCGCTGATACGGGCAACGCCCGTAATTCTAATAGGAGGTAACCATCATGCACATTACCGATCCCATTGCGGATATGCTCACCCGCATCCGCAACGCGAACAACGCCAAGCATGACACCGTGGACGTTCCCGCGTCCAACATGAAGAAGTCCATCGCGCAGATCCTGCTGGACGAAGGCTATATCAAGAACTTCCAGCTCATCGACGACGGCACTCAGGGCGTCATCCGCATCACCCTGAAGTACAACCCCGGCAAGGAGAAGATCATCACCGGCCTGCGCCGCGTCTCCAAGCCCGGCCTGCGTGTTTATGCCGGTGCTGACGAGCTGCCCCGGGTCCTGCACGGCCTGGGCATCGCCATCGTGTCCACTTCCAAGGGCGTCATGACCGACAAGTCTGCCCGTGCGCAGCATGTCGGCGGTGAGGTCCTGGCGTTTGTCTGGTAAGGAGGGAGAGTAGAAAATGTCTCGAATCGGAAGAATGCCGATCTCCATCCCCGCCGGTGTGGACGTGAAGATCGAAGCCGGTAACCTGGTTACCGTGAAGGGGCCCAAGGGCACTCTGACCCAGCAGCTCCACCCCAACATGACCATTACCCAGGAGGGCGACGTGATCCACGTGACCCGCCCCAATGACGAGAAGGAAAACCGCAGCCTCCACGGCCTGACCCGCAGCCTGCTGCACAACATGGTGGTGGGCGTCACCGAGGGCTTCAAGAAGGAGCTGGACGTGAACGGCGTCGGCTACCGTGTGGCCAAGGAGGGCAACAAGCTGGTCATGAACCTGGGCTTCTCCCATCAGGTATTCATGGAGGAGATCGAGGGCATCAGCATCGAGGTCCCCAGCGCCAACAAGATCGTCATCAGCGGCACCGACAAGCAGAAGGTTGGCCAGTTTGCCGCCGAAGTGCGTGAGAAGCGTCCCCCCGAGCCTTACAAGGGCAAGGGCATCAAATACACTGACGAGGTCATCCGCCGCAAGGAAGGCAAGACCGGCGTCAAGAAGAAATAAGGAGGTGTGCCACAATGATCAACAGACCCGATACCAACGCTCAGCGGCTGAAGCGGCATAAGAGAGTGCGCGGCAAGATTTCCGGCACGCCCGAGCGTCCCCGTCTGAACGTGTTCCGCAGCAACACCAACATCTATGCCCAGATCATCGACGATGTGACCGGCAAGACTCTGGTGGCTGCTTCTTCCCTGGAGAAGGGCTTTGAGGGCAAGGGCTCCGACTGCGAGGCCGCCAAGAAGGTGGGCCAGGCTGTCGCCGAGCGTGCCAAGGCCGCCGGCATCGAGACCGTCGTGTTTGACCGCGGCGGCTACGTGTACCACGGCCGCGTGCAGGCCCTGGCCGAAGGCGCCCGTGAGGGCGGCCTGCAGTTCTAAGGGAGGAGGAAAAGATAAATGGCTCGTTTTGAAAGAGAACCCAGCGAGTTTACCGAGAAGCTCGTTTCCCTCAACCGCGTGTCCAAGACCGTGAAGGGCGGCCGCGTCATGAAGTTCGCCGCTCTGATGGTGGTGGGCGACGAGAAGGGCCGCGTGGGCTTCGGCACCGGTAAGGCCGCCGAGGTCCCCGAGGCCATCCGCAAGGGGATTGAGGACGCCAAGAAGAACCTGGTGACCATCACCCGGTCCGGCACCACCATTCCCCATGAGGTCATCGGCGAGTTCGGCGCCGGCCGCGTGCTCCTGAAGCCCGCCGCCCCCGGTACCGGCATCATCGCCGGCGGCCCCGTCCGCGCCGTCATGGAGGCCGCCGGCATCCGTGACATCCGCGCCAAGTGCCTGCGCTCCAACAATCCGCAGAACGTGGTCTCCGCCACCTTCGAGGGCCTGAAGTCCCTCCGTGGCCCCGAGGAGGTCGCCCGCATCCGCGGCAAGAGCGTGGACGAGATCGTAGGTTAAGGAGGGCCGTGAACCATGGCTAATCTGAACATCAAGCTGGTCAAGAGCCTGAACGGCCGCATTGCCAAGCACAAGGCCACCGCCGAGGCTCTGGGGCTGCGCCACATCGGCGACACCACCGTACAGCCCGACAACGAGGCCACCCGCGGCAAGATCGCCCACATCGGCTATCTGCTGCAGGTGACCGAGGAACAGTAAGGAGGTGCGCGAAATGAATCTGCATGATCTTTCCCCCGCCGCCGGTTCCAACCCCAAGGCTTACCGCAAGGGCCGGGGCAACGGTTCCGGCAACGGCAAGACCGCCGGCCGCGGCCAGAAGGGCCAGTGGGCCCGCTCCGGCGGCGGCGTGCGCGTGGGCTTTGAGGGCGGCCAGATGCCTCTGACCCGCCGCATCCCCAAGCGCGGCTTCAACAACATCTTTGCCAAGCCCCTGGAGGCCATCAACGTCTCCGCCCTGGAGAAGTTCGAGGACGGCGCCGTGGTCAACGTGTGCGACCTGCTGGAGAAGGGCATCCTCTCCAAGTGCGAGTATGGCTACAAGGTGCTGGGCAACGGCACCCTGACCAAGAAGCTGACGGTCCGTGCTTCCGCTTTCTCCGCCTCCGCCAAGGAGAAGATCGTGGCGGCTGGCGGAAAGTACGAGGTGGTATAAGTGATCGAGACCATCCGTAACGCGTGGAAGATTCCCGAGCTGCGCAAGAAGATCCTCTTCACTGTGTTCGCTCTGCTCATCTTCCGGCTGGGCTCCGTGGTTCCTGTGCCCTTTATCAACAGCGACCTGCTGAGCAATACCCTGAACAGCATGGGAGGCATCTTCTCCCTGCTGGGCACCATGAACGGCACCGCCTTCTCCATGGCGGCCGTCTTTGCCCTGGGCGTACAGCCGTATATCAACAGCTCCATCATCATCCAGCTGCTCACCGTTGCCATCCCCGCTCTGGAGCGTCTCCAGCGGGACGGCGGCGAGGAGGGCCGGAAGAAGATTGCGGCCATCACCCGTTACGTCACCGTGGCCATCGCCCTGTTCCAGGGCTTCGGCTACTACACCCTGATCCGCACCACCAACGACGGCGCCCTGCTGGATACCGCCGGCCTGCCCGGCTGGTGGGCCGCCATCGTCATCATCCTGTGCTTCACTGCAGGCTCCGCCTTTGTCATGTGGCTGGGTGAGCAGATCACCGAGTTCGGCATCGGCAACGGCATCTCCATCATCCTGTTTGCCGGCATTCTGTCCCGGGTGCCCTCCATGGTGGCTACCCTGTACACCGGCATCCGGAACAACCTGGACGGCGTCACCGATCAGTTCAATCTGCCCTGGTGGGGCGCCATCCTCATCGTCATCGGCATGCTGGCCATCGTGGTGCTCATCGTGTTCATCCAGAACTCCGAGCGGCGCATCCCGGTGCAGTACGCCAAGCGCGTGGTGGGCCGCAAGATGTATGGCGGCCAGTCCAGCCACATCCCCCTGAAGGTGAACATGAGCGGCGTTATGCCCATCATCTTCGCCCAGGCTATCGCCTCCCTGCCCTCCACCATCGGCATGTTCTTCGGCAAGAGCACCGAGAGCGAGGGGGCCTGGGGCACTTTCCTCACCATCTTCGACACCACCAGCGTGGTGTATATCGTGATCTATTTCCTGCTCATCGTGGGCTTCAGCTATTTCTACTCCACCATGCAGTTCAACCCCGTGGAGGTGGCCAACAACCTGAAGAAGAACGGCGGTTTCATTCCCGGCTTCCGTCCCGGCAAGCCCACCGCCGACTTCATCCACAAGGTGCTGGGTAAGATCACCATGTTCGGCGCCCTGTATCTGGCCATCATCGCCATCGCGCCCATCATCACCGGCGCGGTCATCGGCCAGAGCAGCCTGGCCATCGGCGGCACCTCCATCATCATCGTGGTGGGCGTGGCCCTGGAGACCACCAAGGCGTTGGAGGCTCAGATGCTCATGCGGCATTACAAGGGCTTCCTGGAGTAAGAGGGGACGTTATCATGAAAATCATCCTGTTAGGCGCCCCGGGAGCCGGTAAGGGGACGCAGGCGGAGCTCATCAGCAAGAAGCTGGGGATCCCCACCATCTCCACCGGCAACATTCTCCGAGCGGCCGTGAAGGAGGGCACTCCCATCGGCCTGGAAGCAAAGAGCTATATGGACGCGGGCAAGCTGGTTCCCGATGAGGTCATCATCGGCATCATTGAGGAGCGGCTGGCGCAGAGTGACTGCGCAAACGGCTTTATTCTGGACGGGGTGCCCCGCACCATCGCCCAGGCCGAGGCCCTGGAGCGGCACGGCATCCGCTTTGACGCGGTGCTCTCTCTGGAGATCGCCGACAGCGTCATCGAGGAGCGGATGACCGGACGCCGGACCTGCCATGCCTGCGGCGCCTCCTATCATGTCAAGGCGGCCCCCCCCAAGCAGGAGGGGATCTGCGACAAGTGCGGCGGCGAACTGGAGCAGCGAAAGGATGACCGGCCGGAGACCGTCAAGCACCGGCTGGAGGTCTACCACAATGAGACCGAGCCCCTCAAGGGGTTCTACGAGGCCAAGGGCGTGCTCAAGAGCGTGCCTGATTTTGGCGGCATTGAGGAGACCAATGAGAAGATCATGGAATTATTGGGGAAGTGAACTGAGATGGAAATGATCTCACTCAAATCCCCCCGGGAGATCGAGCATATGCGCCGGGCCGGGCGGCTGACCGCCCAGGCCCGGGCGCTGGCCGGCTCCATGGTGCGGCCCGGCGTCACCACCCACGAGATTGACGCGGCGGTGCGCAAGTTTATCGAGAGCCACGGAGCGAAGCCCTCTTTCCTGGGGTACGGCGGTTTTTCCGGTTCCGCCTGTATCTCCATCAACGAGCAGGTGATCCACGGCATTCCCGGCCCCCGGAAGCTGCAGGAGGGCGACATCGTCAGCATTGACGTGGGCGCCTATCTGGAGGGCTTCCACGGGGACTGCGCCGCTACCTTCCCCTGCGGGGAGGTCAGCGAGGAGGCCATGCGCCTCATCCGGGTCACCGAGCAGAGCTTCTGGGAGGGTATCAAATTCGCCCACTCGGGCAGCCGGGTGTACGACATCTCCCACGCGGTCCAGCAGTATGTGGAGAGCAACGGCTACTCCGTGGTGCGGGACTTTGTGGGCCACGGCGTGGGCGCCAAGCTCCACGAGGCGCCGGAGGTGCCCAACTTCGGGCCCGCCGGACACGGTCCCCGGCTCCAGCCGGGCATGACCATCGCGGTGGAGCCTATGGTGTGCGCTGGCGACTGGCGGGTGAAGGTGCTCAAGGACGGCTGGACCACCGTGTCCGCCGACGGCAGCCTCACCGCCCACTATGAAAATACCATCCTCATCACCGACGGGGAGCCGGAAGTGCTCACCACAGTGGAGGGGTAAGGATGGAGCTGGAACGACCTGGAATCGTCCGCTCCCTGGCGGGACACGACAGGGGCGGGTTGTTCTGCGTACTGGGCGCCGACGGCCCCTATCTGCTGCTGTGCGACGGCAAGCGGCGGAAGGTGGAGTCCCCCAAGCGGAAGAAGGCCGTCCATACGGCTGACGCCGGTGGGTTTCAGCACCCCGTTCTGGAGAAGCTCCGGGCGGGGCACCCAACCACCAACCGAGAGGTACGGAGGGCGCTGGCCGCTTTCCGAGCTGAGGAATCAAGGAGGGTATGACGCTTTGGCAAAGGACGATATGATCGAAGTGGAGGGCGTCGTGACCGAGTCCCTTCCCAACACCACTTTTAAAGTGGACATCGGAAACGGCCATATCATTCTGGCGCACATCTCCGGCAAGCTGCGGATGAACTTCATCCGGATCCTGCCGGGCGACAAGGTAACCGTACAGATGTCCCCCTACGACGTAACGAGAGGACGGATCACCTGGCGATCCAAGTGATCCGCCGATCCTATCAATGACCGGCGCGGGCCAGCGGGGCCTTGCCTCCGCCGCGCCGGGGCCATCAGGCTCAAGGAGGTTAATGACATGAAAGTTAGACCGTCCGTGAAGCCCATGTGCGAGAAGTGCAAGATCATCAAGCGCAAGGGCAAGGTCATGGTTATTTGTGAAAACCCCAAGCATAAGCAGAGACAAGGTTAACAGGAGGTGCTGAAACAGTATGGCACGTATTGCTGGCATTGATTTGCCCAAGGATAAGCGGGTCGAGATCGGCCTGACCTATATTTACGGCATCGGGCGCACCAGCGCCAATAAGATCCTGGCTGAGGCCGGTATCAACCCCGACACCCGCGTGAAGGATCTGACCGAGGCCGATGAGGCCAAGCTGCGCGAGATCATCAGCCACAGCTACACTGTGGAAGGCGACCTCCGCCGCGATGTGGCGATGGACATCAAGCGTCTGACCGAGATCGGCTGCTACCGGGGCATCCGGCACCGCAAGGGCCTGCCCGTCCGCGGCCAGCGTTCCAAGACCAACGCGCGTACCCGCAAGGGTCCCAAGCGCACCGTCGCCAACAAGAAGAAGTAAGGGAGGGAGAAACACATGGCTACCGCTACCAAGGGTAAGAAGGTTATCCGTAAGCGCCGTGAGCGCAAGAACGTTGAGAAGGGCCAGGTGCATATCCGTTCCTCCTTCAACAACACCATGGTCACCGTGACCGATATGGGCGGCAACGCCCTGTCCTGGGCTTCCTCCGGCGGCCTGGGCTTCCGCGGGTCCCGTAAGTCTACCCCCTTCGCCGCTCAGACCGCTGCCGAGACTGCCGCCAAGGCTGCCATGGAGCACGGCCTGAAGACCGTGGAGGTGTACGTGAAGGGTCCCGGCGCCGGCCGTGAGGCCGCCATCCGCGCCCTGCAGGCCGTGGGCCTGGAGGTCACCCTGATCAAGGACGTGACCCCCATCCCCCACAACGGCTGCCGTCCGCCGAAGCGCCGCCGCGTGTAAGAGAAGGAGGAAGAACAAATGGCAAAGAACATGCAGCCTATTGTCAAGCGCTGCCGCGCGCTGGGCATTTCTCCCGCCGCTATGGGTTACGCTGGAAAGAGCAAGCAGGAGTCCAACCGCAATCCCGGCGGCCAGATGAGAAAGAAGAAGAGCGAGTACGCCCTGCAGCTCACCGAGAAGCAGAAGGTCAAGTTTGTCTACGGCGTCATGGAGAAGCAGTTCCGGATGTACTACGAGAAGGCCGCCCGGATGCCCGGCAAGACCGGCGACAACCTGCTGAGCCTGGTGGAGCGCCGTCTGGACAACGTGATTTACCGCCTGGGCTTCGCCGCTACCCGGCGTGAGGCCCGTCAGCTGGTGAGCCACGGCCACTTCACCGTCAACGGCCAGCGGGTGGACATCCCCTCCTTCCTGGTGAAGGCGGGCGACGTCATCGAGGTCCGTGAGGCCAGCCGCTCCTCCGTGAAGTTCAAGAAGCTGGTGGGCGAGGACGCCCCCACCGTGCTGCTGCCCCAGTGGCTGGAGCGGGAGAAGAACTCCCTGAAGGGTACCGTCACCAAGCTGCCCGTCCGCGAGGACGTGGATCTGCCGGTGGAGGAGCACCTGATCGTCGAGCTGTACTCCAAGTAAGAAAGATTGTACCCTCGATTATTGGTGAGCTGTATATGGCTGCGGGCTTTGGCCCGCAGCCGCGAAAAGGAGGGTAACACATGGTAGAAATCGAGAAGCCCCGCATCGAATGTGTGGAGAACCCCGGCGACGGTTCTTATGGCAAGTATGTGGTGGAGCCTCTGGAGCGGGGCTACGGCACCACTCTGGGCAACTCCCTGCGCCGCATCCTGCTCTCGTCCCTGCCCGGCACGGCGGTTACCTCCATCAAAATCGCCGGTGTGCAGCACGAGTTCTCCACCATCCCCGGCGTGAAGGAGGACGTGACGGAGATCGTCCTGAACGTCAAGAGCATCATTGCCAAGCTTCACTCCGAGGGCGTAAAGACGGTTTATATCGAGGCCAGCGGCGAGTGCGAGGTGACGGCCGGCGACATCAAGGCCGACGGCGAGGTTGAGGTGCTCAACCCCGACCTGCACATCGCCACCCTGGGCCCCGACGCCAGCCTGAACATGGAGCTGACCCTGTCCCACGGCCGGGGCTACGTCCCCGCCGACCGGAACAAGCCGGCCCAGACCATCATCGGGCTCATCCCGGTGGATTCCATCTATACGCCGGTGCGGAAGGTCAACTACACGGTGGAGAACACCCGTGTGGGCGACCTGACCGACTTCGACAAGCTGACCCTGGAGGTGTGGACCAACGGTACCATCACCGCCCGGGACGCGGTCAGCCTGGGCGCCCGGATCCTGTGCGACCACTTCGTGCTCTTCACCGATCTGTCTGAGACCATGGGCTCCAAGTCCACGGTGGTGGAGAAGGCGGAGGCCCAGCGGGACAAGGTGCTGGAGCTGACCATCGAGGAGCTGGACCTGTCGGTCCGTTCCTTCAACTGCCTCAAGCGGGCCAACATCAACACGGTGGAGGATCTGATCTCCAAGACCGAGGACGAGATGATGAAGGTGCGCAACCTGGGCCGCAAGTCCCTGGAAGAGGTCATCAACAAGCTGGCCATGATGGGCCTGCACCTGGCCGACGAGGACAACTGAGGCCAGAGAGGAGCGGGGGGACCCGGGGGCATGTAACGTCCCCTCCCGGGCCTGAACGCCGTCAGGCGCCCCCCTCCGGGGCGGCAAAAGCCGCCCTCCGGACGAATCTCAACCGCCATAGGAGTTGGAAACTATGTCTCATTATCGTAAACTGGGCAAGCCCACCGATCAGCGTATCGCCATGCTGCGCGCCATGACCACCTACCTGCTGGAGAACGGCCAGATCAAGACCACCGTCTCCCGTGCCAAGGAAGTGGCTCCCATGGCTGAGAAGATGATCACCCTGGCCAAGAACCCCAGCCTGGCCAACTACCGCAAGGCCCTGTCCTACCTGACCAAGGAGGACGTGGCCAAGAAGCTGTTTGACGAGATCGGACCCAAGTATGCCGACCGCAACGGCGGCTACACCCGGGTTGTGAAGATCGGCCCCCGCCGCGGCGACGCCGCCGAGATGGCCATCGTTCAGCTGGTGTAAGAACGGAAGAAAGCGCTCTGCCTGGGGCAGGGCGCTTTTTCATTTTGCTTGCAATCTCACGCCGGTTATGATATACTACGAAACAATCAATCAGTAAAGGAGACGGTGAGCCCTCGTGGACGAACCTCCGCCTAGTTGCAAGTGCAGAAAAAACCGTGGTCAGGACAGCCTTACTCTGCTGGAGTAGGGGTGTCCTTTTGCGCGTTTTTCCAAAAATAATAATTGGAGTGGATTGATTTTTTATGTTAGACAGTGCCAGTATTACGATGATTCTGATCCTTGTGGTTCTCGTCATCCTGTCGGCCTACTTCTCGGCCACGGAGACCGCCTTCACCTCCCTGAACCGCATCCGCCTGAAAAGCAAGGCGGACGGCGGCAACCGGCGGGCGGCTCTGGCGCTCCGGCTGGTGGACCAGTACGACAACCTGCTGTCCACCATCCTGGTGGGCAACAACATCGTCAACCTGTCCGCCTCCTCCCTGGCCACCGTGTTCTTTACCGAGGGGCTGCGGCTGCAGAACGGCGCGGTAATCTCCACCGCGGTCATCACCATCGTGGTGCTGGTATTCGGCGAGGTCTCCCCCAAGAGCCTGGCCAAGGAGTACCCCGAGAGCTTCGCTATGTTCTCCGCCCCCATTATGCGGGTGCTCATGGTGGTGCTCACCCCGGTGAATATCCTGTTCGGCCTGCTGAAGAAGCTGCTGTCCAAGCTGGTCCACAAGTCGGACGACAGCGGCATCACCGAGGAGGAGCTGGTGACCATGGTGGACCAGGCCGAGAGCGAGGGCGGCCTGGATCAGCACGAGAGCAAGCTCATCCGCTCCGCCATCGAGTTCAACGACATGGAGGTGGATGAGATCCTCACCCCCCGGGTGGACATCGTGGCGGTGGAGGACACCGACTCCATGGAGGACATCGCCCAGGCCTTCGCCGAGAGCGGATACTCCCGCCTGCCGGTGTACCATGAGGACATCGACGACATCATCGGCGTCATCCACGAGAAGGACTTCCACGCCGCCCGCTACCGGGGCATTGACGACATGAAGGCCTTTACCGGCCCCATGCTGTACACCACCGGCAACACCAAGATCTCCGAGCTGCTGCGCATCCTCCAGCGGGAGAAGGCCCATATGGTGGTTGTGGTGGACGAGTACGGCGGCACCGAGGGCCTGGTGACCCTGGAGGACATCGTGGAGGAGCTGGTGGGCGAGATCTGGGATGAGCACGACGAGGTCATCGAGGAGTTCAAGAAGCAGGAGGACGGCAGCTACCTGATCTCCTGCTCCGCCGACCTCACCGACCTGTTCGACCTGTTCTCCATCAAGGGAGAGTGCGACGCCAACACCATCTCCGGCTGGGTGATGGAGCAGATCGGCCGCATCCCCGAGGAGGGGGACCGGTTTACCTCCGATGGGCTGGACGTCACCGTCACCAAGGTGGACCACCGACGGGTGCTGGAGATCCGTGTGGTGGTGCTGCCGGAGGAGGAGCCCGGCAAAGACAAGGAAAAAGACAGGGAGAAGAACAAGGAGAGCTGACCGCTCCCCCATACACAGGAGGAAACACCATGGCAAGCACATTGGAAGATCTGAAGAACCGCCGCAGCTGCCGCAGCTATCAGCCCCGGCAGATCACCGAGGAGGAGCTCCAGCAGGTGCTGGAGGCGGGAACATACGCGCCCACCGGCCGGGGGGCCCAGGCTCCCATTATTGTGGTGGTGCAGGACAAGGAGACCATCGCGGCCCTGAGCAGGCAGAACGCCGCCATCATGGGCAATCCGGAGGCCGACCCCTTCTACGGCGCCCCCACCGTGCTCATCGTGCTGGCGGACAAGAGCCGCCCCACCTATCTGTACGACGGCAGCTGCGTGATGGATAACCTGCTCAACGCCGCCCAGGCGGTGGGCCTGGGCGCCTGCTGGATCCACCGGGCCAAGGAGGAGTTTGAGTCCGAGGAGGGCAAGGCCCTGCTGAAGCAGTGGGGCATCCAGGGGGATTATGAGGGCATTGGCCACTGTGTGCTGGGCTACCGGGCCGACGCCACTCCCGCTCCCGCCCCCCGAAAGGAAAATTACGTGTATTACGTCCGGTAAACGCCGAAAATTGCGCTGAAATTTCCGTATGAGACTTTACAATACGGGAAAAATGTGATAGTCTATCATAGCCTGCGTAGTGCGGGCCTTACCCCGGACTTCGTCTCCCGGCTCACACCGGCCGGTCACGCAGCCCGCGGGCACATTTGATGAAAGGTGGAAACCAACCATGATCCGTAAGGACGAAAAGACTGCCGTTATTGAGGCCAACCGCACCCATCCCACTGACACCGGCTCTCCCGAGGTGCAGATTGCCATTCTCACCGCCCGCATCCAGGAGCTGACCGAGCACCTGAAGATCCACAAGCACGACAACCACAGCCGCCGCGGCCTGCTGAAGATGGTCGGTAAGCGCCGCAAGATGCTGGACTACCTGATGGCCAAGGACATCGAGCGTTATCGTGCCATCATCGCCAAGCTGGGCATCCGTAAGTAAGAGGAAGCGCGGAGGCGTGGGTCGCAGGTCAACAGCGAGACACGCAGACGAAAAAACAGGTTGGCGGCACGCCAACGGCATTTTTCGCGGAGTGTTGAGCAGTTGACCGTTGCGAAGCCGCCGCAGCGTGACAAGAAAAAGGATAGGGGTGGCGCGGGACACCGTGCCACCCCTTCTTCCCATCCGTCAGAGCACGCTTTTTAGCAGTTGAACCTGGGTCCGGAGGCCGGGCTTGGGTTCAAGTGCTAAAAAGAGCCTGGCTCTGATGTGTGGGAAACACCGACGAAAAGGAGGCAGACTCACATGTCAACCATCATCAAGCACAAGGAATTCAACAACCGCAAAGTGTACAAGACCGAGGTGGCCGGCCGTCCCCTGACCATCGACGTGGGCAAGGTGGCCGAGCTGGCCACCGCGTCCGCCATGGTGACCTACGGCGAGACCACCGTGCTGGTGGCCGTCACCGTGTCCCCCCGCCCCCGGGACGGCGTGGACTTCTTCCCCCTCAGCGTGGACTTTGAGGAGAAGCTGTACGCCGTGGGCCGCATCCCCGGCTCCTTCATGCGCCGGGAGGGCCAGCCCTCTCTGCCCGCCGTGCTGGCCAGCCGCGTGATCGACCGGTCCATCCGGCCCCTGTTCCCCTATGACTTCCGCAACGACGTGGTGGTCACCGCCACCGTCATGAGCGTGGACCGGGACTGCTCTCCCGAGGTCACCGCCATGATCGGCGTATCCGCCTGCCTGGCTTACTCCTGCATCCCCTGGGCCGGCCCCATCGGCTGCCTGGAGGTGGGCTATGTGGACGGCCAGATCGTCATGAACCCCACCAACGAGCAGAAGCACAACTCCCAGCTGGACCTGACCGTGGCCGCCACCGACCAGAAGGTGATCATGATCGAGGCCGGCGCCAAGGAGCTGCCCGACGACATCATGTATGACGCCATCGTGAAGGCCCACGAGGAGATCAAGGCCCAGGTGGCCTTCATCAACCAGATCGTGGCGGAGATCGGCAAGGAGAAGATGACCTACGACCACGCCGACTTTGACCAGGAGCTGTTTGACAAGATCGTGGCCGCCACCATGGACGAGGCCAAGGCCGCCATGGACACCGACGACAAGAACGTGCGGGAGGAGCGGTGGAACGCCCTCATCGAGCGCTGGCATGAGCTCTTCCTGGAGGACTATCCCGAGATGGACAAGTACCTGGAGGAGATCACCTATAAATTCCAGAAGAAGATCGTCAAGGCCTGGCTGCTGGAGGGCCACCGTGTGGACGGCCGCGCCAAGAACGAGATCCGGCCCCTGGCCGCCGAGGTGGGCGTGCTGCCCCGGGTCCACGGCTCCGGCCTGTTTACCCGCGGCCAGACCCAGGTGCTCTCCATCTGCACTCTGAACACCCTCTCCGCCGCCCAGAAGCTGGATACCATCTGGGAGGAGGAGGAGAAGCGGTATATGCACCACTACAACTTCCCCGCCTACTCCACCGGCGAGGCCCGTGCCGCCCGGTCCACCAACCGCCGGGAGAAGGGCCACGGCGCCCTGGCCGAGCGGGCTCTGGAGCCGGTGATCCCCTCCGTGGAGGACTTCCCCTACGCCATCCGGGTGGTGAGCGAGGTGCTCTCCTCCAACGGCTCCACCTCTCAGGGCTCCATCTGCGGCTCTACCCTGGCCCTGATGGACGCCGGCGTGCCCATCTCCGCCCCTGTGGCCGGCATCTCCTGCGGCCTGATCCAGGATGACGACGGCGGCTTCACCACCTTCATCGACATCCAGGGCGTGGAGGACTTCCACGGCGAGATGGACTTCAAGGTGGCGGGCACCAAGGCTGGTATCACCGCCATTCAGATGGATATTAAGAACGACGGCCTGTCCCATGAGATCATCAAGGAGGCCCTGGAGATCACCAAGGACGCCCGGTACGCCATTCTGGACGAGATCATGCTGCCCTGCATCTCCAAGCCCCGGGAGGACGTGGCCGACACCGCCCCCAAGATGGTGAAGATGAAGATCGACGTGGACAAGATCCGCGAGGTCATCGGCTCCGGCGGAAAGGTGATCCAGAAGATCTGTGCCGACACCGGCGCCAAGATCGACATTGAGGACGACGGCACCATCTATATCGCGGGTACCGACAAGGCCTCCTGCGACGCCGCCAAAAAGACCATCGAGACCATCGTGTTTGTGCCCGAGGTGGGTCAGCTGTACTACGGCAAGGTGGTGCGCATCCTGCAGTTCGGCGCCTTTGTGGAGCTGGCTCCCGGTAAGGACGGCATGGTCCACATCTCCAAGCTGGCTGACCGCCGGGTGGAGAAGGTGGAGGACGTGGTGAACATCGGCGACATGATCTGGGTCAAGGTCACCGACATCGACGAGAAGGGCCGGGTCAACCTGTCCTATCGGGACGCCCTGAAGGAGATCAAGGCCAAGAAGGCCGCCGGCGAGCCCATTAAGTAAACCCATAGACAAAAGGCCGGACGGGGCTTCCCGCCCGGCCTTTTCTCCCTGTCTGCCCTGCTTGACAAGGGGGGTGGGGCATGATACACTCCAAAAAAAGGAGAGAAAGGGGCGGCGGGACCATGAAGAAAAAAGTGGTGGGGTATCTGGCGCTGATTCTGGTTATCACGGCGGCGGTGCTGCTTTTGATCGCCCTGCGGGGGTAAGGGGCCGGCTCGCTGCGCATACTAGAGAAAAGGCCATAGAAGTGCGAGGTTGTATTTTTTGAACTATGAACGGCTGACGCTCCCCAACGGGGTGCGTATTTTGACGGAACAGGTGCCGGGGGTGCGCTCGGCCTCCCTGGGCATCTGGGTGGGCACCGGCTCCCGCCATGAGAAGGCGGGGGAGAACGGCGCCGCCCACTTTATCGAGCACATGCTCTTCAAAGGCACCGCCAACCGCACGGCGGCCCAGCTGGCGGAGGAGATGGACGCGGTGGGCGGGCAGATCAACGCCTTCACCACCAAGGAGTGCACCTGTTTCTACGCCCGGGTGCTGGACACCCATCTGCCCCGGGCGGCGGATATCCTGTGCGACATGTTCTTCCACTCCAGGTTTGACGACGCCGACGTGGACACCGAGCGGGGCGTGATCCTGGAGGAGATCGGCATGTACGAGGACAACCCGGAGGACCTGTGCGCCGAGCGGCTGGCGGGGACAGTGTTCCGGGGTACCCCCCTGGCCCGGCCCATCCTGGGCCGGAAGGCCACCCTGGAGAAGATGGACGGGGCCTGGCTGCGGGACTATCAGCGCACCCACTACGGCCCGGAGCGCATTGTGGTGGCCCTGGCGGGCAGCTTCACCCAGGCCCACGTGGAGGACCTGGCCCAGCGCTTCGGCCAGCTGGAGCCGGTGGCCCACCCGGCGGGCCGCCCCGCCTTCTATACCCCCGGTGTGGTGGTGAAGAAAAAGGCCATTGAGCAGAACCACCTGACCCTGGCCTTCCCCGGCCTGCCCTTCGCCGACAAGCGGCGGTTTGCCCTCCAGCTGCTCTCCTCCATTCTGGGCGGGGGCATGTCCTCCCGGCTGTTCCAGCAGGTGCGGGAAAAAAAGGGGCTGTGCTACTCCATCTACACCTACGGCACCTGCCACGACGACACCGGCTACTTCGGCATCTACACCGCCCTGGGCCGGGAGACCGAGGGCCAGGCCCTGGACACCATCCTCACCGCCATCCGGGACTTTACCGAGGGGGGCGTCACCCAGGAGGAGCTGGACCGGGCCCGGGAACAGTCCAAGGCCAACGTGCTCATGGGCCTGGAGTCCACCCAGTCCCACATGAGCAGCCTGGGCCGGGGGGAGATCCTCCAGGGGGAGGTACTGGACGAGGACCAGATCATCGCCGCCTACGACGCCGTGACCCGGGAGGACGTGCGGGCGCTGGCCCGGGCGCTGTTCCGGTTTGAAAACGCCTCCCTGTCCGCCGTGGGCCGGGTGGGGGCTCAGGCGGAGTACCAGGCCCTGCTGAACTGAACCATGGAAAAACGGGCCCGCTGCCTCTGGCAGCGGGCCCGTTTTGTCTGTTAATAAAGCTTGTCCAGGATCCGGATGATCTGGGCCACGCAGCCCTCCTCGCAGCTGCCCATCACGTAGGCGCCCCAGTCCTTTACCTCCTGGGCGCAGTTGGCGGGGGCGAAGGGGATGGCGGAGCGGGCCAGCATGGGGATGTCGTTCTGGTTGTCCCCCACGCAGTAGACCTGTTCCGGGTCTATGCCCAGGTAGTTAACCAGATAGTCCACCATGCCTCCCTTGTTGCTGCCCTTCCGGGTCATCTCCAGCAGCACCGCGTTGGAGAAGATGATCTCATACTCCTCCCCCCACCGCTCCAGCATGTACTGCTGCACGCGGCGGAGCACCTGGTTTTCCTGCTGGAGGATCACCTTGCTCCAGGGCAGGGGCATCTCCCCGATGGGGACCTCGGAGGCTCCCATACCCGCCCGGTTCAGGTGGCTGCGGGTGACGGCGTTGGGCTGATAGACGTAGATGTCGTCATGGTTGTAGGCCTCAAACCCGATCTCGGGGATGTCCCGGGCCAGCTGCTGCAGGTCCTCCCGTGCCCGGTCGGGGAGAAAGGTCTCGTACACCATCCGGTCCGCCCGGAAATCATACAGGGCGGAGCCGTTGGACAGGATCACCGGGGCGTTGATGGCCACAATTTGGGCATGGGGGGCGAAGGTGGGATGGGCCCGCCCGGTGGCGATGGTAAAGGTGCCGCCGTGGCTGGTGAAATATTCGATGGCCTCCACATTGACCGGCGGTACCCGCAGGTCGGCGCCATATAGGGTGTCGTCAAAATCGCTGACCAGCAGCACGCCGTCAAATTTGCCCAAATTATATCACCTGACTTCTGTTTAGATGGAGCGGATATCCTCCGCCCGGAAATATTTGCCCAGAGGCTTGGAGAGCAGAGCGAACACCACCAGGCAGAGCACCATGTCAATAGCCATATAGAAACCGTTGTACAGCAGGGAGTAGAACCAGGGGGAGGTCATGGTCATGCCGAAAAACAGCTCGGGCATGTACTCGGCCCAGATGGTAGCTCCTACGATGTAGTGGACCAGGAACCGGGCCACACAGCCCACCACGGTGCCCACAAAAATGCCCTGCTTCCAGCCCCGGCACAGGCCCGCCAGGCCCAGCACGGTAAAGGCCACCAGATAGTCTCCGATGATGGACTGCCAGCCGATGGCGATGCCGCCGGCCTGCATGAACTGGAGTACGCCGTCGGCGAAGCCCACTACCAGCCCGGGGCCTACCCCCCAGCGGACGGCAAAGAGCAGGATGGGCAGCATGCCGAAGTCAATGCCGCCGCCGTCATACATCTTCCAGAACTGGAGCAGGCTGAGGACAAAGGCGGCGGCCAGCATAATGCCGCCCTCGCACAGCATACGCACGGCGGAGTGGGAGCTTTGTTTGCTTGTGGTCATAGGATCATTCCTCCTAAAAATTCGTACCGCAGCGCAAACCGGGAAGCGCGATGCGGTACGGGAGGAACGACAACAGCCGAATCCACTTCCTACGCCGGCATTACCCGGATCAGGTTTAAGGGACACGGGCGGCACTACGCCCTGATCTCAGCCGGACTTGCGTCCAGCGCCCCTGGTTATTCGATTTGTTTTGCGGTCTTAGCAAAGTTTATACCAAATGCCCCAGTTTTGTCAATACTTCCTGAAACCAGGAGGGCAGCGGGCACTCCAGGGTGAGCCGCTCCCCGGTGCGGGGGTGGACAAAGGACAGCCGCCGGGCGTGGAGACACTGGCCCGCCAGCCCCGGCCAGGGTTTTTTGGAGCCGTACACCACGTCCCCCAGCAGGGGGTGGCCGGTGTGGGCCATGTGGACCCGGATCTGGTGGGTGCGGCCGGTCTCCAGCCGGCACTGGATATGGGTGTAGCCGGAAAACCGCTCCAGCACCGTCCAGTGGGTCACCGCCTCCCGGCCCTGGAGGAAGTTCACCGCCATCTTCTTCCGGTCGGTGGGGTGGCGGGCAATGGGGGCGTTCACCGTCCCCTGGTCCTGCTTTAAATTGCCCACGCACACCGCCTCATATTCCCGGTACAGGGAGTGGTCCTGCAGCTGGGCCGCCAGGGCCAGGTGGGCAGTATCGTTTTTGGCGGCGATGATCAGCCCCGAGGTATCCCGGTCAATGCGGTGGACGATGCCCGGCCGCAGGGCTCCGTTGATTCCGGAGAGGGAATTTCCACAGTGATATAACAGCGCGTTGACCAGCGTGCCGTCGGGGTGGCCCGCCGCCGGGTGGACCACCAGGCCCACCGGCTTGTTGACGGCGATCACGTCCTCGTCCTCGTACACCACGTCCAGGGGTATGTCCTGGGGCAGGATGTCCACCGGGGCCGGGTCGGGGAGGACCACCACCAGCTCGTCCCCCGGAGCGGTCTTGTAGTTCTTTTTCACCGGCCGGCCGTTCAGCGTGACCGCCCCCTCCTCCAGCAGCTTCTGGGCCGCCGAGCGGGTGAGCTGGGGCAGGGCGGCGGCCAGAAACTGGTCGGCCCGCTGGCCGGGCGCATCAACCTTCAGACGCAGGGGCGTCATGATCCTTATCCTCCTTGCCGTGGAACAGCAGGTAATAGACGCAGAAGGCGATCCCGCCGCACACCACACAGATGTCCGCCACGTTGAACACGGCGAAGTTGATAAACAGGGTCTGGAACATGTCGGTGACATAGCCCAGGAAGGCCCGGTCGATGAGGTTGCCCACCGCCCCGGCCAGCACCACCGACAGGCAGGTCATGGCGAAGGGATGGGGGAACACCTTTTTGAACAGCAGCACCGCCAGCAGGATGGAGGCCCCCAGGGAGATGAGGGTGAGCACCCAGGTGTGCTCCTCCAGCAGGGAGAAGGCGGCGCCGGTATTCTGCACATAGGTAAACTGAAGCACATGGGGGAGAAAGGGGACGGATTCCCCCAGGCCGATGTTGGACCGGACCAGGAACTTCACCAGCTGATCCAGGGCCACCAGGGCGGCCGCGAGCAGGGCGTAGAGCATAGACAGGGCTCCTTTGCAGAGAGTGGGCCGGACAGGCCGGCAGGTAACTTTTATTGTACCATGCCGGCCCCCAAGGGGCAAGCCCCGCCGGGAAAATCCGTTTCCCGGGGAACTTTTTCACCATTGTATCATGCTTTACATTCTTTTGCCCCCAGGCGTGCCATACTACAGGCAGAAAGCGAAGCATTTAGGAGGCCGTTCCGATGAAGGAATATCCGGTTCAGCGGGCCGCGGTGCTGAAAGAGAAGCCCGACCCCAGTACGTTGGTATTCGGCAGAACCTTTACCGATCATATGTTTATCATGGACTACACCGCCGGCCAGGGCTGGCACGACGGGCGGATCGTCCCTTACGGCCCCATTGCCCTGGACCCCTCCGCCATGGTGTTCCATTACGCCCAGGAGGTCTTTGAGGGCCTGAAGGCCTACCGCTCCCCCGACGGCGGGGTACAGCTCTTCCGGCCCACCGAAAACGTCAAGCGCATCAACAGCTCCTGCGAGCGGATGTGCATTCCGCCCCTGGACGAGGAGGACGCCCTGGCCGCCATCGAGCAGCTGGTGCGTCTGGAGGCCGACTGGGTGCCCAGCGCCCCCGGCACCTCCCTGTATATCCGCCCCTTCATCATTGCCACCACCCCCACCCTGGGGGTCCACGCCGCCCACAACTACATCTTCGCCATCATCACCTGCCCGGTGGGAGCCTATTACGCCGAGGGCATCAACCCGGTGAAGATCTACGTGGAGAGCGAGGACGTCCGGGCGGTCCGGGGCGGCACCGGCTATACCAAGTGCGGCGGCAACTACGCCGCCTCCATCCGGGCCGGCGAGCGGGCGGAGGAAAACGGCTACGCCCAGGTGCTGTGGCTGGACGGCGTCCACCGCAAGTATATTGAAGAAGTGGGCTCCATGAACGTCATGTTCCAGATCGGAGATACGGTGGTCACCCCGCAGCTCACCGGCTCCGTGCTGCCCGGCATCACCCGCAAGTCCTGCATCGAGCTGATGCGGGACTGGGGGCTGAAGGTGGAGGAGCGGCTGATCACCGCCCAGGAGCTCTTTGACGCGGGAGCCAACGGCTCCCTGAAGGAGGCCTGGGGCACCGGCACCGCCGCCGTCGTCTCCCCCATCGGCGAGATGGGCTGGGAGGACAGACATGTGGTGGTCAACGGCGGCAAGATCGGCCCGCTGGCCCAGAAGCTGTACGACACCCTCACCGGTATCCAGTGGGGGACCCAGCCCGACCCCCATCACTGGGTGGTCAAGCTGTAAGACTGCGTTCTACGAACCTTCCTATAATCTTCCCAGAACAAGGGGCGGAACTTTGGTTCCGCCCCTTGTTCTATCTTTAAATTTGTTTAGATTTCACCCGCGGCACCGCCTCTGTGGTACAATGGCGCAAAAGAAATGAGGTGCTGTTATGAAACGTCCCGTGATCCTGTCCGTTGTGTTGGCGGGTCTGCTGTCCCTGTCCGCCTGTTCCCTGCCCATCCGGCAGGGCGGGAATGTGGAAATTCAGGCGGAGGCCCGGCGGCTGGCGGCCGTCCAGCTGGGCAAGCTGGACGGCCTGGTGACCCCGGAGGAGCGGGAGCAGGTGGTGGGGCAGCTGGAGTGGCTGCTCTCCCTGCGCCGGCTCAGGGAGAACGGAGGGGAGCGGGAGCCCTCCCCCCGGGAGGAGCAGCTGGTGAGCCGGCTCAATCAGCTCTATGAGGACTATACCCGCCGCTATCTGGGGGACCTGGGGAGCTGGAGCGCCGACGAGGAAAAGATAGAGCAGCTGACCGCGTACACAGTGAAGGACGGCGGGCTGGAGGCCGTGGAGGGGAAGGACGCCTATCAGGACCTGTGGAATCAGGTGGGGGCCATGCTGCCGGAGGGAAGTCTGGATGCCTTTGACCGCTTTACCGTCTTTACCGACGGGGCGGAGGAGATCCTGGCCTATGTGGTGCCCACCGATGACGCCGGCGCCCGGTGGGAGCTGGCGGTGGATCCGGAGGACGCCGGCGACGGGGCCAGCTTTGCCGAGACGGTGATGCATGAGTACTGCCACTATCTGACCCTCAACAACGGGCAGGTGGACTACGGCGGCCAGCCCACCTACGGCTGCTATGCCGAGAGCGACCTGGCCGCCCGCCCGAACTCCTACCTGAACGCCTTTTACCGGACCTTCTGGTCTGACTACCTGGATGACCGGCTGGCCGATCCGGAGACCTACGGCTTCTACCTCCGCCACAGTGACGACTTTCTCACCAGCTATGCCGCCACCAGCCCGTCGGAGGACATCGCCGAGAGCTTTGCCTATTTCGTGCTCTACGACCAGGCGGAGGGGGAGGGCCTTCAGGCCCAAAAGCAAAACTTTTTCTATGCCTATCCCGAGCTGGTGACCTTCCGGGATCAGGCCCGGGCACGGATGGGGCTGTGAGCCTTACCGGGCCAGGGAGCGGAACCCTTTGGGCGCCGCCGCGCGGAAGAGCCGCTGCTCCCCTGTGAAGGGATCGGTGAGGGCCAGCTCATGGGCGTGGAGGCACAGCCGGCCCAGAGGGTTGGTGGCCGCGCCGTAGTCCTGGTCTCCCGCCACCGGGCACCCCAGCTCACTGAGGTGGGCCCGGATCTGGTTTTTCCGGCCGGTGCGGATGTCCACCTCCAGCAGGGTGTATTCCGTTCCGGCGCTCAGGGTGGTATAATGGGTTATAGCCTCTTTCCCGCCGGAGCGGACGGAATAGACCTTGTGGGCGGCATTTTCCCGCAGCAGGGTGCGGATGGTGTCGGTCTCCCTGGGCGGGCGGCCCTCCACCACCGCCAGATAGCCCCGGCGGCTCACCAGGGTGTCCCAGCGGTCCTGATAGGCCCGCTTGGTCTGCTCGTCCTTGGCGAAGAGCAGCACCCCGGAGGTGTCCCGGTCCAGCCGGTGGACGATGAAAAGCCGGCCTTTGGGTTGGCTCCGGCGGACGTAGTCGGTGGCCATGCGGTAGGCGGTGCGCACCTTCTCCCGGTCGCTGGCCATGCTCAGAAGTCCGGCGGGCTTTTCGATCACCAGCAGCCGCTGGTCCTCGTAAAGGACGGGAAAGGGGGCCTTTGCCTCCCGGCTGCCCTGAGGGCGGATCACCACCACCTGACCCGGCTCCAGCGGGTGGTCGTGGCGGGTGACGGTGACCCCGTCCACCTGTACCTGGCCCCGGGTGAGCAGGCTCTTGACGTTGTTGCGGCTCTGGCCCCTGATCTGCTCCAGCAGAAAGGGGAGCAGCGGCCCGGCCTGGGTGACGGAATAGGTTTTTTCCTGCATAACTTCACATCCTGAGAGGAGAATGTCCCATGAATGAGACGCTGGCCCAGCTCCACGCCCGCAAGTCGGTGCGGGCCTATCTGGATAAGCCCATTGCCCCGGGGGAGAAGCGGGCCATTCTGGAGGCGGCCTGCGCCGCCCCCACCGCCGGAAACCAGCAGCTTTATACTATTTTAGATATAACCGACCAGGCCGTCAAGGCCACCCTGGCGGATACCTGCGACCACCAGCCCTTCATTGCCCAGGCGCCCATGGTCCTCATTTTCTGCGCCGACTGCCAGAAGTGGTACGACGCCTATCAGGCGGGAGGCTGCCAGCCCCGGGCGCCGGGGCCGGGGGACTTATTATTGGCCTTTTCCGACGCCAATATCGCCGCCCAGAATGCGGTGACCGCCGCCTGGAGCCTGGGCATTGGCTCCTGCTATATCGGGGATATTCTGGAGCGGTGCGAGACCCACCGGGCGCTGCTGTCTCTGCCGGAGTACGTGGTGCCCGCCGCCATGGTGGTGTTTGGATACCCCACCGACCAGCAGAAGGCACGGGAGAAGCCCCGCCGCCGGACTATGGAGCACATTGTCCACGAAAATACATACCGCCGGATGGACGGGGCGGAGCTGGAGGCCATGCTGGCGGATCACGCCGGACAGCGGAGCTATACCGACTGGCTGCAGGCCTTCTGCCAGCGGAAATATAACTCGGACTTTTCCCGGGAGATGAGCCGCTCGGCGGCGGAATATCTGAAGCGGTTTCTGCCGGAGCCGGGAGCATAAGAAAAAACGCGGCGCAAGCGATCTCGCTTGCGCCGCGTTGTGCTTGGTTGCCGAAAAAGATGCAGACACATATTAGCGTGCTACAATGGTTTGCGCAATTTAGTCAATAAGAGAAACAATTAAATAATATATTTAAAGTATCTTTTTATTATATCTGAAATTTCTTCCAATGAGTATCCCGATCTTTCAAAAACTGAACAATAAACAGCGATTTTGAGTCGAAAATATATTGCATTAGGAATCTCATCCTCTGTGAATTTAGTTGAATGTGTAAGGCTATTACGAAGATTTACAAGCCACCCAATATCTTTTAGGGTTTGTGTCTCACTATTGTTGATAATAAACCTATTGGCTTGTTTTGTCTCTTTGTCAATAATCGCAGCATATTTTCTATAAACACGCCAGAGTTTTTCTTTTGCTGGCAAACTAATATGTTTAAGTGTCCCGTATATATAATCATAAGTACTACCATTCAATATGTCCGGGTTTTCTTTTCTGAAAGCTTTAACCTGTCTTTTGAGATTATCAACGAGCATAGTGACTGCGGGATTAGCCGTTTCTTTATTGAGATAGTTAAATTCTACTTCTAAAGCTGTACAAAGCTCCCTAATTTTGTTTTTATCAACGCCATTATCGGAATTAGTTCGAGGCAAAAAGTCCAGTATTGGCCTTGTATTTTCACAATTTAATAATTCAAATAATTTCCCCAATTTTTCTCCCAAATAATTTATTTGAAAACGATAAAACGCAGGATACTGGAATTTTACACCTTCAACCTTTTCGGTGTTAATTGCACAATCAATTTGGCTTCTAAATCCAGCAATTCCTATTGACTGCTTTTTATCCCATAATCCTATATTCGTGTCTGTAATATTATATTGCCCTACACAAAAAGCGAGTAGTGTACACACCGCTTGCCAACAAATCTTAATCATGGAAAGACTTTGGCGCTCATTAAATTCTAATCGTACAACAGAATATAATTTGCCCAAATCAGTGGTGTCAACAGAGAGATCATTCCTGTCCACAACTACGGTAAATATCAAATTACATTTTGTTCCATTAAGCGTTGTTGAAAAAATTTTGGCATACACTTGAGGAGGTAACCACTCAATGCATTGACTTGCAACATTAACTTTTTTTATAGCTATTTTAGGAGAAAAGATTGAATCAACAGCATTTCCTGTAAAGTCTATTGCGGTAAAACCATGTAGGTCGTTATAATCGTAAAGATATTTTCCATCAGCATCCTTGGAGTTAGAGGTTCTCAAGATAATGTCAACAATTAGTGTTAGACAACCTTCGTGATAGGCCATAGGTAGCTGGTACTCTGATAACAGAAATGCGACATCGAAACCCCAATCATCAACACCATAAATCCAATCAAGTGAACTTAAACTACCAGAAGTTTCTTTGCATTTTAATCTAAATAGGTCGATATCTTCAGTTTTCGGTATAATCTTTAAAGAATAACCATCCGAGAACGAAAAGAAACAGTCAATTTCAAATATCACTAGATGGCCTATAAAGGTATCATTTATTGTATTCATTATAATCCGCTATCCCCCTTTCTTGCTCTTTGTTACTCAAAAACTACGCACCGTATATGTAAATATATTCTATTTATAGCTATGCCATGTTGAGAGTACGAAGATACAATGGCTATAATGTACGGTTCAATGTTATAGCCTGTAAAATCGGTTGAAGATATATACCTTATTAGTGAAGTTACAATATTATACTTGCTTATTTATTTTATATTATATCATATTTCCAATGTTTTTCTGCTCCTCATGTTGTTAAAAAATAGATATTCTTGCCTACTTTGCAAGATAAAATAGACATTGTTAGCGTCAGGCGATAATCGCCATTCCGGGTCAGGCGAAAAACGCCAATTTTGGTCAACTGAAAACAGCCATTTACAATTTGAATAGTTCCTTTACACTGGAGGCG
>NZ_NFIQ01000180.1 GCF_002159455.1 Flavonifractor sp. An306
GCCAGAGAAACGGCTCGGACCGGCGTAAAGCTCACCCAGCGGGACTTCGTCCTGGGCCTGATCGAGCAGGCGCTGGCGGAAGCCGAAGCCAGCCTGGCCCCACAGGAGGGCCCTGAGAGCACCGAGGAAGCCCCGGAGGACAACGGAGCCGCCGGTACCACCCCAGACGCCAGCGAGGCCAGCACGGAGGCGGAGAGAGGCACAGCGGACATCGAACAATAACACAAGGAGTCAAAGCAAGGGGCCGGAGGACACATCTCAAGCAGATGCGTCCTCCGGCCCCTTTTTTGTTTTTCCTAGAAGGGGGGTGAACATGATACAAACGTCAGAAAAAACTCGTTTTACAGAGGCTGAAATGGCCACTGTCCGAGACACGGACCTTCCAGATCTGCTGATCTCCCTGGGCTACCAGGTGAAGCGGATCGGCAGGTACTACACCACGCAGGAGATGGACAGCATCCGGATCAAGGACAGACGTACCTGGTTCCGCTACTCAGAGGGCATCGGCGGAGATGCCATCACATTCCTCCAGCGGTTCTATAACAAAAGTTTCCCGGAGGCCGTGGAGTACCTGCTGACCTGGCATGGCCGCGCCCGTGACTCTCCCCCGGTGAGCACTCCGCGGCAGACCAAGGAAAAGGAGGAAAAGGTCCCCTTTACCCTCCCCCCTGCCAACGTGGATCACCGCAGGGTGTTTGCCTATCTCCGCAAGCGTGGGATCGCACCCCAAGTGATCCGGGGCTTTGTGGAGGCTGGATTGCTGTACGAGGACGCCCAACATCACAACTGTGTCTTTGTTGGCCGGGACCAATCAGGAGCGCCGGTATTTGCCAATCAACGAGGAACCTATGATTGGAACGGCAGCAGCTTTAAGGGGGATGTCCCAGGC
This sequence comes from Flavonifractor sp. An306, assembly GCF_002159455.1. Classification (GTDB taxonomy): domain Bacteria; phylum Bacillota; class Clostridia; order Oscillospirales; family Oscillospiraceae; genus Flavonifractor. The sequence goes on from NZ_NFIQ01000180.1 coordinate 890, forward strand.
AGCAATAAGGACATCGCATTTCGACTTTACTGCAGCAAGAAGCATGATGCAGTTCTTGTCTTTGAGGCCCCAATCGACCTGATGAGCTTCTGCACCCTGCACCGGAAAGTAACCTCCAACGCGGTGGCACTGTGTGGGCTGTACGAAGGAGGACTGCGGACCTATCTGCGAGACAACCCACACATACGCCGGATTATTCTGTGCCTGGATAACGATGAACATGGTCGGCAGGCAACCCAAAAGCTCCGAGAAATGTTCTCCGCAGAGGACTATGAGGTGTCTCAACAACTTCCGCCACAGGGAAAGGATTGGAATGAGTATCTGCTGCAGCGAAATGTGCTCCGGGAAAGGGGGTGACAATTTTCAAAAGAAGAAATAACAATATCATTTCCGGCAAATCAAAAGAAAAATTGTTGTAGGAGGAATCCAGTATGAAACGCATTTTGACTACGATGTGCGCCCTGACCCTGCTCCTGGCGGCATCTGTCCCTGCTCTGGCCGCTGAACCGGAGCAGAGTGCCAGTTACTACCCCACATCGGTAGAGGAGTATATGGAGGGAGACAGCCCCAGGATCAAGAAAGTGTACCAACTGTCCCTGGCAGATGACCCATCCCAGATTCCCACCGAGGATTTTGAGCGGGATGGCCGCCTCTATTATCTGCTGGATATGATGCGGAAGGACGAGGTTGGGGTGGACATCCAGACCATCACCCAGACCAAAACTCTGGCCAGTGAAACCAACAATATGGAGAAGATCCTCCAGAGTCTGGAACCGCAGATG
>NZ_NFIQ01000181.1 GCF_002159455.1 Flavonifractor sp. An306
CCCACCACGGCTACCGCGGACATGAGGCCGGCCAGCACGGTGCTGATGCCGGCGATTTTGGAGTAGACATCCACGATGATGGTATTTGCAACCGTCCACATATCGTCTACCGCAAAGGCGGATGGTACCATAAAGGCCATCAGCATCATGAGCGTCATGCTCATCACATACACTTTGTAGAGTTTTTTCAAATGAGATCCCTCCTTGCAGAAATAGAGCGGCGCGCCGTCTGGAATGGGACGGCGCGCCGTATTGGAATTGTGCCGTTGTCGTTTACTGCTCCGGGGGATCGGGTTTTTCACCGTATACCTCCTGCTGGATGCTGGAGGCGCGCTCGGCAAAGACGGCCAAAAGCGGCGGCCAGAAGGCGCCGCACTCCCCGCCGTAGACCATATTGGCGGCACGCCTGTGCCGGACCGGCGGCCTGTAACTGCGCGGCGCCACCAGCGCGTCGTAGGCGTCGGCCAGGGCGACGACCTGCACATACCGGGGAATCTCGTTCCCCTTCAGGCCGTCTGGGTACCCGCCGCCGTCCCATCGCTCGTGGTGCCAGCGGCAGATCTCGCAGGCAAAGCGGTGGGTGGTCGTGCCCCGCAGTTCTGGGATAGCCAGATCCACGAGGAACTCACCCCATTCCGGATGTGTTTTGAGCACTTCAAACTCCTTTAGGGTGAGCGGCCCTTCCTTATATAAAAGCGTGGGCGGGAGCATAGCCTTTCCTGCGTCGTGGTAGGCGGAGAGGGCGGCGATGAGTCCGATCTCGTCCTCTGTCATGTCGGGGAACAGCCCCCGCTCCCACGCCCATTGGAGCAGATGGTGGACAAGGGATTGAAACTGCGGCGTGTGGCCGGCATATTCACACGGGACTTTCTCCAGAAGACGGAGAAAGGGCGCGTAACTGGTCTGATAGATCGTATGAAAAACCTCCTTCCGTGGGGGCGCGCTTGTCCGGGGACAAGCCATGTGGTATAATGGAATAAACAATTTTGGATGCAGGTGAGGAAAATGGTGCTTGTATGTGACCACTGCCACTTCCTTTTCAGCAGCGCCGCGCAGCCGGAACAGTGCCCGGACTGCGGAAAGATGGCGGTGAGGGCGGCAACGGAAGAGGAAGTTCGGGAGTTTGAACAGAACAATCAGGAACGGTCACCCTGGGAAATCGTTCATGTGCCGGATTTCGGCCAAGCCGTCATGAACCGGCCGGACTATTTTACTTTTGATTTGCCAATATCCGCATTTGACCTCCCGGATGACATTGTCATGGAGGTCAGCGTGGACTATACACGATCAGAAGAGCAGCCAATTTATTTGGCAAATGTCTGGGCCAGGGTCAAGGATTCCGACTCAAAACATTTTTTGTTTAGCCCAGCAATTCCTGCAGATGAGGACGCGGCCAGGTGTATTGTGGAGTATCTCAATGAGGATGATAAGTTTAAGCGCTTGATGGAATGCTTTGCGCTTGATGTAGCAAGATCTTTTGAATGAATGGCCGGTATGCCTCTATGCCCTGCGGCGGTGAGGCCCCCTGATGATGGGCTGACCGCGTCAGGGCGGCAGCACGGTTTGGTGCCGCCGCCCATATGCGGAAAGAGAATCCATCGGGCGTGTATGCCCGGCAGATCGTGGGGTATTAGTAGCCGGTCTTA
>NZ_NFIQ01000182.1 GCF_002159455.1 Flavonifractor sp. An306
TTTCCCATCCACTTACAGGTCCCCTCGAATATGCTCATCTCACGATCCAGCGTGAGGGTCCCCAGCACTTCGTCCTCCAGAAGAATGGGCTTTGTGTATTCCGCCCAAATCTCCTCCAGTGCCGGACAGGGTACGCCTTCCTCCAGTACCTCAGTGACATACCACTGAGGTTCGTAGAGGGCATCACCTTTCCAGCCGCGGGCTTTGATCCGGTAGATCTGGCCCTTGGTAAACCGCTTGGAATAGTCGCCGGCATCCCGTTCCTTGTCCGTCAGCGGCCAGCTCAGGTAGCATCGACCGGAGATCGCCTGTCCGGTCTGGACATCCGCCATGGCGAGGGCATGGGTATGCGCCGCCCAGTAGGTATCCAGAAAGGTTTTGTCCGCGCTGACACCGTCCTGAATCAGTACCAGTTTTTCCTCATCTTCTGGGGCGTACAGGGCAATAAAGTCCTTGACCGTTCTCTTTTTCATGGCGCTCTCCTTACGCAAATACTTGCTGGTATTTCTCTTTCAGTTCCTTGGGCGCTGTCTTGATGACCTTGCTGCCGCCGTTTTCGGAGGCTGAACCCCAAATGGCCCAGAGCAGGCTCTGCCAAGCGATGGCCCGGAATTTCGGGTCCTTGTCCTCTTCCGGCAGGAGATAAGCGGAAAAGCGGCGTTTGACTGTCAGCAGTGCATCTAGGCTTTCCGCATTGGCAATCAAGCTGCGGAATTCCTTGGCAGGCTTCAGCCACTGCATAGACAATGCGCCCCGTACCAACACTCCCAGTGTCCATGTTTGGAAACCAAACTTCCGGATCAAGGCATGAAGGAATTTCTCTTGCAGGGAGGAGTGCTCGTCGTCGCAGAGATCCAAATACTCCGCCACCAGCGGCGCCCACGGTTCTCCCTCCAGTCCCAGAGCGAACACAGCAAAAGAGCCGGGCATGGCGCAGGCTTCATCCGCAAGGTTTTGGTACCACTCATACTCCCGCATAGCCAGACGAGCGTATCGCTCTATAGCCGGATGCAGATCGGGGTGCTGCACAGCGCAGGCAAAGAGCTGATTGATGCCCTTCTTGGGCAAGCCGGGAATGGGCAGATAGATTTTCTGCTTTCCTCTGAATTCCACCGAGTAACTGCGGGGGAATTCCTCCTGCTCCAGCACCGCACACAGGTAGTCCAAGATCTCGGCATAGCACTCCTCGGTGGAGTCCTTGGCGGTGATTCGGATGGCAGCAAACGCATCATTGGCCGATGCGGTGAAATGCTCCGTCTTACGCTGCTGGATTTCCTTTGGCAATTTGCCGCTGCCGGCTGTTTTCAGTTGCTTCACCATATCTGGGCGAAGCTGGGAGACCAGGCCGAGGATGTGCTCGGTGGTGAGGGATTCAAAACTCTGCCCGTACACCGTATGGCAGACCGCCACATAGCAGGCAAAGCGCAGCAGGCCTTCATCCACATCCTCCGGCCGCAATTCCGGCCACACGGTGCAGGGTGGAAAGACGGTAAAGCCATCATCCCGCTCTCCCACAAGGAAGAACCGCTCCTGCACCTGCTTTTCTATGTATTTCTCCAATGTATAGCGGATCTCCTGCCAGCCCACCAACCGCCGCAGGGCATCGCAGAATGTAACAGCTTCCTCATAGGGGAATC
>NZ_NFIQ01000183.1 GCF_002159455.1 Flavonifractor sp. An306
GGAGTCTGGAACTGGGCATGATCCGCTGTATCGATGAAATCAGCGAACAGGTGCGCCGGTTGTTTGGGCTGTCCATGACTACCGCTCAGATCGAGAGCGCCCTGCGGGGTAGCTCCGGCGGGATGGATGAGCGAATCAGGGCGGTTATTCACGCCCAGGCAGGCAAGTACGCCCGAAGCCTGCTCTCGGCAGTCACAGAAAGCGGCCTGGACATCCGAGCCATGCCCACCATCTTTCTGGGTGGCGGAGCGGCGCTCTTAAAACGTCACCTTTCGGCCACAGACGGCCTGTGCCGCCCGCTTATCCTGGATGACGTATCCCTGAACGCCAAAGGATATGAGCGCCTTGTAGGGCAGATGTCGCGGGGTGTGGGCCATGGCGGGTAAGCGGCGGCTCAACCTTTCTTTTTCTCTGGCATCATCCCAACAGCGTGAGGCGTGGCACATTCTCAGTTCCATCCCTGCCGGACAGCGGACAGACGCTGTGTGTCGGATGGTGTGTAAAGCCCATGAACAGGATGCCCTCCTGTCTGCCATCCGTGGGCTGATCCGGGAAGAACTGCGCCATTTAGATCTGACAACAGAAAAAAGCCAGCAGGCACAGGCCGGGGACATGGATGAGAATGTCCTCGGCTTTCTTCTTGCCCTGCAGCAGGAAGAAGATGAGATCACCTGATACGCTATTTTGATATGTTCGCCGGGATCAGCGGTTTTCGAACGGATACAGTGTTTGCAAGGTTTTGAAACATCTTTTAGAAGGGAGCAGTGACATGAATGAAGTAGGACTAAAAGATCAGTGTTTCGGCGTGGAAGTGGAACTGACCGGAATTACACGTGAACAGGCGGCACAAGCCTTGGCAGATTATTTTGGGACGGAGCCTCGCCGTGGGGATGACTACTACGACAGCTGGTATGTGCGGGATGGGGAGGGAAAAGAATGGCGGCTGATGAGTGACAGCAGCATCCGTGGTGAACAGAAAGTGGGTGCCAGATACACCTCCACCTCAGATCCGAGGTATCGTGTGGAAATGGTCACGCCCAAACTGACCTATGCGGAATTGCCCAAATTTCAGGAATGCGTCCGCCGCGTCCGCACTGCAGGGGGAAAAGTCAATTCCTCCTGCGGTATCCATGTCCATGTGGATGCCGCAAACCATAATCGCCAGAGCCTGAAAAACCTGTTGGGCATTATGTATTCCAAAGAAGATATTCTGTTCAAGGCACTCCAGGTTAACTCCTATCGCATAGCGAACTATTGCCAGAAAGTACGGGAACCCATGCTGCAAAAGGCACGCAAGCTTTCATCCGAAGAAACCAAAAATCTGACACAGCTGGAAACTATCTGGTATGAGGGGGATAACGGCAGCACGGAGCACTACAACTGGACACGGTACTATGCGCTCAATCTCCATTCCGTGTTTTTCCGGGGGACCGTCGAATTCCGCTGTTTTAATTCCACCCTCCACGCAGGCCGCGCTGCTGCCTATGTGAATTTGTGCCTTGCCATGTCGGCCCAGGCTATCGCCCAGCGCAGCACCGTCATGCGCAAGACGCAAAGCGATAATGAGCTGTTCACCTTTCGGGTATGGCTGGTACGCCTTGGGTTGAATGGACCCGAGTTCAAGCACA
>NZ_NFIQ01000184.1 GCF_002159455.1 Flavonifractor sp. An306
AGACTAGTTTATTTTTACCATCAGCGTTACCATAAGGCACCAACGAAAGGGGGTGCTTGTTTATGGGGCTGATACTTGCTTTTATGATGGGTATGCTCACCATGGCTATCATTGTTGGTGTGTTTTTCCGTATGCTCCTGTTTTTCCTGTTGTGGTGGATGGACTAAGAGAACAAATCTCCCCACTCAATTAAACTGGGTGGGGAGAGAGATTCTTTGGTTCTGGTGTATGCCCTAAAATCAAGCCTATTGATATTAAGTGATGTAGCTAAACCATAAACTAGAAGGTTATACATCACTAATGAGGACTAAGTTTAAATTATTTACGAGTAAATCAATCGAGACTGAAGAAGCAGAAAATGCCATAGAGGCTACAAAACTGATTGATATGCAGGCACGGCACCTAAGAGCGATATATAAAACGGAGTGTTTAGATGTAAAACAGCTCCAATCTGTTTTGAATGTTGGGGAGAGCAATGTCTACGACTGGCTGAAAAAGTGTCAATCAGTACGGACAATAGGCCGCCGCAAGGTGGTGCCAATTATAGTTGTTGCCAATTATTTGGTGACAGGGAATTATTGATAGGAGGCATAAAAATGGGTAAGAGTAAGAAAAATGTTAGACGGCCCAACGGAGAGGGCAGCGTTTATCAGATGAAAGATGGACGCTTTGGCTCAGCGGTCAGCCTGGGCAAGGATGAAAATGGAAAGCGTCAGCGTCATGTGGCAACAGGTAAAACGGAGCAGGAAGCCATGGATAAAATGCGCCTCTGGCTCAGTAAGAATGGGTACTTAGAGGAGGAAAAGGTGGTCATTAACGGCCAGACCACTGTGGAGGAATTTGTGGAGGAGTTCAAAAAATATGGTTTGAAGGACAGCGGCATTTCTGATGTGACCTATGATAACTACTGTAATATGTTGCGTCCCTTTACTTCTGCTTTTACTGGGTGGCATATAGGTGAGATAGACACTGACGAGATAAACAAGTTTTTTGCCCGTATGTCAAATGAAACGGTAAATGGGCATTATCAGTATGGGCAGACGAGCTTAAAACGCACTGCATATTTGGTGGGCAGAATGTTTAAGAGAGCTGTTCGTAAAAAATACTTACTGCATAATCCCATGGATAATGGAGAGTTCAAGAAACCTAAGGCTAAGAAAGTTTCTAAGGAGATTACAGCTTTAACCTCTGATGAACTGTCCAACATCATGTCTGCATTGAAACAACATGACACAATATACCCTGTTATAAATGTTATGATCCATACAGGTATGAGGACGCAGGAGGCATTAGCACTTAAGTGGGGAGATATAGACTTTGAAAGTGCTTGTATTAGCATTAGCCGTGCGCTTACAAAAAAGATGGTGTTTGATGAACACGGCAATCGAACATCTGCGGAAACAGTAGTTGGCTTGCCGAAAACTAAGGCGGGTACAAGAGAAATTCTTGTACCTGATAGTTTAATTGAATATCTAATGGAGTGGAGGAAAAAAGCCCCCACAGTTAAATAGTGTTTACACGAGTAATGTGGTATAATAGGAACAATAGGCCAGAAAGAGGTGTTCCTATGAGCAATGAACAACAACGCCATGACATGAGTGATACGGTATGG
>NZ_NFIQ01000185.1 GCF_002159455.1 Flavonifractor sp. An306
TGTGGAGGGTTCCGTTGGCGTGGTCTCCACCTGGATTCTGGCTGCTCTGCGCAACCGCCAATTTCTGTCCCTTATGGAACTGAATGAAGCAATCCACGAGAAACTGGAAACCTTCAACCACAAGCCCTTCCAGAAACGGGAGGGCAGCCGGGCAGCTTGTTTTGCGGAGGAAAAACTGTTTCTGCTGCCTCTTCCGGCTATGCCGTTTGAGTTGGCGGTCTGGAAAGTTGCCACCGTCCAATATAACTACCATATCAGCGTGGAGCGCATGAATTATTCCGTGCCGTATGAGTATATCAAGCAGCAGGTAGATGTACGGCTCACCCGGACTACCGTGGAGATCTTCTTTGCCGGAACCCGGATTGCCTCTCACCTGCGTCTCCATGGCCGTCCCAACCAGTACAGCACGGCGGAGGACCATATGCCGCCGGATCACCAGGCCTACCTGCAATGGAACGGGGAGCGTTTTATCCGCTGGGCAGAGCAGATCGGCCAGCACACCGCTGCCGTGGTACGGCTTTTCCTCTCCGCCCACAAGGTGGAGCAACAGGGTTACAAGTCCTGTATGGCCCTGCTGAAACTGGCGGACCGCTATTCCGCTCAACGGCTGGAGAGCGCCTGCCGGAAAGCCCTCTCTTACACCGTATCCCCCAGCCTCAAAAGCGTCCAGTCCATCCTGAAATCCGGGCAGGACAAGCTGCTGGCTGAGGACGCTCCAGCCAAGCCGGAAGAGCCAAAGGCTCATAAGTTTACCAGGGGTGCCGGCTACTACAAGAGGGGGGAATGACCATGCTGAGCAATGAAACGGTACGGAAATTACATGAAATGCGCCTGGGCGTCATGGCGGAAGCTTTCTCCACCCAACTGGAGGATGTGCAGTTCCAGTCAGTGTCCTTTGAGGACCGCTTTGCTATGCTGGTAGACGCGGAGTGGAGCGCCCGGAAAAGCAACCGCCTAACCCGGCTTATCCGCAACGCTGGCTACGCGGACCCCGCCGCCTGTGTCGAGAATATTGAGTACCACCCGGAACGAAAGCTGGACCGGGAGCAGATCCTGCGCCTGGCCTCCTGCACCTACCTCCAGGAAGCACACAATGTCATCATTCTGGGAGCCACCGGGGCCGGAAAGACTTATTTGGCCTGCGCCCTTGGCATGGCTGCCAGCCGCAGCTTTTATTCTGTCCGGTATATCCGCCTGCCGGATCTGCTGGTGGAGATCTCTGTGGCCCGGGCTAACGGAACCTACCGGGACTACATGAAAAAGCTCAAGAAAGAAAAGCTGCTCATTCTGGACGAGTGGCTGCTCTACCCCCTGAAAGAGGAAGAGGCCCGGGATGTACTGGAACTGGTAGAGGCAAGGAACAGGGTGGCCTCCACTATTTTCTGCTCCCAGTATGACACCAGCGAATGGCACGAGAATCTGTACGACCCCACCCTGGCCGACGCCATCTGTGACCGGATCATCTACAACGCCTATACCATCCAGATCGAGGGCGAGTCCATGCGCAAGCGCAAGGGCATCCCTGAGTAATCCCCCGCATGGCGGCCCGGTGCACCACGCCCGCGGCCGCCATGCACCATTTCCGCGGAAGCAGTGCACCATTCCAGCG
>NZ_NFIQ01000186.1 GCF_002159455.1 Flavonifractor sp. An306
CCGGAAGCTCTCCCCCTTAATGGTAAAGACCACAGCATCGTCAAAGATGCGGTCCAAGGCGCACAGGAGAGCATCGTTCTCGCAGAAGTTCTCCTTCCACTGAGCAGGGTCACGGTTGCTGGTAAAGACCATGTTGGAGTAGCCCTCCTTCTGGTAGCGGCGGTCCACCATGTCAAAGAACAGCCGGGTGTTCTCCTTGTCAAACTCACAGTGTCCCACCTCATCAATAATCAGGCAGGAAGGGCGGACAAGGTAGGACAGAAGGTTGCTCTCCCGGCCGGATCGGCGTGCGGAAGTCATGCGGTCCCGCAGCTCTGTCATCTTAATGAAGTAACTCCTAAATCCATGCTCACAGCAGGTACGCCCAAAAGCCTGGGCCAGATGGGTCTTGCCCGTACCAGGCCGTCCAATAAAGGCAAGGTTTTTGTGAGCATAGAGGGCAGACAGCGTGGGGAGGCTACGGAGCTTGTCAACATTCTTTCCGGTGACTCGGCTGAAATCAAAGTTGTCAAAGGTCTTGGGGACCTTCAGTGGGAGGTGGCTGGTGCGGAGCAGGAAATCCACTGTGGAACGCTCCCTCTTTTCCAGGAGATAGTCAAATACCTTTGCCACGGCGAGGGCTTCAGCATCGGTCATGTTGTGCTGCTGTACCAGCATTGCAAATTCCTGGGTGGAGAAACCATACTTTGTCAGCTCACGGGTGGCATGGGCCACCGCTTCAAACAGAGAGTCAGTCATCCTCGTCGTCCTCCTTGGTGAAGTTAAACTTCTCAAAGGAGAGGTCGGTGGAGGTCTGCGGGAGCTGCCTAATCACCGTTTTCACCGGCATGGAGGGAAACTCCTCCGGCTGCTCTGGGAACGCATACTGGTTAGCACAGAAGCTGTCCTGGTAAGCCCAGGTCACTTCATGGGTAGCGAGCAGGCGGGCCATATCTGCGGAGTAAATATAAAGGCAGGAGCCGTTTCGCATAACACGGGCCGTCTTGCCGCCATAGGCGTAGGGGACGCCAAAGCGCCGCCCCTCGTAGTTCACAAACCCGTCAAAGGAAATCCTCCGCTCAGGGCAAAGGTAGAGCAACAATTCAGGGCTGTCGTTCAGTTTCGTAACCACAGAGCCACACCGCTCCCTGTGGATGTCCTGCGGAATACCCAATCCCCGGTGGAAGGTGGTGTTCTGCTCGTCACACCAGTCCAGCGCGGAGAGGTTTAGATCGGTTACATTCCAAAAGCTCCGCCCGGCCAGGAAGTTGTCCTTCACGAAACGGACCAGGCGCTCCACTTTGCCCTTCGTAAAGGGGTGGCGGGGCTTACAGAGCTTAGTCTGGAAACCCACAGTCCGCATGAACTGCTCATAGTCCTTCTGCCAAAGGGGATGCCCGTCCTGGTCCCGCCGGATAACCACGCTTTTCATGTTGTCCGTAAGGATATACTGAGGGACGCCCATGTACCGGAACCCGTGGAGCATACCAATGAACAGGTTTTCCTGCTTGGCGTTGGGGAAGAACTCCACATACCGCTCACCGCAGTGGTGGCAGACCATAGCAAAGCAGGCAGCAGAGTATTCTTCTCCGGTGAAAGACTGGACCTTGGTAAAGCCCCAGTCCATCTG
>NZ_NFIQ01000187.1 GCF_002159455.1 Flavonifractor sp. An306
AAATGGGATGACTTCATCGCAGATCCCGGCCGGTATCTGAACGGGATGATCGAGGGCGAGTTTGAGGAGTAAAGCCATGACATCAATAGACTTTCTGAACAAGGTACATCAAAGCCTGGACTCCCAGGAATATAACCTCTCCTATTCTCCGGCCAAGTCCAAGAATTATATGCTGTACTGCAATGGCAACTTTATCGGCGGCCTGTTCGATGAGGAGCTGTGCTTCGTCTACGCCGACAGTGTGAGTGAACTCCTGGGGCAGCCGGAACCCGTCTACCGCGGCTACTCCAGTACCGCCCAGCACAGGATGCTGGTGATCCCGGAGGAACACTGGGTAAAGGCACTAAAACTGCTCTATGCTGAGAAATTTGACTGGAGCCGTTTGGTGTACGACATCACATACACCAGCATTGGCGCGGCTGTGGTGGAGGACTTCTACGACGAGAATGTGGTCTTCCTGCGCTTCTGCTTTGAAAAGGAACTGCTTAAAAAGAATCCTCTGGACCGGCAGGGCCGTATCCTGCGGATGGTCTATCTCAATCAGGATCTGACAACAACGGGCAAATATCTATTCCCCAGACTGATGCAAAAGTTCCTTGTTTTTACAGATCGAGGCGGGAAAAGCAGTCTGGAAACCATGCTGAAACGGTGGTACACCGCGCTGGAGAAGGAGTACCTCAGCCATACAGCGGGATAAGGAGGGCAGCAACATGACAGAGAAGAACAGAACCTACATCACCCATCTCAAGGTCACGGATGTCCCGTGGCACCGGCTCACCACCGCCTATGGCCGGGGGACGAATTTTCCCGCACACCTGATAGTGCTGGAGCAGATGCGTGATTTGGCGTCCGTCAAAGAGTCCCTCTACGAGCTCACCACCAACATGGAGCACCAGAGTACTCTGTGGCACGCTACCCCTTTTGGCATGGTGTTCCTGTGCCGAATTCTGGAGAAGGCCCTCGCAGAGAGCGGGCAGAACCCTGTGGCCCATTTCCTGGCCGGGGAACTGCTGGACTTCTTTGCCTGCATCCTCCAGTGCTTCCACGATGGAGATGATATGGAGCACGCCGAGGCGCTGCCGCTGTTCTCCGATCTGCTCCGGGAAGAATACCTGTGGTCGGAGGAATACGACGAGGAAGAAGATGAGATGCGCTACGAGGAGGACGATGTCTTCCCCGATGACCTGTTCTACAGCTTCTATTACTACTCCTGGCAAGCGGTGAAAGCCTACCAGGATGTATTGGAGCAAGTCCCGGCAGAGTTTGCCAAGCCCGCTGCCGAGGTGCTGGAACTGCTGTAAAGGAGGCTACACCGATGTTTGAAGAATTCTATGAGATGTACGAGCCCGAGGAGCAGGAAGTGGTCGCTCTGATCAATCGCTGCATTGGGGGCGGATTTAACTGGAAAGGCAACTTTTGGGAAATGACCGTTGTGACGCTGGGCATCATGTTCTGTGACACCGGCAAGGTCAGCACTAAAGAGGAACGACTGGATTGGCCGGTCACCGAGGAGGAACGCAATAGCGACAAGGGCTGGGGACGCTTTGGCAAGGAGCAGATCTGCCGCCTGAAGATCCGCCGGATGA
>NZ_NFIQ01000188.1 GCF_002159455.1 Flavonifractor sp. An306
CGCTGTCGCTAGTATCGCCAAACACAATCGTTAAGGCATCAGTTGCAAGCACATGAGCGGAAAAGCCAGCAGAAACGCCTCTTTCGCCGTCCTTCATTGCTGCTACCTCATAGTCTCCATCGGTCTGCTTCACAACAAACGCCTGTAAATTTTGGTAGCCATCAGTTCCTGGACTTTTTGTTCCGGTCAGAAAAACGATCTGATCACCGCAAACTTCGCTACTGATAATTTCGTAGTAAGTGGTCTGCTCCTTAAACCACTCTGCAGATTCCTGCAAAATCGGCTGATCAGATGTGGTACTCGAGGACTTGTCGGAGGTGCCATTTGGGGCTCCGGCGGAGCAACCAACCAAAGCGATCACCATGAGCAGCGCCAAATAAAGCGCCATGTAACTATTCTTTTTCATAAGCGATCTCCTTCAAAATGCGGGTTTCCACTGGGCAAGTTTGAAGAACATTTTTCATTGAATAGCCAGATGACCTACCCACTGAAATGGTGCTTCATTTCATTCGCAGGCAGAGTGCCAATTATGGACATAGACTTCGTTACACAGTTTTTCAATGGCCTCATAATTATGGAAGGTCGTTAAAATGATTTCGCCTTCCACTTGCCGTGTTATAATGTCATTCTCCATTCATTACTTGGGACTTCCTATCCATCAATTGCAGCGGGATTGTCAATCTTGAAAGAAATATCTTGAATTTGTTGACTCATTGTCATGTAGAGTTCTGTTTCTTCTGGATTACTGGGGTCATACTGCACATCGCTATGTTTTTCGAGAATATAAGTTGCATCGGCAGTGGAAAAGAGATAGATGCATGGTGTGGGAGACCATTCATATAGTTCTTCCGGCGTCAATGGTTGCTTATCAGATTGTGCTATACCAATCCAGAACAGATAGCCCAAACCAGACATCTCGCCGTTTCCATCATGGATGTCCTTAACATACACAGCGCAGCCTGTTCCATCCTCGTTCAGTTCGATGCCGTACTTTCCTTCCCATTCATTTGGCAGTACAACGGTTAGGCCTATTTTTTCAAGAGCAATTGTTTCTTCTTCAATCGGAACTTCTACAATGGTTTCCTTCGCAAAGGCCACCGCGCCCGCTGTAAAACTGCATACCATCAATGCAATGACTGCCGCTATTGCCGTAAAGCGTTTGAAGCCCTTTTGGCGGTGCTGTCTGGCATAATTGGGAATGTGCTCCGCCTGCTGCACTAACTGATCATCTATGTTTCCAATGTGTTTGGAAAGTTGTTCCTTTTTCATACTTCAATTCCCTCGCTTTCTAAATATTTTCGTAATTTTAACCTCATTTCATACAGAATAGATTTTACCTTGCTCTGACTAAAACCTGTTTTTTCACAGATAGACTCAATGGAATCGAAATACCAATAGCGTCGTATAAAGATATTTCGTTTTTCATACCCCTGTTCCCAAAGAAAGGTGTCAATTGTACTTTCGATATGCTTACTTTCAATCTCGCTCTCAATACTAAACCTACCAGATACACAATCCCCTAATTCGTCTAATGAAATAATAGCAGAGGGATTGCGCTTCGCAGCAGACAGG
>NZ_NFIQ01000189.1 GCF_002159455.1 Flavonifractor sp. An306
TTCACATAACCGAAGTCCTTGCCGGTTCGGTCATGACCGACGGCTTCCACTTTATAGGCAGTTATGGACATTGCAGTTCCACCTCCTGAGCCAGTACAAATCCGCACAGCCCAAGGGAAGAGTCGATGACAAATACCCGGATATGCTCCCGATCCATACGCTTCCGCAGTTCCTCGATGCTGCAGCAGGCGGGAAAGCCGTAAGAGATGGTCCCACCCAGCAGGTCTTTGTACTGCTGGAAAAACCCGTCCACGGTGATCTCGTCCATACCGAAGAGGATGTTGTCCTGGACCACATTTTCAAACCAGTGGGCCAGCAGGCCGGTGAAGCGAACGGATACTTTCTCTCCGGCCTCAGTCTGGGTATCCATGTGCAGTGTGTGGGCTTCAAAGTCAGCGCAGTAGCGCAGGACTCTGTTGTCGTGCAGGCCATCAAAAGAACAAATCAGTGTACTCACAGGGATTCCTCCTCGTCCATGAGCTGCTCCTGTACCTCTTTGGGCAAATCGTTCCATAAAATGTCGTATGTAAAATCTCGAATCTCCGGATAGCACTCCCGCGCGGTCTGTTCCGCCGTCTCCCGGTCCAGGTAGTGCATCTCCTGGTGGAAAAACCAGTTGAGCTTTTCCATGAGCCGCCATAGGCGGATCTGTTCCTCTTGGGTCATAGGATATTTCCTCCTACTTGATTGCCAGCACAAGGCTCCAGACGCTCACTATAATCAGCACAATCCCCAGCAGAAAGAAGATCACCCGCCGGGAGCCACGGCCATAGCGGTGAGAGTCCGGCTTGCCGGTGGGGTCGCACATCCAGTTCCAATTCCGAATTGAGCCAACCACGGACACAATGCCCATGATTAAAGTCACCCACTCCCAGTGTTCCTGCAGAAAAGCTGTGATTTGTTCGCCGTTCATTTAGGGTTCCTCCTCACCTTATCCCTGTATATCAGCGTCAACGGGACCTTTTTCAGCGTTCCCTCCACAGTGATCACATGGCCCCAGAACATATCGTCGTCCTCATACCAGGCGGTAAACCGGCCGCCGGGAGATACTGTAAACTCAGTGAGCAGGATACGCCGGGCGAACTCATCCTCGGTAATGGGGTCTTTCTCCGGGTCCCTGTCGGTCTGGTCATTGTCCGCCAGCCACTCGTTGGCCTGAGTGGTGAGCTTCCGGGCGGCCAGCGCCCGCAGGGACCTGTCCCAAGTTTCCTGTTCCGCCAGCAGCTTTTTCATGACATTCCGCGTGCGCGTCCAAGACGCCTGATTTTCGATCTCCACATCCAGCGAGATCTGGACCTCTTTTCCCATCCATTGGCAGGTCCCGCTGAAATAACTCATTTCACGGTCCAGCGTGAGGGTCCCCAGCACTTCGTCCTTCAGAAGGACAGGCTTTGTGTATTCCGCCCAAATCTCCTCCAGTGCCGGACAGGGTACGCCTTCCTCCAGTACCTCCGTGACATACCACTGAGGTTCGTAGAGGGCATCACCTTTCCAGCCGCGGGCTTTGATCCGGTAGATCTGGCCCTTGGTA
>NZ_NFIQ01000019.1 GCF_002159455.1 Flavonifractor sp. An306
CGGGAATGGGCTCGGCGGCGGGGGCGGGGACGGCCTCGGGCTGGCCCGCCACCTCCAGCTCCACCTGCTCCACCCGGTAGGTGAGGGACAGACTGCGCTCAATGGTGCGGCGCAGCTCCTCCCCCGGCTGGGTGGGGCACTCCACGCTGGCCCGGATGGACCGGGTATGCTTGTCGATCACCGCCCGGGTCACCAGGTAGCCCGACACCAGGCCGGCCAGCTCCTCCCCCGGCTTCCAGGCGGAAAACAATTTTAGAAATGGGATCTTTTGTGCTTCTGGCATATGACACGCTCCTGCTTACAGTTGGTCCACGAGGGCAAACAGCTCATCCACCAGTTGGTCCTGGGGCACCTTTTTCACGATCTCCCCCTTGCGAAACAGCAGGCCATCCCCGTTGCCTCCGGCAATGCCCACATCGGCGGCGGCGGCCTCGCCGGGGCCGTTGACCACGCACCCCATCACCGCCACGGTGATGGGCTTTTCCACGGCTTTCAGCCGCTCCTCCACCTCATTGGCCAAGGCGATGAGGTCGATGCGGGTGCGGCCGCAGGTGGGGCAGGAGATCAGGTCGGCCCCCTCCCGTCGCAGGCCGGCGGCCTTCAGGATGTCCCGGGCCGCCAGCACCTCCTCCACCGGATCGGCGGACAGGGACACCCGCATGGTGTCCCCGATACCCAGGGCCAGCAGGCCCCCGATGCCGATGGCCGACTTCAGGGTGCCCATGCGGATGGTGCCCGTCTCGGTGACGCCCAGATGTAAGGGGTAGTCGCTCTGTTCGCTCATCAGCCTGTAGGCCGCCATGGTCACCGGCACGCTGGAGGACTTGAGGGACACGCAGATGTCGTGGAAGTCGTACTGCTCCAGCAGGGCGATATGTCCGAAGGCGGACTCCACCAGGGCCTCCGGGGTGACCCCGCCGTACTTGGCCAGCAGGGGCTTTTCCAGAGAGCCTCCGTTGACCCCGATGCGGATGGGGATTTTTTTCGCCTTACAGGCCTCCGCCACCGCCTTCACCCGGTCGGCTCCGCCGATGTTGCCCGGATTGATGCGCACCGCGTCGCACCCGGCCTCCACGCAGGCCAGGGCCAGCTTGTAGTCAAAGTGGATATCCACCACCAGAGGAATGTGGATCTGCGCCTTGATGGCCCCCACCGCCTTGGCGGCGGCCATATCGGGCACCGCCACCCGGATGATCTGACAGCCGGCGGTCTCCAGCCGCCGGATCTGCGCCACGGTGGCGGTCACATCGTCGGTGGGGGTATTGGTCATGGACTGTATGGTAACAGGGGCGCCCCCGCCGACGGGGACGCCTCCTACAAAAATCTGTCTGGTCACGAAATTGCCTCCTACAGGATGAACCTGTTTACATCATTGATGGCCACCAGAATCATCAGGGCAATCAGGCAGATAAAGCCCGCCGCGTTGACGTAGCCCAGATATTTCTGGTCGATATACTTTTTGCTGAACAGGTGGTAGACCCCGTTGACGAGGAGCAGGAAGATCTGCCCGCCGTCCAGGGCGGGGATGGGCAGCAGGTTCATCACCGCCAGGTTGATGGCGATGAGGGCGGTGAAGTCCAGCAGGTTGATCACCGCGCCGAACAGGCCCGCCGCCTCGGCTCCCGCCTGGCCCACCTCGCCGGCCACGGCGGTGATACCGATGACCCCGGACATGTCCTTGAGGCCCACCGCGCCGGTAAAGATATCTCCCAGGCCCATCCACACCATGCGCACGTAGTCAATGGCCTGATACCAGCTGTTCTGCAGACGGGTAAATACCGTGTCCTCCAGGAACTCTCCCACGTAGATGCCCCGCTTTTCCACCTGCTGGCCGTTCTCATCGGTGAGCGGGCGGTAAGGCAGGGAGATTACGCCCAGGTCCACCTTCTCCCCGTCCCGGACCACCGTAACGTCCACGTCCCCTCCCGCCCGCTGCAGGTAGATCATGGCGTCGCTCTGGAAGTAGATGCGGTGGCCGTCGATGGTGTAGAACCGGTCGCCGGGGTGCAGGCCGGTGTCCAGCACCTCCTCCGCCCCCTCCATCACACCGGTGAACACCGGGGCGGCGGGACTGCCCGCCAGGAAGAAGATCACCAGAATGATGACCAGGCCCGCCACAAAGTTCATAAAGGCCCCGGCCACCAGGATGATGAACTTTTTCCAAAAGGGCTTGTTGTGGAAGGAGCGGGGGTCGTCGGAGGACTCCTCCTCCCCCTCCATGGCGCAGAAGCCGCCGATGGGAAACAGCCGGAGGGAGTAGGTGGTCTCCCCCTTCTGCCGGGACAGGAGGGCGGGTCCCATGCCGATGGCAAACTCGTTCACCCGCACCCCCAGGCTCTTGGCGGCCACAAAGTGGCCAAACTCATGGATGGCAATGAGCAGGCCGAAAAACAGGATGATGAGTACAATGGAAAAGATGGTCATAGGCACCTCAATGCGTCAAAGGGTTTCCGCCGCCCGGCGGGCGGCCTGATCAGCGGCCAGCACGTCCTCCAGTTCCGGCCTTTGAGCCACCGGCACCGTGGCCAGGGCGTGCTCCACCCGTTGGGCGATCTCTCCGAAGGAGATCTTTCCCGCCAGGAACAGGGCCACCGCCGCCTCATTGGCCCCGTTGAGGGCCGCGGTGGCGGTGCCGCCGGTACGGGCGGCCGCCAGCGCCAGGGACAGGCAGGGGAAGGCGTCGTAGTCCGGGGCGTGGAAGGTAAGGGGCGGACAGGTCAGCAGGTCCAGGGGCTTTGCCACCGCCGCCGTCCGGGCGGGCCAGGTGAGGGCGTACTGGATGGGCAGGCGCATGTCCGGCACCCCCAGCTGGGCCAGGATGGCGTTGTCACAGTATTCCACCAGAGAGTGTACAATACTCTCCCGGTGAACCACAATGGAAATCTTCTCCGGGGGCAGGCGGTAGAGCCGCATAGCCTCGATAAACTCCAGGCCCTTGTTCATCAGGCTGGCCGAGTCCACGGTGATCTTGGCCCCCATGGACCAGTTGGGGTGCTTCAGAGCCTGCTCCACCGTGGCGGAGGCAATCTTTTCCTTCTCCCAGCCCCAGAAGGGGCCGCCGGAGGCAGTGAGGATCAGGCGCTTCACCTCGCGCCGGTCCCGGCTGCCCTGGAGACACTGGAAAATGGCGGAGTGCTCGGAATCCACCGGCACGATCTCCGCGCCGTGGGCGTCGGCGGCCTCCATCACCAGCTCCCCGGCGCAAACCAGGGTCTCCTTGTTGGCCAAAGCGATCCGCTTGCCCTGACGGATGGCGGCCAGGGTGGGCCGCAGGCCCACCATACCCACCACGGCGGTGAGCACGGTGTCCGCCCTCTCCAGGGTGGCCGCCTCAATGAGGCCCTCCATCCCCGAACTCACCCGGATGGGGGTGTCGGCCAGCCGGGTCCGCAGGTCGGCCGCGGCGGCGGGGTCCATCATCACCGCCAGCTCCGGCCGGAACTGGCGGCACTGCTCCTCCAGCCGCTTCACGTCCCGGTTGGCGGTGAGGGCGGCCACAGTCATGCCACAGGCGGCAATCACCTCCAGTGACTGCCGCCCGATGGACCCTGTGGAACCCAACAGAGAAATACATTTGCTCATAGTCAGCCTCCCACAGCGGGCAGGATGTGAAGCAGCAGCTCCACCAGGGGGGCGCAGAAGATCACGCTGTCAAAGCGGTCCAGCACCCCGCCGTGGCCGGGAAAGATGTTGCCGAAATCCTTGATCCCGTACTCCCGCTTGATATAGGAAAAGGACAGGTCCCCCAGCTGGGACACCACGCTGCCCAGGGCCCCGTACAGGGCCAGCAGGAGGTAATGCACCTTCAGGTCAAACCCGAACTGGAGAACGGCGCCATAGAGCACCGTACACACCACCGCCCCAAAAAAGCCGCCTACCGCCCCCTCCACCGTCTTTTTGGGGGAGAGCTCGGGGGCCAGCTTGTGCTTGCCGAAGGCCATGCCGGCAAACAGGGCGAAGGCGTCGCTGACAAAGGCGATGACCAGGGGCAGGATCACCAGCGCCCGCCACTGGTCCATCAGCCGGATGCGCAGGAAGGAGGAGAGGAAAAAGGGGATGACCACGGTGAGGAAAAAGGCCCCTCCCATCTTCTCCAGGCCGATGCGCTTGTGGCTGGCAATGGCCTCGCAGAACAGCAGCACCACGTAGATAAACAGCCCGCACAGGATGGGCAGGGATGCGCCGCTGTAGTACACCCAGAAGGGGAGCAGGCCCGCCATAATGATGGAATAGCCGGAAATGCGGGGATGCTTGAGAAAGCTGGTGGACCACAGGGCCTCATGCACCGCGATCATGGACAGGCCGGAGATGATCACCGGCAGGATCATGGGGTACATCGGAGATACCCAGTAGATCGCCAGAAGCAGCAGCGGAATGAAGATCACCGCCACCATAACTCGCTTGACCACTCACACACCTCCAAAGCGGCGGGAACGGCCCTGATAGGCCGCCAGCGCCTTGTGCAGTTCTTCCTTGGAAAAATCGGGCCACAGCACGTCGGTGTAGTAGAACTCGGCGTAGGCCGACTGCCACAGCAGGAAGTTGGAAATCCGTATTTCCCCACTGGGCCGGATCACCAGGTCCGGGTCGGGCACCCCGGCGGAGTAGAGGTATTGGGAAAAGCCCTCCTCCGTCAGCTGCTCCGGCGTGGTATTCCCCGCCGCGCAGTCGGCGGCAAAGGCCCGGGCCGCCCGCACGATCTCGTCCCGGCCCCCGTAGTTGAGGCACACGTTGACCTGCATGCCGTCGTACCGCTGGGAGATGGCGTCGGTGCGGCCGCACATCTCCCGCAGCTCGGCGGGCAGCGGGGACAGATCCCCGAAAAAGTGGAGCCTGATCTGATCCCGCTCCATCTTCTCAATGGACTCCAGCAGGTATTTCTTCAGCAGGCCCATGATGGCGGAGACCTCCTCCAGAGGCCGTTTCCAGTTCTCCGTGGAGAAGGCGTACACCGTCAAATAGTCCAGCCCGATGTTCTTGCAGTAGGTGGCGATGGTACGGAAGG
This sequence comes from Flavonifractor sp. An306, assembly GCF_002159455.1. Taxonomy (GTDB): domain Bacteria; phylum Bacillota; class Clostridia; order Oscillospirales; family Oscillospiraceae; genus Flavonifractor. Next base: position 5,006 of record NZ_NFIQ01000019.1, read on the forward strand.
TTTCCGCGCCGGCGGCGTGGCCCGCCGTCCGGGGCAGTCCCCGCCGCTTGGCCCACCGGCCGTTGCCGTCCATGATGATGGCCACATGGCGGGGCAGATGGTCAAAATCCACCTGGGCCGCCGTGTCCTCCTTTGGTTTTAAAAAAGCCATAGCTTGTATCCTATCCGATCCTTGTTCCAATTAAGATGCCGGTGCGGGACACCAGGAGGCGCCCCGCACCGTAACAGGTGGTTGCCTTGCGGCTTACACCGCCATCAGTTCGCTTTCCTTCTTGGCGGTGAGCTCGTCGATCTGCTTGCAGCGCTTCTCGGTGATGTCCTGAAGCTCCTTTTCGTAGTCCTTCCGGTCGTCCTCGGTAATCTCCGACTTCTTCTCCATGGCCTTGAACTTCTCCATGGCGTCCCGGCGGATGTTGCGGATGGCCACCTTGCCGTTCTCCCCGTATTTGCGCACCTGCTTGGTGAGCTCCTTACGGCGCTCTTCGGTGAGCTGGGGGAAGGACAGGCGGATCACCCGGCCGTCGTTCTGGGGGTTGATGCCCAGATCAGAGGTCTGGATGGCCTTCTCAATGGCCTTGAGCAGGGTGCCGTCCCAGGGCTGGATCATCAGGGAGCGGGGGTCGGGAGAGGAGATGGCGGCCACCTGATTCAGGGGGGTGGGGGCGCCGTAGTAGTCCACCGTAATCTTATCCAGCACCGCGGCGTTGGCACGTCCGGCCCGGACGCTGGCGAAATCGCTCATGACCACATCAATGGTTTTCTGCATCTTTGCATCGAATTCCTTGTTGACTTCTTTCATTTCACGGTTCCTCCTTGACGATGGTTCCTATTTTTTCGCCCATAACCACCCGCAGGATGTTCTCCGGGTCCTTGAGGGCGAACAGGATCACAGGAATTTTGTTGTCCATGGACAGGGACGTGGCGGTGGAGTCCATCACCTCCAGATGCCGGGCCAGGATATCGTCGTAGGTGATGGTATCGAACTTCACCGCATTGGGGTCCTTCCTGGGATCGGCGGAGTACACCCCGTCGATATTCTTGGCCAGCAGAATGGCGTCGGCGTCGATCTCAGCCGCCCGGAGGACCGCCGCGGTATCGGTGGAAAAGAAGGGATTGCCGGTGCCGCAGCCGAAGATCACCACCCGGCCCTTCTCCATGTGCCGGATGGCCTTGGAGCGGATATAGGGCTCCGCCACGGAGCGCATCTCAATGGCGGTCTGCACCCGCACGTCCACGCCCTTCTGCTCCAGCACGTCGGCCACAGCCAGGGCGTTGATGGTGGTGGCCAGCATCCCCATATGGTCGGCCCGGGTGCGCTCCATCCGGTCGCCGCCGTCCTTCAGGCCCCGCCAGAAATTGCCGCCGCCCACCACGATGCCTACCTGCACGCCCTGCTCCACGCATTTCTTGATCACGTCGCAGACGCTTCCGATTACGTCAAAGTCCAGCCCGCGGCTGGCCGCGCCTGCCAGCGCCTCGCCGCTGAGCTTCAGCAGCACCCGTTTGTACTGCGCCTGACTCATAATTCCAACCCCTTCATATGGTATTTCAGTCCACCTCATTTTAATATAGTTTTCCACATTTGCCTAGTAGTTAGGCCAAAGTTTTTACAAATTATTCGGATTCTTCCCCACACGCAAAAAAGGAGCGGGAAAACCCGCTCCTTTTTTGCACTGGGTTACTTCATCTGCTCATACATCCGCAGGGTAGTCATCATACACTGCTCCCTGGTGTAGGGCTGCTGGGGGGAGAAGGTGTTGCCGCCGATACCGTCCATGATACCAGCCCCCTTCACCTGGCCCACCGCGTCGAAGGCCCAGCTGGAGATAGCGTCGTTATCGGCAAAGGTGGGGGCGGAGGCGGTCAGCGGTTTGCCGATCACCTCTGCCAGCCGGGCCAGCATGGTGGCCGCCTGCTCCCGGGTCAGCTGGCCGTCTGGGTTGAACTTGCCGTTGCCAATGCCGTTGACCACGCCCAGAGCAGCCATTTTCTGCACGTTCACGTCGTAAGTGTCGGAGAAGGTGGCCCGCTCGGTAATCTCGGCCCCCTTGACCGTCTCGTACAGCTCCACCGCCAGGGCGCAGAACTCCGCCCGGGTAGCAGTCTTGGTGTACTGGGTCTGGAGATTATCGGGCACCAGCCCGGCGTCCACCGCTTGGCTCACCTGCTTCACCGCCCAGGAGGAGGGCCCGGCGCCCACGCCAAAGACCGGCTTGAAGGTGTGATTTTCCCGGACGTTCTGGAAGGTATAGCTGTCCACCGGGCCCAGGCATGTATCGTCCACGTAGACGTTGAGCAGGTGATAGCCCGGATTGGCTACAAACTTCAGGGTGGCGCTGCCCCCCTCCTTCACCTCCATGGTCTTGACCTTCTGGCCGTCCGGCCCAATGGTGGAGCCATAGACAGTTCCGCTGTTCAGGTTTTTGACCAGATAGCCGCCATTGCTGAGGAATTTGACCGACAGATCCACGGTCTGGCTCTTCTCCACATCCTGGCTCTGCCCGATATCACCCGCCAGATAGGTCGCGGTGACCCTGAGCTTGCCTGTTACGGTGCCGGGCGTTTTTGTGCTGCCTCCCAGCCCGACCTTGATGGTGTCGCTCTCCCCGGGTTCAAGGCGCCACCCTTCTCTGCACCAGAAGATATCTGTGGCGGTTTCCCCGTCCGTTCCGTCCCCGTCCTCGATCTGGCAATCCAGCCGGAAGGGGAATTTGCCCGTGTTGGTAATCGTAATCGTCTTCTCCACATCCCAGCGATTCGCCTCGCTGTTCTGGGTGCCAAAGTCCAGGCTGCCGGTGCTGAGGCTGAAGCCCTCGCTGCCCGAGTCCGCGAAGCCCTCCACATTGTAGCGCACGGTAAAGGCATCGGTCAGGGTGAAGTAATCCCCCGCCGGCCCTATGCCAATTCCACCGCTTCCGATCCAAATGCCGGTGTAGGGATCCAGAATGATCATCAGGTTGACCGAGGCGGTGCCGGAGCACACCTGGTTGGTACGCAGATGCGCCGAGACCCGAATAGAGTCACCGGGACGCACGATGTCGGTGGAGGCGGAAGCGGAGATCACGCCCTCTACCGACTCCGGGATGACGTCCGTGTCCCAGACCAGGATGGGCACACTGCTGTTATTGGTGAGGGTGACATACTGCGACGGCACCTCTGACTTCAGGTAGCTGGTGCCAAAATCAACCGACGTGGCGCTCAGGGAAATGCCGTATCTGGACTGAGCCTCGCTGCGGCTGATGTTGCCCAGGTTCTGGCTGCTACCCGTGTTGTGCGTGGGGGTAGGCGTGGGGGTAGGCGTCGCAGTCGGAGTAGGCGTAGGCGTCACAGCCGGAGTGGGCGTAGGCGTCACAGTCGGAGTGGGCGTAGGCGTCACGGTCGGAGTGGGCGTAGGCGTCACAGTCGGGGTTGGCGTAGGTGTCACAGTCGGAGTGGGCGTAGGTGTCACGGTCGGAGTGGGCGTAGGTGTCACAGTCGGAGTGGGCGTGACCTCCTGAGAAGGCGTTTCGGTCGTAGTCTGGAGTTCGTCCCCTCCGCCAGTCACATCCCCGGTTTCCTCCGCCAGGGCAATCACCGGCAGCAGGACCACGGCCAGGACAAGGGCCAGGAGCATCGTAAGCAGTTTTTGTTTCATCTCGTCTCAACCTCACTTTATCAGTTCTCACAGGGTAGCTGTCTAAAAGAGGGTTTTTTCCCCCGCCGCTGTCAGGGCCTCGTTGATCTCGGCCAAGGTCTTTCCGTGGACCAGGCCGTGGCTGATGACGGCGTCCCGCCGGAGCCGGGGATACAGCTGGGCATAGGCGGTCCGCAGCAGCAGCTGCTGGGTCTCCTCCAGGGTGGTCCCCATGGCGATGCACAGGCAGAGCAGCCGGTCCCGGGAGGGTACCCGCCGGCCGGAGAACACCTGATGGAGATACACCTCGCTCATACCCGCCTGCCGGGCCAGGGCCGCCTTGGAGATATGCCGCCTGCGGTAGATCTCCGCCAGCAGCTGGGGAAGCTGGCCGTCAAAAAAGTAGGGCCGGTTCTTCTTCAGGTAGGTATTCAGATCCGGCTCCTCCATCAGTCCCTGCTGCAGATCTCCCGTGCTTTTTTCCACCACAGCCGCCGCCCCCTCTCCTGGGTCAATACAGGGTTTTTTCATTTTCCACAAAGAGCTTGTCGTTGATCTCGTTCAGACTGAGCCCGTGGAGAATGCCGTGGGTCACAATGGCGTCCCGCCGGAGCTTGGGGTACAGGGGGGCGCAGGCGGCCCGCTTGAGCATCCGCTGGGTCTCCTCCAGGTTGAGACCCATGCCCACGCACAGGCAGAGCAGCCGGTCCCGGGAGGGCTTGCGCCGTCCGGAAAATACCTGATGAAGATATACCTCGCTCATACCCGCCTTCCGGGCCAGGGCCGCCTTGGACTGGTTCCCCCGCTCGAAATAGGCGGCCAGCTGGCCGGTAATGTCGTCCTGCACAAAGCTGGCCTGGTTTTCTTTCAGATAGGTATCCAGATCCGGCCGCTCCATCAGCTCCTGGCGCAGATCGTCGGTGGATTTCTCCTGCATGAAAAACTTCCTTTCTTTTCCTGTGTCCTTCCTGCCCTTTACTTTTTTAGTGATTTTGTATATAATAAATCTACATCATTTGCCATCTTATTGCAATATGCCCGCTGCATAGGGTTTTCGGTTTTTTCTGGGAGGGAGATCGACATTTATACCTGGTTTGAACGCGCGCTGCGCCAGGAATTTGACCAGGTGCGGCTGATCAAGGAGAGTTCCCGGGGGAGCGTGCGGGTGGTCCGCCACAAAACCACCGGCCGGGACTTCATCCTCCGGCAGTTCACCGGCAACCCGGAGGTCTATCAAAAGCTGCTGGACTACACCTGCCCCAACCTGCCCACCGTATATGAGGTGGCCTGTCAGGGAGACCAAAATCTGGTTCTGGAAGAGCTGATCCAGGGGGACACCCTGGGTTTTTTGCTGCAGGACGCCCTGTTCACCCCGGAGGAGACCCGGAAAATCGTCATCCAGGTGTGCCGGGCCCTGTGGGTGCTCCACTCCATCGGGGCGGTCCACCGGGATGTGAAGCCGGAAAACATCATCCTCCGGGGGTCTGAGGCGGTGCTCATCGACTTTGACGCCGCCCGGCTCCACAAGCCGGAGCACGAGATGGACACCCAGATTCTGGGCACCACCGGCTTCGCCGCCCCGGAGCAGTACGGCCTGTCCCAGTCCGACCTGCGCACCGACATCTACTCGGTGGGTATCCTCATCAACGTGATGCTCACCGGAGAGCACCCCTCCAAAAAGCTGGCGGAGGGGAAAATGGGCCACATCGTGGACCGGTGTACCCATGTCAACCCCCAGCGGCGGTACAAAAACGTGCTGCGGCTGATGGAGGCCCTGTAGCATGACCGGCAAGACCAGACCCTGCCCCCACTGCGGCGTCTCCCTGCCGGATGACGCCGCTTTTTGTCCCTTCTGCGCCGAACATATCCGGCCCCGGCAGACGGTGAAGGTCCCCTCCCACCTGTGGCGGAAGGGGCTGGGATACGCCGCTGTTCTGGTGGCGCTGGTGCTGCTGGCGGCTGCCATATACAGCTATGTGACCCCCAATGTGTATGACGCCTGGGGCGAACTGACCTATCCTTTGGACGGAAACGACTACCATCTGGCGGTCACCTTCCGCAACGACGGCGCCCCGGAGGCGGAGTATACCGTGCAGACGGAGGCGGAGGGCCGCTATGACCGGGCGGCCAAGCTGTTCATCACCCATGTGGACTCCGGGATGGACGCGGGACAAATGTTCAATCAGCAGATCGACTCTGCCTACGTCCAGGTGACCCAGCCGGAGGACTCCCCCTCCCCTGTCACCTGGCTCCAGCCGGAGTTTCAGAATGATCCCGCCACCGAGGGGCTGCTCCTCTCCGTACTCAACTTCACCGGCCAAAGCCGGGGTCCGGCGGAGATTGCGTGGACCATTCACATGAAAAACGGGGATACCATTATCCTGCGGCAGAGGATGAATCTCGCGCCGGTGGACTCCCTCCACTACTACCCGGAGGACTGGCCCATGGACACCATTGAGGAGCTCCAGGCCCTGGTGGAGCAGATCCAGGCGGAGGTCCCTCTGCCCACGGTGGTGCATCTCCATCTGCCCCCGGTGGCCTATGAGGGGGGCCTCACCATCGACGGGCGCACCATCAACCTTTACGGCTCCCTGGGTGAGCACAATATGCGCACCACCTTCCTGGGCCCGGTGGTGTACAAGCCTGAAAAGGACCCCCAGGGGTTCATTCAGTACATCGACTTCCAGGGAAGCGGCACCGGCACGGGCCTCACGGTGGAGGCCGACTGTCACGTGGAGGACTGCGGCTTCTCCGGCTGGGATACCGGCCTTCTCATCGGCGGAGAGGACTGGGCAGACCCGGTGGGCTGCCTCTTTGAGCATAACAAGGTGGGTTTCCGCTTTGACAGCGGCGGCAGCTATGTCAATGCCAGCCGCTTTGAGGGCAACGCCTTCCTGGACAACGGCACCGCCGTGGAGCTGCTCCGGGTGCCGGGCGACAAGACCCTCTATTTCGACGGCTGCCGGTTTGCAGGCAACGACGCGGATCTCTCCAACCCCGCCGGCCACCCCGTCAACATCTCCTATGCAACCTTTGAATGAAAGGGACGAGCTCTATGGAACACAACTGTCCTCATTGCGGCGCGCCTCTGCCCGAGGACGCCTCCTTCTGTCCCCGCTGCACCCAGAGCATCCGGGACCGCCAGCCGGTAAAAATCCCCTCCCACCTGTGGCGGAAGGGGCTGAAATGGGCGCTGGTACTGGTGCTTATCCTGGCTGTGGCCGGAGGCCTTTACGCCCGGTTCGGGCGGGAAACTCCCTCTGCCGGCCTCCCCGCCGGAGACACCACGGCGGTGATCCTGGAGGAGGATGAGAGCGGTATGGTTACCGTCACCCCCGACCTGCTGCGGGAGTATTTCCCCCTGCTGGCCGGCCTCAACTTCTCCACCACCTCCACCACCAGCGACGACATCGACGACTATCTTATGGAAAATTTCCAGCTGGCCAACTTAGTGGCCTCCCGGGGGGCCGCCGGTACCGACGAGGAGCGGGGCAGTTTCTACGCCCGCAGCTCCGGCACCCGGATCTGCCTCCTCCTCTTTGACCGCAACACCCACCTGATGGGTTACTTCATCGGGGAGCCCGTCCAGATCGAGGAGAGGAAATGGCAGATCGACGTGGTATCCTGCGACTACGACTTCACGGAACTCTATGAGGAACAGCTGGCCGCCTTCGAGGGCAACTGGGAGGCGGACTTTTCCACCTACATCCCGCCGGAGGAGATCGAAAGTTCCGGAGCAGTATGGTTTCTGAGCGGCTACAACACCGGAAAGGGCCCGGTGCTCCGGGAGGACGACGCCCAGATTTACCACCTGTGGGCTCTGCTCCACTCCCCGGAGCCGGAGCGCCAGTGCCGGGAAATCGAACGGCTGGAGGAATTTCTGCCTAATGAAGGCCGGTGGCGGTGCTATCTGCTGCTGGACAAGGACTATAACCTGCTGGGCTACACCATGCTGGACTATCAGGGCAATGGAGGATAACAGATGGAGCACAAGTGCCCGTGGTGCGGCGAGGATCTGCCGGAGAACGCCTCCTTCTGTCCCCACTGCGCCCAGTTTACACGTCCCCGCAAGGAAGCGGCAGCGCCCATCCCCCTGCGGAAAAAGGCCCTGCTGGGCCTGCTGCTTCTGGCGGTGCTCACCGCCGTGGGCGCAGGACTGTGGCTGAGCCTTTCCCCCAAAAGCTATGACGGCTATGGGGAGGTGCGCTACAGGGACTACCAGCTTCTGCTGAGCCAGTTCTCCGACCGATACGTCCCCTCCCCCACGGTCTCGGTTCAGGGGGAGCCGGAGGGCCAGTACCGGATGCCCGCCCGGCTGTTTATCAACAACAGCGACGGACAGGACGCCTCCCAGGCTTTTCTGGAAGAAGTGGAGACGGTATCGGCGGCCTTTGTGGGCCAGGAGGACAGCCCCTCCCCCATGACGTGCTCCCAGCCCGCCTACAATCCCGGCGTACCGGAGTGTCCCCTCATTTCCCTCATTGACTACACCGGTAAGAGCGGTACGGCGGAGCTGGTGTGGACGTTCCAAATGAAAAACGGGGATACCATCTATCTCCGGCAAACCTATGAAATCATCCCCATCCCGGTGTACGACTACTACCCGGAGGAGTACCCCATGGACACCGCGGAGGAGCTTCAGGCCCTCATAGACAGCATCGGCGCCCAGTTTGGAAACGACGAGGCCATCATCAATCTGCATTTGCCTCCCGTCACCTATGAGGAGGGCGTCACCCTCCAGGATCAGAGCCTGAACCTCTACGGCTCTACCGACGCCGACGGAAACCGCACCACCTTCACCGGCCCGGTTCGGGTGCTGACCCACTACGGCTCCATCACCTATTTTTACGACATGGATTTTATGGGCGACGGCAGCGGCACCGGGCTCTCCGGTTCCGCCTCCTTCCGGGCCACCAACTGCACCTTCACCGGCTGGGACACCGGGGTATTTGCCTACGGCACCAGCTGGGCCAACGTCATCGGCTGCACCTTCCGGTACAACAACATCGGCTTCCGCTTCGACAGCGACGGAGCGTACGCCAACCACTCCATGTTCAACGACAATGTCTTTATGGGCAATGACGTGGGGGTGCAGCTGGACAACGTGCCCACCGATGTGAAGCTCAATTTCCAGGGTTCCGTGTTCCAGGGCAACCGGATGAGCATTGACAACCGCTGCAGCCAGCCCACGGACCTGTCCCAGGCCACCCTAGACTAAAAGGAGATAGAGAAACATGCAGCACAAATGCCCCCACTGCGCCAAAGACGTCCATCCCCGGAAGGACACGGGAACTCCTACCCCCCTGCGGAAAAAGGCGCTGCTGGGCCTGCTGGCCCTGGCGGTGGTGCTGGCCGCAGGGCTTGGGATCTGGTACGCCAACCGCCCCTATGTGCCCCAGGAGTTTGACGGGGTGGGCGAGGTGTACTACGAGAGCGGGGACAAGACCTATCAGCTGCTGGTGGCCTGGCCCAACGACCGGTGCGCCCCCGCCCCCGATATCTACCAGCAGGGCGCACCGGACGAGCAGTACCGCTGGCCCTCCCGCTGGTATGTCAACGACGCCGCCACCGGCGCCGACGCCTGGCCGGAATTTGAGCCCCTGGTGGAACAGGTCACGGTGGAGGTGGTGCAGGACGAGAACGCCGCCGATCCCCTGGCGGCCGGGGAGCCCAGCCACCGGGAGGACTACTCCCCCGACGCCGCTATGGTGTCCTCCCTGGACTTCACAGGCAACTCCGGGGAGCCCCAGGTGGTATGGACCATTCAGATGATGAACGGCGATATGATCCGGGTGCGTCAGAACATCCACATCAGCCTTATCCTCACCCACGAGTACCACTGGCAGGACTACCCCATGGATACTTTAGAGGAACTGCAAAGCCTGATGGACGACATCGCCGCCCAGGTCAATCCCGCCGACGAGGTGATTCTCTACCTGCCTCCGGTGACCTATGAGGGGGACCTGGAGCTGTGCCGGTCCTTCGAGTTCCATGGCAATACCGACGGGGCGGAGCGCACCGTCCTGAAGGGCAGCCTCACCATGCTGGAGACGGGCGGATACTACTGGATCAACTACTTCTATGATATAGACTTCGTGGGGGACGGAACCAACACCGGCATCACCGCCCTAACCAAGGTGTGGGCCATCGGCTGCTCCTTCACCGGCTACAAAAATGGTCTGCTGACCCAGGGGAACGCCTGGGTAAACGTCACCGAGTGTACCTTCACCGGCAATGAGGTGGGCCTGTTCTACAACAGCACCGGTCAGTCCGCCTCCGACGACCGCTTCTTCGACAACACCTTCACCGACAACGGCACCGCCGTGCTGCTGATGAGCGTGCCCACCGACCTGACCTTATACTTTGACGGCACCACCTTCTCCGGCAACGGCGTCAACGTGGACAACCGCTGCGGCCACAGCGTGGACCTGTCCAGGGCAGTGGGTGCGGAATAGAAAAAACCGGCAGCTGACTTCGGTCAGCTGCCGGTTTTTTCTATACTCCGTCTGTTTTTTCCTGCTCCTCAGCATAGCTGTATCCGCCCTTGTTCTCCTTCTTGCTCCGGTAGAGGGCGGTATCCGCCTGGCGCAGGCTCTCGTCGTAGGAAAAGTCCCGGCTGGAAACATGGGTGATACCAATGCTGCAGCTGATCGGCAGCTGCTCATACTGCCGCAGCGCCTCCGCCAGGATCTTCAGCCGCTCCTCCAGTGTGGCCCGGCAGACATACCCTTTGAGGAACACCATAAACTCATCGCCGCCCAGCCGGCCTACCAGATCCCCGCTGCGGAAGGTCTTTTGCAGCAGATTGGTCAGGTACTTCAGTACCTTGTCGCCCTCCATGTGGCCGAAGCGGTCATTGATGGACTTGAAGTTGTCGATATCCAGCAGCATCAGCACCCCTGAGTGTCCATCGTCGGGCACTGTGATATACTGCTCCACCTCGTTGCGGAAGGCGTTGCGGTTGTATACCTGGGTGAGGGGATCCCGCCGGGCGGCGTCCCGCTGGGCCAGCTCCCGCCGGATCTGGGTGTCCTTGTCCTTCAGATACAGCAGCGCATAGGCGTTTTCGGTAAATTCCTCCCGAAACGTATGGGCCACCAGCTCCACCCAGCGCCACTGGCCGTGCAGCAGCCGCTGGTAGCGGAAGCGGTAGGTCTGTCCCCCCTCGTCGGCAAGCAGGCTCTTCCAGCTGCTGCCCGTGGTGCTGGACAGGTTCTGATCCTCCAGGCGCACCTGACCGCTCACCTGCCCCATCATGAACTGGAGCACACTTCCGCTGTCCAAATGCCGGCATTGCTCGGCGTAGCTGGCCCACAGGCCGCCCGCGGCGTTGAGCTGCTCGCTCTCCAGGTCCAGCTCCGCATAGGCGATGGCCTCCGACAGGCTGGCCCGGTAGAAGTCCCGGATACGGATATTCTCCAGTTCCATCAGCCGCTCATGGTCGGCGGCGCTGAGCCGCACCAGAACAGTATCCCGGTCCTGAACGCCGGAGCCCATATGGCGGATATCCATTTTAAACCAGGTGTAGGTGCCCTGCTTGGACTGCAGCAGCAGTTCCTCTCCGTCCAGGTCGGCCGACTGCTGCACGTTTTGCAGCAATTCGCGGAATCGTTTGGCAAAATGGGGATGGACCATCTTCCGGTCCAGCCAGCATTGGGGGAAATGCTCCTCGTGGATGCTCTCCCCCGCCAGCAGGGTTCGCCCGGTATGGAAGTAGATGGTTCCCTTCCGCTCGTTGAACTCAAAGACCTCGCCGGCGTCTGTATCCTGCACCACCTTGGTCTGCTCCATCCCGGAGATGATCCGGTGATAGCCCTCCAGGCAGATCATACCGTCGGAATCCTTGGTGCGGATACCGATGCAGCGCACCATGACCCCGCCCTGGGTGGGATGGGTCCAGGAATACTCCAGCTGAACCACTTGGCCGGTCTGGACCATCCGCTCCACGGCGGAGGAAACATAGTTGTAGTAGCCGCCGTTGATGCGGTCGTACCAGTAGCGGTAGCACTCCTCGGGCGGCAGCTCCTTCTCCATCCCCAGCACCTGGCGCATAGTCTTGTCGGCAAAGAGTTCCCGCCGGCCGCTGTTGGGGTCAAGCCGGAGGAACCACAGGCCCAGTCGTGTCTCCTTCAGCACGTCCTGGTAGTGGAGCTCCAGCAGTTCGCCCAGCCGGTTCTCCGCCTCGTTGCGGCGGAAACGGTTGGCCACGAACATGGTGAGCATCCGCATCATGGCGTCATCCTCGATGCAATGGCGGGGGTTATCCACCCCCAAAAAGCCGTACAGACGGCCCTGGCGGCGAATGGGGGTGGCGATCATACGGCGGATGCCCTGCCGGGCCAGGCTCTCCCACTCCTCCGGGTCGCTCTCCCGGTAGTCGTCCAGGTTAAGCACCACCACCGACTGGTCCTGCTCAAACAGATTGAACCACCGCCGCAGCAGCACGCTGGGCACATTCTGCAGATTGGCCCGCTGGGCAGTCACCCCGCTCTGGCACCACTCGTAGGTGTTGTTCCACAGCTCCCTGCTGTGGGGGACGGGCTCGAAGAGATAGGCCCGGTCCGCCTGATAGAAGTCACCCAGCAGCGCCAGCATGTGCCGGGTGGCCTGCTCCATGTCGGGCTCCTCCACCAGCGTCTTGGCACAGGCCAACACGTTTTCCGCAAAGTCCAGCTTCTCCCGGACGCTCTTGCTGAGCACTTCCCGCTCGCTGACATCAATGGCCAGCTCCAGCCGGCAGGTCTTGCCCCGCCAGTCAATGAGCTTATCCTTCAGAATGTAATGGCGATGGAGCAGCTGATTATCCCACTCCCAAATATAGAAGGAGTCCTTGGTCAGCCGGTCGTTGGTGCAGAACTCGCAGGGGCTGTTCCGCCCCTGCAGCACCTTGTAGCACTTCTGGCCCTTGTAATCATACACGCCCGTCAGCCCGCAGCCCACCGGGTTGAGATAATACAGCTCATGGTTGGCCAGATCGCTGACATAGATGATCTCATCCATGGATTCCAGAATGGTCTCCAGGCTCTCCGTAGTGGGGCTCATGTCGCCGGGCATGGGGTGCTTCCCCCATTTCAGCTGGCACATCTGCTCCCTGTGGGCCATCTGGGCCTGCCGCTCCGGGGTATTGGTGCGGATATACAGCTCGTCAAACTCCTCCGGCGTACAGGGCCGGTGGAAGAAAAAGCCCTGCAGCAGATCGGGATGTAGCTCCTCCAGCACCGCCAGCTCCTCCTCGGTCTCCACGCCCTCACAGCAGATCTGCATCTGGGAGTCCCGGGCCAGCTCCACCATATTGCTGAGCAGCCGGTAGTTATAGGCGCTGTGCTGGATGCCGCTGACAAAGCAGCGGTCAATTTTAATCTCGTCAATCTCCAGGCTCTTGAGATAGCTCAGGCTGGAATAGCCGGTGCCAAAGTCGTCCACGGAGATCTGGATGCCCGCCCGTTTCCACTGGTAGAAGATGCGGTTGAAGTGGGGATAGTCCTGCAGCTGCATGTTCTCCGTCACTTCCAGCGTCAGGGCGTCCCCCGGCAGGCCCGCCCGGTTGAGGGCGTCCAGGATCTGCTGGGTGATACCCTGCTGAGCCAGCTGCACATAGGAGAGATTGACGCCGATATGGAAGTTGGGCACGGTTTTCCGCCACTGCAGGCACTGGGCCATGGCGGTCTCCAGCACCCACATGCCCACCTGGCAGATCATGCCGGTCTGCTCCAGCAGGGGGACAAAGTCCGCCGGGCTGATGGAGCCCCGTGTGGGCGAGTCATACCGCAGGAGGGCCTCCGCCCCGTAAATGTCATAGCTGCAGGAGCGGACCTGGGGCTGGTAGCGCAGGGAGAATCCCTGGAACCCGTTCTGAATGCTCTGCTTGAATTCCTCCTGCAGCTCGATGGTGGACAGCTTCTCCTCATAGTCCCGCCAGGAAAAGAAGGCCAGGTTGTTCTTCCCCATCCGCTTGGCCCGGTCCAGGGCCTCCTCCGCATACTGGTAAATGGTGCCCGCATCCTCGCCGCCGTAACGGTGGTAGGCCACGGCGCCCCCCGATATGGTGCAGTCATTCCGGGCCAGGCAGTCCTTCACCTGATCATAGACCTGCTGCACCTCACTCTCGTCCTCCGCCGGCAGATTTACCGCGAAGCAGTCTCCGTTCAGCCGGTAGATCCGCAGGCCGGGCGCCACCTGACGCTCCAGCGTGTCCATAACCGCATGGAGGATGCTGTTGCCCCGGTTGCGGCCATGGCGGAGGTTGATATGCTTGAGATTGTCCACCCCCAGCAGCAGCAGATAGCCCGGCTTGCCAGAGGTGCGGACGGCATCAATCTCCTCGGACAGCTCCGAGCCGTTGAAGGCCCCGGTCAGCGGGTCCACCTTCTGTTCCAGCACCATATCCGACACCCGGCCGATCATGCATATCGGCTGACCCTTGCTGTCCATCTGGCAGCGGCCCCGGCAGTTGACCCATACCAGCTTCCCCTCCCGGTCCACCAGACGGTACTCCATATCGTGCTCCGGCTTGGAGCGCTTGCACAGCTCCTCCAGGTCCGCCACCAGCGCGGGCCGGTCCCGTTCATACACGATCTGGACCCAATCCTCTACCGTACACCAGTCTTCCCCCCGCTTATGCAACGGGTATTTCTCCCAGATCTGACCCGGAAAGTAGAGCCGACCCTGACGGAATTCCAGCAGAAACAGGTAGTCGTCCGTGCTATCGCTCAAAAAGCGCAGCACTTCCAACTGTGCTTCCACCATTCTTTCCTCATTTTGTCCCCGATCCATGGTACCGTCCTCCTTCCGCCAGCCAAAGCGCTTGGCCGCCTTGCCGGATCAATCAAAAAGCCGCCGGCCATACCGACGTGCGCGGTATAGGTATGTCCGGCGGCTGCATATATCTTATTCTTCGCTGGGCGTCTCGCTTGCCATCTCTTCGGCCTTCTCCCCAGCCTCCTCCTGTCCCGGCGTCTGCTGGGTCAGCTCGCTCCAGATCCGGTTGACCTCCTCCATGCAGCTGAAGTACAGACTGGTCAACAGATTGGTGGGAATGCCCAGCTGCTCGGCCAGCGAATCAATCTGCTCCCAGTCCGCCCGCTCATAGGAAAGGGCCAGATCATACAGCATGCCGCAACGTCCGGTGTGGTGGAGCAGAGCCTCCTTCACCTCGTCCCGCATGGGGATCTGTCCCAGAATCTCCTCCAGAGGCGCGTCAATCAGGTAGTTCAGGGTGGAGAACATACCCATCAGATAGGCCTCCGGCTTGGTGATGGGCAGGTCCTTGGCATAGTTCATCAGGCTGCTGCAGAAGTTGGCCCGCATAAAGGACAGGCGCAGGAATTCCTCGGCGCCCTCGTCCATCGGGTTCTCAGCGTTGCTGGCGCTGAGCAGATAGACCCACTGCTTGAGTTCGTTCAGGCCCACCGTCATGATGGCCTGCCGGACCGTGGTTACCTTGCTGCGCAGAGAGAAGTAGCGGGAGTTGGCGATCTTCAGCAGGCCATAGGCCAGCGTGGCGTCCACCGAGATGATCTGCTCGATCTCCTCCACGTCCGGCTCGTCCCGAAGCACCGCCACCATCAGCCGGAAGAAGTTGCTCTGCATGTAACCGCTGTTGTGAGTCTTGGCGGTCATCTTCTCCGCCACGAAGGTACCCTCCATAGCGTCCACCTTCAGCTTGATGGCCCGCTGATAGAGCTCCTCCCGGTCGATGTTCACCGCGATGCACTTTTTATTCATGCTGTGGGCGATCTCGATGATATTCTTCAGGGTCATCTCCGGGGTATCCCGGAAGTTGAGCTTGATGTAGTCGATGCTGTCCATGATGGCCAGATAGCGGGGGGCAAACTGGAACTCATTGACGGCGATCTGATAGCCCTCCTTGGCATACTGGTTGATCATATGCATGGCCAGGGGGTGGATAATCACGCTGTCGTCGATCTGGATCACCAGCTCTCCCTTGTCAAAGAGCCGGGGGGTCTTTTTCATCAGCAGCGTGGTGGTGAAGGTCATAAAATTCAGAGAACCCCGCAGCAACTTGTCGGTATTCAGCGTCAGAAAGTTGTAGATGGTATCCGCCGCGGCGAACTCATTGCCTCTGCTCTGGGGGTCGCCGCCGCTGAACGCGTAATTTTCCCCGTAATACTGAATCTCATAGCCCAGGATATGATTCTCCGTGTCCTTAATAGGTTGACGGACGATATACTTGCTGCTGCTCATTTGCCATTCTCCCTTTCCCTCGCAATGCCCCGCTTTTCCAGAAGGGTATCCAGTATGCCGATCAGATGGCCGATCTCAGGCTTGCTCAGCTGTTCGTCGGCTCCCACTTCTTTACCTTTGCGCCGCATTTCTTCTGTAATCAGCGAGGAGAAAATCACAACCGGTATTTTCCGGAATCTCTCACTGCTCTTAATCAGCTTGGTCAGGCGGTGTCCGTCCATCTGCGGCATCTCCAGATCCGTGATGATCAGCGCCACATGGTCCTCCAGGTTGGGCTCCCCCTCCAGCCGCTCCAGTGCCTCCCACAGCTCTGCTCCATTGGGAAACATGGATACATTATCATAGCCGGCCCGCACCAGTGCGTTGCGGATCATCTGGGTCAGCAGAATGGAGTCCTCCGCCACCCAGATGGGGTTCTCGTTCCGGTCCCGTGTGCCCAGGGCCTCTACCTCGCTCATCTGGATGCCGGTTTCCGGGGCGATCTCCGCCACGATGCGTTCAAAATCCAGGATGCTTACCAGATCGTCCCCACACTGGGCGATGCCGGTGGTCACCCCGTCGGCGCCGCCGGAAATGGTGTTATCCGGCTTCTGGATGTCCCGCCAGGAGATCCGGCTGATCCCCACCACCTTCTGTACCCGGAAGGCCACATACATCTGGTTGAAATTGGTGACAATGAACAGGTCCGATGGCTTTTTCTCGCATTCCTGATTGCTCAGGTACTTGGGCAGGTCTACCACAGTGATCACGATGTCACGGGGCTTGAAAATCCCCTCCACCGCCGGGTGGACATGAGGCATCGGCTTAACCTCGGCGGACATCATGATCTCCCGCACCTTAGCCACATTGATCCCAAAGAGATTGTCATCAATGGTAAATTCCATGATTTCAATCTCATTGGTACCGGTTTCCAGCAAAATACCGTCTTTTCCCATTCCTTATCCCCGCTTTCTCCAGAAAATCTCTTAGAAAATCAGCTCCGGCTTGCCGTAGCTGCGCACGCAGGCCTGGCCGGATGCGGCGTCAAAGAGCAGAGTCCGCGCCGTGGAGCCGCCTACATCCTCCCGCAGCAGCCGGATGCCCTCCTTCCGAAGGACCAGATGCGTACTCTCAATATTCCGCTGCCCGATATTGCCCAGGCTCCCTCCGCCAGGCACATCGAACATCTTGGCGCCGCCGGCAATCTTGGCCACAACCCGACTGCGCAGCGCGCCCTTCTCTTCCATTTTTTTCAGAGTCTCGCGGATGCCGGTATCGGCGTATTTCATCGGGGCGCGCCGGCCGGTCTCCATGTTCAGGGGCAGCATCACATGGACCAGCGCAGCCAGCCGGATGAGTGGGTCGTACAGACAAATTCCGACACAGGACCCCAGGGCGTAGGTGATGAGCATGCCCTCGTCCCGGGCCATCTTCATGTCCGCGATCCCTACAATCAGCTTGCTATTCATCCAAAACACCCAGCTTCTTCAACAGGAAATTCAGCGACCGGATATCTGGCGAGAGCAGCAGCCGGCATGGCACTACCTTCTCATGACAGATGAAATTGGCGCCAATCGTCATAATATAATCGGACTGCCCCCCGAATTCCGCCATCGGCACCGCCAAAATCGCCCCCTGCATATCTACGGCGAAGGCGGGCACGGTCAGCTTAGTGGTGATATCCGCCAGACTGGACAGGGCGTTGATAAAGGTGGAAATCATGATGTTTCCCACTTCCACCAGCGCCGAGTGGTCCAGCTCATTGAGTTCCTCATAATTGGAAACCGTTCGCTCCATCATCCGCTCCAGAATCAGATTCACAAATTCCAGCTGCTGGACGGAGAGCATAATGCCGTTCAGCTCCCCCGACATGTGCACCAGCACGCCGGCGGTAATCACCTCCGGCCCGCCGATCCAGTCGATGGCCTCGTTGTAGCCCATAATGCGCACTTCCGGCATGTCGATGCGCACCTCGCAGCCCAGCATATCGGACAGTGCAGTGGCGGCGTTTCCGGTACCGATGCTCCCAATCTCACGGATGGTATCCAGCTCCATTCCATTCAGATCCTGATAGTTCTTCATGGTATCGCTCCCTTGTTATCCGTTGGCCAGGGCATTGATCGTGGTCTCCACATCGTCTGCGGTGGTCATCATCCGCAGCACATAGCTGTAGGACCGCTGCGCCTCAATGACGCCGCTGAGTTCATTGGCCAAATCGGCATTGGAGCTCTCCAAAAAGCCCTGGAGCACCTTGGAATCGCTGGCCCATACCAGACCATTCTTTTCCCCCATGGCAAAGCGGCCGCTGCCTACCCGCTCCAGGCCGTCCTTGTACTGGATGGTAAACACGCCGATGTTCAGCTCCTGGTTGGGATCGGTCATAGGGATGGGATATCCGTCGGGGCCCAGCACCTGCCGGCCCTCGCCGTCGCAGAGATAGTACACGGTGTTGACCACCGGCTCCTCCCCCTCGGCTCCCTCCTCCACCTCCTGATAGGCGTTCATGGTGAAGGAACCGTCCCGGGTGAAGGTCACCTCACCGGTGGCGGGCTCATAGACGGCGAAAAAGCCGTCTCCCACGATGGCGTAATCCAGGTTCCGGCCGGTCTCCTCCATGGCGCCATCCCCCATGTCGGTGCCGGTGAGGGCCATCACCGTGCCGCTGCCCCGGGGCAGCTGACTGCCGTCAATGCCGTCCAGCATGCCGTACATCAGGGCCTGGAACGCGGGAACCTGTGCCTTATAACCATATGTATTGACGTTGGAAATATTATTGGCGTAGACATTCAACCGCTGCATCTGCTGCTGGGCGCCAACAGTGGCGCTGTAAAAAGCCTGTAGCATGGTGAATCGCCCCCCTTTCTATCTTACAGTCTGCCCACTTCAGTGGTGGTCTTGGTCAGCAGGGCATCATAGAGCTTGAGGATCTGGGCCCCGCCCTGCAGCGCCTGCTGGGCGGTCATCATCCGGCTCATCTCCTGGAGCATATCCACGTTGGACTCCTCCACATACTGCCACATCACCTGGGCGTTCTCCACCGGCTGGGCCTGCTGCCCGTTGGCGTCAAACAGGCCGCTTTCCGCCTTGGCCAGCTGGTTGTTGTCGGCAAAGGCATACACCCCCAGCTGTCCCAGATAGTAGCCGTCCGCGGTATAGAGCCGGCCCTCGCCATCGGCTGTAATCTCGTCGGTGGACAGGGTAATGGGGGCGCCGTCGCTCCCCAGCACCAGCCCGTGGCCGGACAGGTACAGCCGGCCCTGGTCGTCCAGGGAGAAGCTGCCGCCCCGGGTATATTCCACACCGTCGCTGGTTTGGATGGCAAAGTAGCCGTCCCCCACGATGGCAAAGTCCAGGGTGAGTCCGGTCTCCTTGAAGCTGCCCTGGTCATAGTTCACATACAGCTGGTCGGGAGCCAGGATATAGCTCTCCTCCCCGATGACGGTGGCGCCGCTCTTGTCCTTGTTGCCCACCCGGCTGATGAGTACCTCCTGGAAGGTGCGGTCGGTGTAGGTCTCCGCCTTGTAGCCGGCGGTGGCCAGGTTGGTCATGTTGTTGGCGATCACGTCCAGCCGTCTGCCCTGGGACAGCACGCCGGAGGTCAGGTTGTAAAAGCCCTTGGTCATGGTAATTCCCTCTTTCCAAGCTTTCTCTTACGATTCAATGTATTGTTTCATGCAGGAGCGCAGACGCTGCAGAGCCCGGCTGTGAATCTGGGATACCCGGGCAGCGCTGACGCCCAGCACCTGGGCAATCTCTTTCATGTTCAGTTCCCGCTCATAGTAGAGCGACAGGACCATCTGCTCGTTCTTCCGCAGAGAGGCGATTCCCGCCTCCAGCACAGTATGAAGCTCCTGGTCCTGAAAGGCCTCCTCGGTAGGGTTGGCCTGCTCCTCACTGAGCAGCAGCTTTTCCTGGGCGCCGTTATAATTGTCCAGCACCGCCTCAAAGGACACCAGGCTGGACACCGCCGTTTCCGACAGCAGCGCATCGTACTGCTCCCGGCTCAATCCCAGGTACTCCGCCACCTCCCGGCTCTCCGGCGCCCGCCCCAACTGGACGGACAGCTCATCCATGGCCCGGGTCAGCCGGGTGGCCTTCTGCCGCACCTGCCGGGGCAGCCAGTCCTGCCGCCGGGCCAGATCCACGATCATGCCCCGCAGGCGCTTGGAGACGTAGGTCTCAAATTTCACATTCTTGGACAGGTCGAACTTGTCGATGGCGCTGGAGAGCACCAGCACCCCCTCGTGGACGATGTCGTCCAGTTGGGCGAAATTGCTGTACAGCCCGCTGGCCTGGGCGGCGATCCGCCGCACCAGTCCGGTGAAGCGGAGCACCAGGGCCCATTTCAGCTCCTGGTCCCCCGTCTGCTTGTAGAGCTCCAGCAGGGCCTGGTCATCCAGCCCCTCCAACTCCTCCTGGGTCAGTGAAGCGTGGGGCGGAGCCTGGAGGTTCTGCACGGTATGCTGTTCTTCCATCGCTCCCGCCCCCTTCCGTAGTTATGCCGGCTTGGCCGGTGACTGCATGGTGATGTTGCCGATGGCCTGAATCTGAACGTTGCTGGTGATCTCGTTGAAGGACAACACGTAAATGTCGGGGTAGAACTGGGCGATCATGCGGCTGAGGTAAACCCGGATGATCTGACTGGTGAGGACGATGGGGGTCTGGGACAGCTCCTGGAACTTCTTACGCAGCTCGCCCAGCTGAGCCATAATCTGCTGCATGATATCGGGGCTGAGGGCCAGATACACGCCCTGATCGTTCTTGGTCAGCGCCGCCAGGATCTTCTTCTCCACCTCCGCGTCCAAGGTCACCACCCGCAGCTGGCCATTGTCGCAGAAGCGGCGGGTAATGGTGCGGCTCAGGCGGCCGCGGATCTGCTCGGTAACGGTATCCACGTTTTGGTTGGGTCCGGCGTCCACAATGGCCTCCATAATCAGGCCCAGGTCCCGGATGGGAATACCCTCCTTCAGCAGGGCCCGGAGAATCTTTTCCAGCACACCATAGCTCACCACATTGGGAATGGCGTCCGCCACCAGCTCCGGCTCGGTCTGCTTCAGGTGTTCCACCAGCTGCATGGTCTCGGTCCGGCCCAGCAGCTCGTAGGCGTGCTTCTTGATGGTCTCGGACAGATGGGTGAGCATAACGGTGAGGGGGCTGATGACTGTATAGCCGTAGATCTCCGCCATCTCCTTGTTCTCCGGCAGAATCCACCGGGAGGGGATGCCATAGGCCGGTTCGATGGTCTCGATGCCGTCGATCTCGCCGCCGGGATTGGGGGGCTCCAGAGCCAGGTAATAATCCACCAGAATCTCGCCCCTGGCAACCTCTTCCCCTCGGATGCGGATGATATATTGGTTAGTTCCCAAAGAGGCGCCGTCGTGCAGGCGGATGGAGGGGATGACAAAGCCCATATCCTGGGCGTACTGCCGCCGGAAGATGACGATACGGCTGATGAGCTTGCCGCCGCTGCTCTCGTCCACCAGGGGAATCAGGCTGTAGCCGAATTCCATCTCAATGGGCTCTACCGTCAGCAGGGTGTAGACATTGCTGATATCCTTGAAATAGTCGGTCTCACTGGCCGCCGCCAACTCCGGCGGCAGCTGCTCGCCGGGGGCTTCCTCCTCCTGGGGAAGGGCCTTGGCGGCCTCCATCCGACGGATGCCCATGAAGCCGCCCACACTCAGTCCAACTCCCACCAGCAACAGAGGCAGGGTGGGGGTGCCGGGGAAGAGGGCCAGCAGGATCAGGATGATGCCGGTGGACAGAATGGCCCGGGGCTGAGCCTTGAACTGGCCGATGACATCGGTGTTCAGGCTGCCGTCGGACACCGACCGGGTGACGATCATGCCGGTGGCGGTGGAGATCATCAGGGCGGGGATCTGGGACACCAGGCCGTCGCCGATGGTGGCGATGGAGTAGATGTTCAGCACGGTGGCAAAGTCGCCGCCACCCTGAACGATACCGATAATCAGGCCGGCCACAAAGTTGATCAGGGTAATGATCAGGGACATGATGGCGTCGCCCTTGACGATCTTGGTAGCACCGTCCATGGCGCCGTAGAAGTCCGCTTCCTTCTGGATCTTGTACCGGCGGGTGCGGGCCTCCTTCTCATCGATGAGACCGGAACTCAGATCGGCGTCAATGGCCATCTGCTTGCCCGGCATGGCGTCCAGGGTGAAGCGGGCGGCCACCTCGGACACACGCTCAGCGCCCTTGGTAATAACAATGAACTGCACCAGTACGATGATCAGGAAGATCAATACGCCGATTACAATATTACCCTGGGTAATCATATGGCCAAAGGCGGTGATTACCGCGCCGGCCTGTCCGCCGTCCCGCAGGATCAGGCGGGTGGAGGATACGTTCAATCCCAGCCGGAACAAGGTGGTAATGAGCAACAAGGAGGGGAAGATGGAAAACTCCAGCGCCTCGGAGATGCTCATGGTGATCATCAGGATCATGATGGACAGAGAGATGTTCACCACAATCAGCACATCCAGCACCGGGGCGGACAGCGGGATCACCAGAAAAAGGACGATGACCACCACCATCAGCGATATGGCATTGTTCAAGATTCGTCTCATAGTCCTTCTTCTGCCTGCCTTCTCTTAGGTCTGCTTTTGATTCAGCCGGTAGAGGTAGACCAATACTTCGGCTACCGCATTGTAGAGCTCCGGCGGGATTTCCTGCCCGATTTCGGTGGTGGCATAGAGGGCGCGGGCCAGCGGCACATTTTCCACCACTGCCACCTGGGCCTCCTCCGCCACCTTCACAATGCGCAGGGCCACCGCGTCCTGCCCCTTGGCCAGCACCAACGGGGCGGTGTCCTGATCCGGCTTGTACCGAAGGGCCACGGCAAAGTGGGTGGGGTTACGGATGACCACGTCCGCACCGGGCACCTTCTGCATCATGCGGGACTGGGCCATCTGCCGCTGCAGCTGTTTGATCTTCCCCTTGACCTGGGGATCGCCTTCCATTTGCTTGAATTCCTCTTTGATTTCCTGCTTGCTCATCTTGATCTGCCGCTCATAGTCCCACCACTGGTAGAAAAAGTCGGCGGCCGCCAGCACCACATAGGCCAGCGCGATCTGCATGGCCATCTGAAAGGCCAGGTCCAGCAGATAGGCGCAGCCGCTGGTCAGATCGGTAAACATGAGCTTGGGGAACACGTCCACCACTCCTGCCAGGAAGCGGTAGATCAGAAAGAGGAGAATGAGAATCTTCAAAAGTCCCTTCAGCGCCTCAACCACGCTGCGCAGGGAGAACAGCCGCTTGATCCCCTCCAGGGGATTGATCCGGCTGAACTTGGGCCGCAGGGATTCGCCGCTGACCAGCATCTTGGTTTGGAGGAAGGTGGCCACCACGCCGGCCGCCGCCGAGGCGCACAGCAACGGCGCCACGCACCAGGCCACCGTCTTGAGCATCTGCATTGTCAGCTGATTGCCGCCGGACAGCTCCTGGCTTTCCGGCGGGCCCGCCATGGTGATGCACATACGGAACATGGCGCTCAGTTCCTTCACCATATTGGGAATGGTCAGAACCAGCATAGCCATGCTGACAATCAGCACCGCCACTGAAACCGCGTCGTTACTGAGAAAGACGTTACCTTTCTTTCGTTCGTCCCGTCGCTTTTTTGGGGTTGCTTTTTCTGTTTTCTGTCCGTCCGCCACGTCCGCTCACCTCCCGCCGCGGGTTCCATTGATCAGCCGGAGGCGCTGATAATTTCCAGTATCCGGCCCAGTGCCGTCAGCATATCCCCCTCTACCTCCAGCAAAAACTCGTTGATGGGGGTAAGAAAGACAAACAACAGCAGCAGGCCGATGATCACTTTCAGTTCGATATTGATGACAAAGGCGTTGATCTGGGGAATAGCCTTCATCAGGATGCCCATGCCCAGCTCTCCCAGCAGCTCAGCCGCCAATATGGGGAAGGCCAGTTTGAGAGAGAGAACCATGCAGGAGAAAAATACCTCCGCCACGCCGGACGCCACCGCCTGCCCCAGGGTCGCCGTCCCATAGGGGACCACTTCCCCCGAGGACAGGAAGATCCGCAGCAGGGTGTAGTGTCCGTTTTCCGCAAAGAAGGTGAGCACCATCAGCACGTTGAGCAGAGAGGCCGTTACCGTCATATTGATCTGACTGCTGGCGTCGTACACCTGAGCCATATTCAGACCCATCTGCGCGTCCAGCACCTCGCCGCCCACCTGAACCACGGTAAAAAACACCCGCATCACGAAGGCCAGGGTAATTCCCACCCCGAACTCCAGCAGCAGCCGCACCACCAACTCAATGAGCGTGGCGGGGGGTGTCACCGCGGTGTCCGCCATACTCCAGACAAACACCGACAGCACCATGATGAAGCCTGCTTTGACCATATTGGGGTAGTTGTTCCGGCCGAAAAGGGGGTTGGCCGCAATGAAGCCGGTCACCCGCATCAGGACCAGTTCAAACAGATACAGGGTAGCCCAGTCCATGCCTCAGGCCCCTCACATCAGCGTGAACAGGTAGCGGGCAAAGTCCTGGAGGTTCTCCAGCATCCACCCGCCCCCAACCAACAGCACCAGTACCACCACAATGAGCTTCAGGATAAAGGAAAGCGACTGCTCATGGATCTGGGTAACGGCCTGGAAGATAGCCACCAAAATGCCCACCAGCATGCTCAGCACCAGCAGCGGCCCAGCAATTTTCAAGGCCACGCCCACGCCTTGCCGTAAAATGTCCACCGGTTCCATGGTCTATCCTCCTACCGCTAATTAAATCCCTGTATCAATCTGGAAAAGAGCAACTGCCAACCATCCAGCGTGATAAACAGCAGCAGCTTGAACGGCATGGAGATCATAGACGGGGGCAGCATGATCATACCCATGCTCATCAGCGCGGAGGCCACCACCACGTCGATGAGCAGGAAGGGAATGTACAGATAAAAGCCAATGACAAAGGCTTTTTTCAGCTCTGTGGTGACGAAGGAGGGGACGATAATCCGCAGCGGCAGGCTCATAGCCCCATCCGGGTCGGTGGGAGTTTCCTGCCCTGCCAGCTGGCAGAACATATTCAGGGCGCTCTGTTCCGTATTGTCCAGCATAAACTCCTTCAGAGGGGCCTTGGCCCGCTCCAGAAATTCATCCTGGGTGATTTCCTCGGCCACATAGGGTTCATAGGCCGTAGTCTGAATCTGACTGATCACCGGGGACATGGTAAACAGCGTGAGAAAAAGCGCCATGCCCACCAGCACCATATTGGGGGGATTCTGCTGCAGCCCCATGGCGGAGCGCAGGAAGGAAAAGGAGATGATGTACCGGGTAAACGAGGTCATCATCACCACCATGGAGGGCAGCAGAGTCAGCAGGGTGGTTACAAAGAGGATCTGTAGGGTCTGCACATTCTCCCCGTTTACATTGATAAGCGCGTCCAAGGTTGCCTGTGCCTCCCTTACTGTTTCCTCTGTTTGATCACGTTGCGCAGCGCCTCCCGGAAGCTCATGGAGGACGGCCCGCCGGAGGCTTTCTCCTCTGCCATCCAGCTTGCCGCTTCTTCCTCCGTCAGGGTCTCCAGGCGGGTGATCCCGCCGGAGGTGACCCCCAGCAGATAGACCTTATCCCCCACCTTGACCAGCAACAGCCGCTGATCTCTGCCTACTGAGAGCTGCTCCAGCACCGTCATGCGGCTCTGCCGGGGCAGCAGCCTCCCCCCCGCCAGCCTGCCTACCACATACCGGGTAAACCAGTAGGCCAGCGCCAGCATCAGGACAGTAACCGCCAGGGCCCAGAGCAGAGATGTGATTTCCGGCGGCATGGGATTCCTCAGGGATTGCCCACGATGGAGGTTACCGCCTTCAGCAGACGGTCGCTCTTAAAGGGCTTGACGATAAAGTCCTTGATGCCGGCTTGCACCGCCTCCATAACCATGGCCTCCTGGCCCATGGCGGAGCACATCACCACATTGGCATTGCTGTCCTTGGCACGGATGGCTTTCAGGGCCTCCAGGCCGTCCATGTTGGGCATGGTAATATCCATCAGCACCAGATCGGGAGAGATCTCGGCGTACTTCTCCACCGCGTCGGCGCCGTCCACCGCCTCATAGAGCTCAGTATACCCGCTCTTGGTCAGGGTGTCCCGAATGACCTTTCTCATGAACGCAGCGTCGTCCACAATCAGAATCTTAGCCATGCTATTTCCATCCTTTACATTATTATTTGAATATGTCAAGGGCGTTTCCGCCCGGTCAACTCATCTGAAACAGCTCTCCATGCTTGAGCACCTCGGTAATGCGTACGCCGAAGTTGTCGTCAATCACCACCACGTCGCCCCTGGCCACACACAAGCCATTGACAAACAGGTCCACCTGATCGCCCGCCAATTTGTCCAGCACCACCAGAGAGCCCTTGGTGAAGGAAAGGATGTCCTCTACCTTCCGCCGGGTGCGACCAATCTCCACCGAGACCTCCAGCGGTACCGACATAATCATCTCCAGGTTGTCCGCCTGTTCCTTGCCCAATCGGTCCTCCACATCCAGCGCGGGAAGCTGGGCCTGTCGGGCAGTGATCAGCCTGGGCTCCTGCTGCATCATTGGCTGCTGCATCATTGGCTGCTGCATCATCGGCTGCTGCATCATCGGCTGCTGCATCATCGGCTGCTGCATCATCGGCTGCTGCATCGTCGGCTGCTGCATCATTGGCTGCTGCGCCGCAGCAGGCTCCGAAGTAGGTGCGGTAGCTCCGCCTCCACCCATCATCCGCTCAATCTCCTCCTGGCTTAGAGGCGCTCCGCCACCGGAGGCCGCCGGAGCCGCCGCAGCGGGCTGCGGCGCGGGAGCGGGAGCCGGTTCGGGCGCAGCAGCAGCTGCCCCCGCGGGGGAACCAAAGTTCATTTCAAAGCCGGCCAGCAGGTCTCTGGCCAGATCCACCGACATGACGTTGACAAATTCACTCTGCAGGATATTTTCAATACCCAGCATAAAGCGGACCACAACCAGATTGCCGTCAGAGGGCGGGAAGTGCTCCTTTTTAAAGGCGTCCAGGTCATCCAGAGCGAAAGACTGGGGGGTGGAGATATTGACGGGATAGCCCAGGAAATCAGACAAGGCGGTGGATGCCGCGCCCATCATCTGATTCATGACCTCGCACACAGCGCTGACTGTCAGCTCGTTAAGCTCAAACTCCTCGTCGGGGGTCTCGCTGCCCATCAGGATGTCCACGATCACCTTTACGTCGTTGCGCTTGAGCAGCATAATGTTGCTGCCCTCCAGGCCGGAGACATACTTGATCTCAATGCCGATAGCCGGTTCCAGATCCCCCAGGCTGAAGTCCTCAACCGTAACCACGCCCACCGTGGGGGTGGTAATATCCACCCTATGGTCCAGCATATTGGATACGGCGGTGGCGGAGGACCCCAGGCTGATGTTCATGAGTTCACCGATGGCATCCAGCTCCATGGAATTAAAGATGTTCTGACTCATGTTCCTTATTTCTCCTCTCTACTCTGGATGCGGAAGGTCTCCCCAATTTTGACGGCCATATTGCCGCCCTGGGTGCCCAGCTTGCCGCTGAACCAAGGCTGACCGCCGATATACAGATGAATCGGCGTCTCTGTGGGGTGTCCCAGGTCAACCACATCTCCCACATTCAGATAGTAGATATCCCGCAAGGCCAGCTCCGTGCGTCCCAGCTCCGCGGTGATCTCCAGATCGGAATCCCGCAAGATATCCATGATCTCATCGGAATTGTTGTCCCCCGAGCCGCGCCCCGCCTGATTCAGAGCCGCGATCCTCGCAAAGACATTGGTCAGCATCATGCCGGGCAGACAGATGCTCATCAGCCCGAAGGCATTGGGGAATTTGACACTGATGCCGATAATCACCACCGTCTCGTCCAATCCGATGAGCTGCACCAGCGTGGGGTTGGACTCAATACGGCGGTAGACAAAATTCAAATCAATATAATTTTCCCAGCTGCCTCCCAGAATACGGATGAGGTCCTTTACAATGTCCTCGTACAGCTTGAGCTCCATGGGAGTAAAGGTATATCCGGCGGGGATGGATTCGCCGGAGTCCCCCTCGCCGCCCATCAGGCGGTCCATCATGTTGAGCATCAGGCCTGTGCTGAAATGAATCAAAGAGGGAGTGTCCTCACTCTGGGGATTCCCCTCGATCTCCACATTCATCAGCGTCAGCACATCGCCGTCGGACAGCGCGTTGGAAAATTCGTAGTACCGCTGCTCCTCCACCGACTCCACCGCAATCTCGCAGGTGGTATGCAGCAGACCGTTGATTCTGGAGTTGATGATGCGGGTATAGTTTTCAAATACGCCGCTAATCATCTTCAGCCGGTCTTTGGTAAATTTTCTAGGACTGTAAAAGTCGTATTTCCGATATTTCTTCTCAGAACTCTGCTCGCTTGGGGCGTGTTCCATCTCGCCGCTGCGAGCCGCATTGAGCAATGCGTCAATTTGGCTCTGGGACAATACTTCCGCCATGGCTATCCCTCCTGGCCAGCATCAGTCTGTGCTTGCGTGGTTTCCTGGACCTCCTGGCCAGAGGACCATGTGGTGGTTGTGGTTTCTCCGCTGTCGCCGCCGGCGCGCATGGTGTAATACTGCGTGATATCGTCGCCCATCTCATTCTCCACATCCAAACCGGTCACCAGCAGCTCTACCCGGCGGTTGCCCGCCCGTTCCGCCGCCGTGGCGTTGCTGGATATGGGCCGCCACTGGCCATAGCCCACACTGACCAGACGGGCGGGGTCCACGATGTTTTTCTCCTGCAGATAGATGGTCACCACCGTCGCCCGGTTGCTGGCCAGGAAACGGTCTGTCTCCACACTGTTGGGCTGGTCCGCTCTGGCCTGAGCGGTGTGCCCCAGCACCCGAATCTCATCCACAGAATCGCTTACACCCGCGATAAATTCAGATACCTGATCCAGAACCACCTTGCCGTCGTCCCGGAGAATATAGCTGTCTCCATCAAAAAACACCGTATCATCGAAGGAAATGAACACATATCCGCTGCCCTTGGTCACGCTGACCTTGCTGGTGAGGTTCTCCTGAGCCACGAATTCCATCATGGATTCGTAAAATTCCTCCATGTCGGAGTCAATTTTCTCCTGGGTTACCACACTGCCGTCCGGCGGCACTTCCGTGGTCGTGCCGTGGATATCAGCAGTGGGATTCAACGCCTGCACCAGCGCAATCCATTTGGATTGATCCATCTGAGACATGGAATACAGCATGACGAAAAAGCACAGCAGCAGCGTCACCATATCTCCATATGTGTCCATCCAGTTGGCGCCGCCACTGCCACTCCGTTTTTTAGCCATTGCTGAACCGCCTCCCGTACAAACCCTTCTACCTTCTTATTTCCGTTTTTTCCGGCCGCGCTTAGGAGTTTCCTTCCCTCCGCCGAGGTTGCTAATACCGCCATCTTCCCGTTCCTTCTGATTCATAAAGGTCATCAGCCGCTCCCGAAGGAACTTGGGATTCTCGCCGGACTGGATGGCCATGATGCCCTCCACAATGATCTGCCGGCAGAGGATCTCCTCCTCGTCCCGGGCCGTCAGGTTGGCGGCGATGGGGTTGAAGATCACATGGGCCAGAACGGAGCCGTAAAAGGTGGTAACCAGAGCCACAGACATGCTGGGACCCAGAGAATTCATATCCGCGCCGTCCAGGCTCTTCAGCATGTTGATCAGACCGATCAGGGTACCGATCATACCGAAGGCCGGGGCTGCGTTAGAACCCCGCTCATACATGGCCACCACTTCCTGGTGGCGGGCAGAGGTCTGCTCAATGTCGTTCTCCAGGATACTACGCACGCGGTCCGGATCGTTGGCGTCCACAATCAGCATGATGGCCTGCTTGAAAAAGGGGTCATCCTGCTCATTGGCCTTCTCTTCCAGCGCCAGCAGGCCGTTCTTTCTCGCAATCTGCGCCAGCTCGGTTAACTGATCCACGTAGATCGTGGGGTTAAAGGCTTTCGCCCGGAGCATGATCTCGATATGCTTGGGAAAGGACTTGGCCAGCTTGGGATAGCAGGCGACCATCACCGCCAGGGTACCGCCGATGGTGATAAGAATACTGGGTATATCGAAAAAATTTACTAAGTTCTCTGGAACTAATTCAGGTATAAGGCCGTCCATATTGACGGAGATGCCAAAGAACACAAAGAAAACGGCCAGCAGCAGTCCGATCAAATACACTATGTTCATTTACGTCGATCCCTTCTCTTATATCCCGTCTCCAGCGGGCGGCGCCGGTCAGCGCCGGTCGATTACGGAGACCTCCCGGTGAATATCCTGCACCTTCGCGTTGTACTCCGCGATCTTCTGGATGATCTCCTCCACGGTGTCCCGCACCAGATAGTAGTCGTGGTTCATCATCACAACCTTGCACTCGGGGATCAGCTCGATACACTCGATCTGTTGATGATTGACCAGGAACTGCTCGTTGTTCATTTTTTTCAAAACGATCATGGGCGTCTCCTTTCACTGTCCCCCGCCGCCCGGCTAACCCGGGCGGCGGAGGCTAGTTACGTACAGCCGTTTAACGCTTCATGTTGACCAGTTCTTCCAGCATGGTATCAGTCACCGTAACAATACGGGTGTTGGCCTGATAGCCCCGCTGATAGATGATCATGTTGGAAAACTCGGTGGCCAGGTCGGTGCCCGACTGCTCCAGGAAGGAGGTCAGCAGAGACACGCCGCTCTTGCCGGAGAGCATGCTGTCGGGGTCAACGGTAGTAGTAGCAGTACCGTCCGGATTTGTTAAAAACATCTTACCATTGTTCAAGGAGCCCGTCACCGCGCTGTTGGGGGTGCTGATGGTGATATCCCCGGCCGCGTCGCCGGCGGTGTAGTAGGGGCCGTCGGTGTGGAGCACGCCGTTGGGGTTATCCACGCTGCCCAGGGCGATGTAGCCCACCACCACCGGGTCGCCGGTATCCTTGTTGGTACAGGTGATCTTGCCGTTGGCGTCAATGCTCAGGTTCTCATAGTCAATATAACCGTCTACCTCAGGGCCAACCACGGCACCACCGCCTGCCGGCACCGTTCCGGGGTCCACGTTCTGGCCGGTGGCATTGTCAACACCCACATACACCGCATCGCCATAATCCGTATTGGGGTCGTCAACACCGGCAAGCTGGCCGGTAGCCTTCATGGGCAGGCGAATGGGCACCAGGGCGGTGCTGACATTGAGGTCGGCTCCGTCAGGTAAAACACCGGGAGTTCCGGTCGTAGTCCCCTTGGGATCTTCCGTCGTGGTCAAAAATCCGTAGACCACATTGCCCTGGCCGTCGGTGAGGTAACCGTCCCGGAACTCAAAGTTGCCCACCCGGGTGAGGGTCAGGCTCTTGAGGGCGTTTACATCATCGACATCCAGAGTCTTGGGTCCCACCAGGAAGAAACCGTCGCCCTTGATGGTGCAGTCGGTGGGCATACCAGTGGGCTCCAGGCTGCCGGTGGTCATATCCAGATCGATGGTGCCGATGCTGCAGCCATAGCCGATCTGCCGGGGGTTGGTGCCGCCCATGGCGGTGGTACCGGCAGAGCCGGCGCTCAGGGTGTTGTAAATGCTCTCCTTGAAGGTCACGCGCTGGGCCTTGTATCCGTAAGTATTGACGTTTGCGATGTTGTTACCTACTACGTTCAGAGCTTCCATATGAGTTTTCAGGCCGGAAATGGCCGCGCTCATTGCTCCTGTCAAAGCCATAAGAATCTTGCTCCTTTTAAAGTTTGCTGCTGCGCCGCCGGGGAAACGTCATTCGGACGCCCCCCAGAGCCTCCTTGCGGTCCTGCCCTCTGTGTCTCACAGGAACACGGCGCCGTCGATATTGGTAAAAATACTGTCCTTCATCTCTTCTTCAGACAATGCGGTGATGACTCTGCCGTTGGGAACGTTGACGATAAAGGCCAGGCTCTGGTCCAGCGCCAGAATATTGGTGGCACCTTTGGCCTCCGCCCGCTCCACGGAGTCGGTCAGCCGCTCCAGCAGGGTGGGTGTCACTTCAATACCCCGCTCCTCCGCACGGCTGAGCGCGTGCTTGGAGAAAGCCACCTGCCTTGTCTGAGCCCGTTCCAGCTCCTGCTGGAATACCGCACCGAAATCACCAGCCGGACGCTGCGCCTGTACCGGCGCCTGCTGGCCATTCAGCGTGGTTTGGGTCAGCGAATGAATCGGTCCGACCATGGATTCACCTCCTTGCAGCCTCACCAGCCGGATCAGACCTCAGGAGTGGTCTCCCCTTCGCCGCCCTCGCCGGTTCCGCCGCCTTCACCGCCGTCGCCGCCCTCACCGGGCTCTTCCGGAACCTCAGGCAGCTCGCCTACCGCCATGATGCTGCTCAGGGGGTACATCTCGCCGTTGACGAAGATCACCTGGGTACCCTGATAGGTACCGGTGCCGGTTACTTCGCCCACGATCTCTTCCAGCTCGCCGTCTTCGTTGTAGGCGCCCACCGTAACGGTCTTGCCCACCAGAGAGGCGGCATAGGTCATGGTAGTGGAAACAGTCAGGGTGTCCAGACTGGTTTTCACGCTGCTCATCATGCTTACCACAGACATCTGCACCAGCTGGTTGAGCATATCGGTGGTGTCGGTGGCGTTGTCAATGGTCTGGTTCTGCAGCTGAGCGACCATCAGCTGAAGGAAGTCGGTAAAGTCAAGGCCAAGGTCTTCATCAGGGTTACTGATGGTATAGCCCTGCTTCTCCAGTTCCTCCACCGTCGAGCCGCTGCTGCTCTTCTGGGCGGCGTACGCGCTGCCCGCGCTCAGGGACTCCAGACCCAGCTGCATAAAATCGCTGCTCATGCTATCGCTTCACTTCCTTTTTCCGGAACGCTTACACAGCCTCCGGCCCGCTCTGCAGCAGACCCAGTCTCAGCTGATGGAGGAAACTGTCCGCCTCCTGCTTGGGCACCTGACGCTGCTGCTGTTGCTGCTGCTGTTGCTGCTGGCCGCCGTTCTGATCCGGCTGCTGCCAGGGCTGCTGACCCTGATGGGGCTGGGGCACTTCCACCCGAACCTCGCCGCGGGTGCTGTCCTGCAGCATCAGGCCCAGAGTGTTGGCGTGCTCGCTGAGCAGCTTGGCCGCATGCTCATTCTCCGCCCGCAGCACCAGATGGAGCGCTCCCTCCGGCGTACGGGTAAACTCCGCCGTCACGGTGCCCAGATTGGCCGGGCTGAGGGTGATCTCCACGTGCTGGCTGCCGTTGTCCAGAGCCTGGGTCAAAGCCTTGCTCAGCTTGGCATCCACATCGGCTGCCGGCGCGGTGGTGTCAATCTCCACCTTTTCGCCCACCTTGACAGGCATGTGCTCCACTTCCTGGAACACAGGGGTCTCCCCGCTGCCATTGACCTCCACAGCCTTGGTGTCACTCTCCTGCTGAGGAGCGGCGGTAAAGCTCTGGCTGCCCTCCATGGCATCGGAGTTCTCCTGGCTCTCCGGCGCGGCCGTCACCACCTGGGCCTGCTGGACCGGAGCCATATCTGTCTCCTGCACAGGCTGCTGGACCGTCTGGACCGTCTGCTCCTGGGGCTGCTGCTGTACCGCCGCCTGCTGAACCAGAGGCATGGTCTCAACCGCCACAGTTTCCTGCTCTGCCGTCACCACCGGGACAGCCGCCGTCTGCATGTTCTCCAGCGGCAGCACGGTGACCGCGGACTCCTCCGCCGTCACAGGCATCTGTACCTGAGCGGGCATTCCCTCCGCCAGCAGAGCCGCGCCCAGCGCCATCAGGTCCGCGTTCAGCACGGGCTCCTGCGGCTGGGTATCCTCTGTCTGGACGGGGTTCTTCCCATTCTCCACCGGACGCTGCTGGGTTGTACCCTGGGTCTGGTCTCTGTCCGGCTCCTGATCCAGCTGGTCCCGCCGCTCATTCAGCAGATCCTGGAAAGAGGGTCCGCTCTCCTGTCCGGCAGGCTTCGTGGTGGGCGTATTAAGGTTAGGCAGAGCCCAGGCGCCCTGGTTAATGGCCTGCAACAGCATATCCATCATATTCATCTTCTTTCACCTCCTTTCAATGGCAGTTATGTTCTCAATAAGCCGCTCTCCATGTGCCTTTTGGCAGAAACCAGCTCATCAATGAACTGCTCCTCGCTCTTCTGCATATCCTTCTGGTAGTCCTGGAGCTTCTTCTCCTTCAGCCGCTCCAGAATTCTGGTATCCACATGGGCCTGCATCACCTGACGGCGCTTGACCTCCGCCGCCTGCTGCAGCTCCTCCAGCCGCTTGGTCTCCCGGGCAATATCCCGCTCCAGCACCCGAAGACCGGTCTCATAGCCCATGGCGTCGGCTATGGAGATGCCTTCCGCCGCCCGCTCCCGGAATTCCTGGTTGACCTGGGCGTACTGCAGCTCCACAGCCTCTTTGCGCGCCTCCTGCTGCCGGACCCGTTCCAAAGCCTTGGCATATTCGCCCTGCAGTCCGTCCAGCACTTGCTGGCGGTAATCCAGCACACTATCCAGGCCGAAGCGAAATTTTTTCACGTCGGGCACCTCACTTCACAGGTTTATAGCAGCTTCCGCATAGCCTCCAGATCTTCTTCGTAGGTAAAGCCCTCTTTAACGCCCTGCATGAGAAACTGGTTGATGCCGTCGATCTTGCCCAAAGCGTAGTCCAGCTTAGGGTTGGTCCCCGCCTTGTACGCACCGATAGACACCAGATCGGAGTTCTTTTCATAGGTACCCATCACGTCCCGGATCCGGGCGGACAACCGCTGGTGCTCCGGGGATACGATATCGGTCATCAGACGGGAAATGCTGGCGCCCACATCGATGGCCGGGAAGTGGTTACTGTTGGCCAGCCGCCGGGAGAGGACGATATGCCCGTCCAAAATACCGCGGACAGTGTCGGCGATGGGCTCGTTGGTGTCGTCGCCCTCCACCAGCACGGTATACACCCCGGTGATGGAGCCCTTTTGGAAGTTACCGCTGCGCTCCAGCAGCTTGGGCAGCTCGGCGTAGATGGAGGGGGTATAGCCCCGGGCCACCGGCGGCTCTCCCACCGCCAGGCCGATCTCACGCTGGGCCATGGCGAAACGGGTCAGAGAGTCCATCATCAGCAGCACGTCCAGCCCCTGATCCCGGAAATACTCCGCGATACCGGTGGCCACCGAGGGACACCGCTTGCGCAGCATGGCGGGCTGGTCGGAGGTGGCCACCACCAGCACCGAGCGGCTCATGCCCTCGGGGCCCAGGTCCTTCTCCATGAACTCCACAACCTCGCGGCCACGTTCCCCCACCAGGGCGATGACGTTGATATCCGCTTTGACGTGCTTGGCGATCATGCCCATCAGGGTACTCTTGCCTACGCCGGAACCGGCGAAAATGCCGATACGCTGGCCCTTGCCGATGGTAAGCATACCGTCAATGGCCTTCACCCCGAACTCCAGCCGCTCCCGGATGGGAGGGCGGGCCATGGGGTTGATGTACTGCTCCCCGTCCACACAGAAGGGGACGCCCCCCTGAAAGGGGCCCTTTCCGTCAATGGGCTGCCCCAGCGCATTGATGACCCGGCCCTTGAGGAAGGGTCCCATGGTCAGGGTCAGCCGTTTGCCGGTGTTGCGCACGAAGTTGCCGGCGGAAATGCCGCTCATTCCCGAGTAGGGCATAAGCAGGATCCGGTCGTTCTTGAAGCCTACCACTTCCGCCATCACCTGGCCGCCGGATTCTCCATTGTAGATGCGGCAGATATCTCCTACCGCCGCCCGGCCGCCGGAGGCCTCGATGGACATGCCCACAATATTTTCGATCTTTCCGGTATAGCTGACGGTCTGGGCCGTCTGCACCTGCCGGAGCAGTTTCTCAAACAACAGTGGGGCCTCCTCTCAGCCGCCGTGCAGGATATCCTTGATATTGTCCAGCTGGGTGGACACGCTGGCGTCGATGATCTCATCTGGCATCTCGATGATGCAGGTGCCCGATTCGTCGTCCGCCATGGGGATCACCTTGATGTGGTCGGACAGGCCCGCCAGAGTGGCGGTAAGCTCCGGGGTGATCTGGGCCAGCTCCCTGGCGGTGCAGCCCCCCACGTAGATGTGGACCCACTCCCGCCGCTTCAGCCGGTCGGTGGCCATCTGGATCATCTTCAGGATCACTTCCCGGCTGCTCTTCAGGCTGACGTGGATGATCTTCTCCGCCACCGCCACGCTCAGGTCGCACAGCTCCGACTGGGTCTGCTCCATCAGGTCCTCCCGGGCCTGGCTGGCCTCCTCCAGAAACTGCTTGATCTGCAGCTCCTGCTGGTGCAGCTGTTCCTCCATAGCGGCTCTGCCCTCGATCTGGGCCTTGGACATACCGTCGGCATATCCCTGGCGGAAGCCCTCCTCCTTGGCCTGGGCCAAGGCTTCCTCGGCCTCCTGGGCCGCCTGCCGGCGGCTCTCCTCCAGCAGTTCCTGGGCCTCTTTCCGGGCCTGGTTGCGGATCTCCTCCGCCTGAACCTGGGCAAAGGAAAGCAGGCTGGCAGCTGCCCCCAGTTCTTCCTCCTGGGCCTGTTCCTCTTCGGTCGCCGCCGCGGGTTCCTCCTCCTCGGGGAGGCCCTCCTCTACCGGAGGGTCCTCCTCAATTTCGATGTCCTCCGCCGCCGGAAACGTGTAGGCACGGACCGGCCCCAGGAAATGCTTGAAAATGTTAGGCAATGATATCGTCCTTTCCGCCCTTGAGGATGATCAGCTCGTTCTTCTCCTCCAGGTCCCGGATGACGCCCACAATACGCTGCTGAGCGGCCTCCACGTCCTTGATACGGACGTTGACTGTAACCTCCAGATCGTCCCGGATGCTCTGCGCCATACGGCTGGACACATTGGAGAAGATCTTGTTGGCCACATCGCTGTTGGCGCCCTTGAGGGCCAGCACCAGATCCTTGGGATCGCAGTCCCGCACGAAGCGCTGCACCGAGCGGTCGTCCATGGTGACAATGTCCTCGAAGACAAACATACGCTTGCGGATCTCGTCGGCCAGGTCGGCGTTGTGGGTGGACAGGCGATCGAAGATGCTCTTCTCGCTGGCCCGGTCCAGATTGTTCATCACGTCGGCCACGTAGTCCACGCCGCCCACCTTTACGTTGTTGGTGGTCATGAGGCTGGAGAACCGCTTCTCCAGCTCGGCCTCGATGATTTTCACCGCAGCGGGAGAGGCGCTCTCCATCGTGGCGATGCTCTCCACCACCTTCACCTGCCGCTCCGGGTCCAGCTCGTCGATCACCGCCGCCGATTTCTGGGGATCCACGTAGGACAGCACCAAGGCAATGGTCTGAGGGCGCTCATGCTGCAATGCGGCATACAGCGACTTCTCATCCGCCTTGTTCAGGAAGGCAAATTCCCGGTTCTTCAGGGATTTGGTCACTTTATCCAGCAGCTGGCTGGCAGTCTGGGAACCGAAGGCCCGCTCCAGCACCGCCCGGGCGTACTCCAGTCCGCCCTCGGTTACCGCCTTGTTGGTCAGGCACATCTGGTAGTACTCGTTGAGCACATCCTCGGTGGTGCCGGAATCCAGGTAACCCAGCTTGGCTACCTCCAGAGTGATCTGCTCCACATCCTCCGGGTCCATATACTGATAAAGCTGGGAGGCTTTCTCCGCCCCCAGGGAGACAATCACCGCCGCCGCTTTCTGCTGGCGGGTCAGCTCCCGCTTAGGCTGCTGGCGCTGGGTCTGTTTCTCTACCGCCGGCGTTGCGGGGGCAGATGTTGTTTCACTCATGTCGCCTCACCCTCCCGCAGCCAGTTTTTCACCATCTGAGCGGCAATCTCCGGGTTCTCCTCAGCAAATTTCCGGATATCCTGCCGCAGTTCCATACTCTTCTCGGTCTGCATCTCCATAATGTTGGACTGCTGCGGCGCGGCCTGGGTCATAATCAGCGCGTTTGCCGCCGCCTCGGCTGCCGCCTCGGCCTCCGCCGCCTTGCGCTTCTTCACCTTCCGGCGATGGAGCAGCAGCAGAATCAGCAGCAGCAGGAGCAGGAACACGCCCACTCCGGCGATGGCCGCATAGATCATCCAGTTGGACAGTCCCTCTACAACCGGCTCGGTGGGCGTCTCGCTCCCGGGCCGATAGAAGGGGGAGATCATAATGGAGATCTTATCCCGCTGGTCCGCGTCGGTAATGCCGGCCGCCCGGCCCACATGGGCATACAGGTCGTTGACGGAAGTATCCCCCGCCACGCTCTGGTTGATACTCACCGACACCATCACGTCGGCGATGCGGGCGGTGATCTGCTCCACCTGCTGCTTGGTGGTATCCACCAGATGGTCCTGCTGACCGGAGGTGGTGATGGCGGTCTCATTGCCGTTGGGCTGGGCCTGGTTTTCCACATAGGTATTCAGATCGGCGTTGGTCTCGGTGCCCACCGCACCGCCGGCGATTTCCTCATCCCCACGGACGATGCTGTTCTGCCAAATCTCAGTACCGATGATACCGTCGTCGTTTCCTTCCGCCCAGTCCTCCAGATTGTAGTCAGTGGAGTCAGTGTAGGTGCGGTCCAGATTCACCACAGTATTGACGCTCACCTGCACGTTATCCGCACCGTACAGAGGGGTCAGCACCTGCATCACCCGCGCGCGGATACGGTTGTTGTACTCCTCCTCCAGCTTCAGCTTCAAGGTGGAGGTGTCCTGGATCTCGCTGAAATCGTCGTCAATCAGATAAGGCGTGCCATAGGCGTCGCTGATGGTCACGTTTTCCACATTCAGTCCCTGCAGACCGTGGCTCACCAGGCTGCGGATGGCTTTCACCTGGTTATCGGTGAGGGTCTTGCCATCCTTCATGGTCACCTGCACGGCGGCGGTGGCGTCCACCGTATTGCCGCTGTCCAGCACATAGGTGTGGTCCTCGCCGGGGGTGAGCAGCACCTCAGCAGACTCCACTCCGTCCATGTTGCAGATAACCGAGGACATATAGTCCTGCAGGTCGTACAGCATCAGCTGGTTGCGCTCAGCTTCAGTGGTTAGGCTGCTTACATTGTTCAGATAAGTACCGTAGTCATAGCCGGCAGAGGGGTATCCCGCCACCAGCACCTGAGCCATCAAAGCCGCCTTGCGGTTTTCCGGCACCAGGATGGCGTCGCCCTCCACCTTATAGTCTGTGACCCCATTTTCGGAAAAATAGGTCAGGATGGCTGTCTGGTCA
Source organism: Flavonifractor sp. An306 (assembly GCF_002159455.1). GTDB lineage: Bacteria > Bacillota > Clostridia > Oscillospirales > Oscillospiraceae > Flavonifractor. The sequence goes on from NZ_NFIQ01000019.1 coordinate 43,908, forward strand.
CTCTGGCTCAGGCCGCTGAACAGCGTGGTGTAGGGCTGGTTGCTTGCCGTGATCGCCAGCACCACCACCGCCACGATGGCCGCAGCCAAAACCGCGCCCAGCAGAATTTTCAGCTTTTTGCCGGTCTTTTTCCACCGTTCCTTGGCTTTGTCCGTGATTGCTTTTAGCTTTTCCTTCATGCTCTATCTATCCCCCGGCTCCCGGACCGCGCCCTTTACAGGCTGATCCGCATCAATTCGGAATAGGCGTCCAGCGCTTTGTTCCGCATCTGAATGAGCAGCGACAGAGAGAGCTCGGCCTGGGTGGCGGCAATGGACGCCACCGCCGGATTGTCCAGCTGCCCCGTGGCCAAGGCGTAGTATGCCTCGTTCTTGGCCGCGTCGGTCTCTTTTACGTTATCCACCATGGACTGGAAGATGTCCTGAAACATGGTGGGCTGATTCCGGGTCTGCCCGGCATCGCTCACCGCTGTGGACTCCGTGGCAAGGAGCGGACGAATGGGCTCAATCCTCTGAATGTTCATCATGATTCTTCTTCCCCTTTATCATAGCGTCCGCCTCCCCGCGAACGCTGCGGCACAAAGTTTATTTGCCGATCTCCAGCCCCTTGGCGGCAACCTGCTTCAGTACGTTGAAGGCCGTTACATTGGCCGAATAGGCCTGGGACGCCGCCATGGCGTCCGCCATCTCCTTCACCAGGTCCACGTTGGGCATCTCCACATATCCGTCGGCGTTGGCATCCGGGTTGGTGGGATCATACATCAGCTTAAAGTCGGAGGGGTCCTCCGCAATCTCCGTGACCCGCACGCCGCCGGGGGCAGAGGACTCCTCACCCCGGATACGGGCCATCACCTGCTGGAAGGGGCTCCGCTCCCCGCCCTCTGCCTCAAACACCACAATCTTGCGCCGGTAAGGGCCGCCGCCCTCGGTGCGGGTGGTGTTCTGATTGGTGATGTTTTCCGATATGACGTCCAGCCGCAGCTGCTGGGCGGTCATGCCGGAGCCTACAATATTCATGGAGCTCAAAAAGGCCATGTCTCACACGCCTCCTTAACCGTTGATCGCCGAACGAAGCAAAGAGAAGTCACTGCTGATGGCATTCATCACATACTGCATCTGATAGCCCTCACGCACCAGCTCTACCATTTGCTCTGTAATGTTCACGCCATTGTCGTCCATCCGCGTGCTCTCCTCCGCCTGATGATGGGTTACCTCGGTGCCCGCAATGGCTTGCCGCATGGAGGCGGTGGGCTTGCTGTCGTCAGCCGCGGACTGGATGGCCTGCCGCAATGACTCCTCGAAAGTCACATATTTGGTTTTATACCCCGGTGTCTCCACGTTGGCGATGTTGTCCAGAATGCAGGTTTGCTTATCCCAAAGAAAACCCATGGACCGCTGGAGCATCAGCATCGTGTTGCTTGTCAAAGAATCCATTCTCTCTCGCTCCTTTCTCTCTCCGTTCTCCCTGAAGCGCGCCCGGCCTGTTCCTATGCCCGCTGCACACAGTCAGCCGCAGGCCCAGCGACTTCGACATTATTCACATTTAATTCATTTTAGCTCTAAACCCTTATTTTTGCAAGCCTTTGGCGGGAATATTATTTAAAAATTTTCAGGCTTTTGACAAAAACTTTTAAGGAGATATCCAAATTTTCCCTAATTACACAGACTTCCACAAAAATACGCCCCCGCCGGGGACCTGTTTTATTGAAACTGTTTATCGCTCTGTTTTCCATCTTCTGGACAACCAGGAAGTCAATCCCAGAGATACTATATCACGTGCTTTTCTCTGGTATGCCCGCCAATTTTCACAAACTGCGGCAAACAAAAATCCGCGCCGGGAGACCAATTGCGGTCTCCCGGCGCGGGTACATGGACTTACTTACAGGGTAAGCGCTCTTGCCAGCGCCACCGCCATTTCCGCCCGGGTCATGATCCGGCCGGGCTCCAGCAGTCCGCCGGAGCCCTGGACCACGCCGGTCTGCACCATGACGGACATGGCGCCTCGGGCGTAATCAGCCACATAGGCCCCGTCGGTGTAGGCGTTGAGGATGCTGGGATCCTCAGTGCCGATCACCCAGCCCATGGTCTGCATGGCCCGGTAGAGCATGGTCACCGCTTCCGCTCGGGTGATGGGGGCGTCGGGACGGAAGGTACCGTCGGAGAAGCCGTTGACAATACCCAGCGCATAGGCCGACCGGACCGACTCAGTGTAATACTGGCCGTCGGGCACGTCGGGGAAGCTCTTCTGGGAGCCGTGGGGGAAACCCAGAGCCCGATCCAGCATGGTGATGAAGCTGCCCCGGGTGAGGGGGGAGGCGGGGGCAAAGCTGCTGTTGCCCACGCCGCCCACAACGCCGTTTTCATAGAGGAGATCCACCGCGGGCACCGCCCAGCTGTAGCCGGTGGACATATCCTTGAAATAACGGGAGGAGGCGCTGGGGGTAACGGTAATCTCTACCTGTCCCCGATAGGACCGTCCCTGGGAGTCCACCCCGGTATAGGCCACCACCGCCGTGCCCTGGAAGCCGATGCGGGGGACAAAGGTTACCTGGGACAGGCTGGGAGAGCTCTCGGGGTAGTATTTGGTGCCGGAACGCACCTCGGTATTGGCGCTCTGGAGGCCGCCGTACTGGGTATACAAGCGCCCGGCATTGGAGGACAGGGTGCTGGTGTCAAACTGCACGGAGCTCAGACTGCCCTTGTTCCGGCCGTTGCAGGCGGCGGTAAAGTCGGAGGCACGGAAGGTCACCGGCGCATAGGAGCTGGTATAGCGGATGGTATCGGCGGTGTCGTTGGTGTCGGAGGACACAGTAATCTCCACCGTACCGGTAAAGCTGGTGCCGCCCACCGTATAGCCGGAGTAGGAGACGGTAGCCGTACCGGTGAAGCCGGCGGCAGGCACAAAGCTCACCTCATCCAGGTAGGGAGAGGAGGTGCGGTAATAGCTGGTGTTCGCGCTCACCTTGTTGGTATATTCGCCGTTCTCATACTTATAGTACAGCGTTCCCTGGGAAGAGGAGGGCAGGGTGAAGCGGACATAGCTCAGATCCCGGTTCTGGGCGGCCTGGGCCGCGTTGTTGAAATCGGAGGGCCGGAAGGTCACCGGCTCCCCCAGTCCGGTGTCGTAATAAATGGTGGTGGCGGCGCTGTCCACCCGGATGGTGACGGTGCCGGTAAACCGATCGCCGTTGCTCCCCCAGGCGGTATAGGGGATGGAGCAGTTGTCGGTAAAGCCGCTGGCGGGCACGAAGGTAATCTCGTCCAGATAGGGGGAAGAGGAGCGGTAGTAGTTCTTATTGGCGCTCACCTTCTCCGAGGAGGAGTTGACATAGTTATAATAGAGGGTCCCCTGAGAGGAAGATGGCAGCGTGAAGCGGACATAGTTCAGGCTGCTGCCGGTGAGGGACAGGGACGCCTCGTTGAAATCCTCCACCTGGAAATCCACCGCCTGCCGGCTCTTGGTGGTATAGCCGATCTCGCTGCCCTGGGTTCCCACCCGGATGGTGACGGTGCCGGTAAACCGGTCGCCGCTGGTGGCCCAGCCGGTGTAGTTGATGGTCACCGTGCCGTTATAGCCGCTGGCGGGGGTGAAGCTGACCTGATCCAGATAAGGCGAGGAGGAGTAGGCATAATTCTGGGTGGCGCTCACCTTGCTGCCGTTATAGTACAGTGTGCCCCGGGCAGAGGGCGGCAGCGTAAAGCGGACATAATTCAGGGTGCTGTTGGTGGCGTCCTGGCAGACGGCGTTAAAGTCCGACGCCCGGAAACCCACCGCCACGTTTTCATCGGTGGTATAGCGGATGGTCTCGGTCTCATTGCCCACCTGAATGGTGACGGTACCGGTAAACTTCTCCCCATTGGTACCCCAGCCGGTGTAGTCAATGGTGCAGGTACCGGTATAACCATAGGTGGGCACAAAGCTGATCTGGTCCACATAGGGGTAGGAGGAGCGGTAGTAGTTCCGGCTGGAAACCACCTTTTCCGAGGTGGTGGAGCCGGTATAGTTGTAATACAGGGTACCCTGAGCGGAGGAGGGCAGCGTGAAGCGGACATAGTTCAAGGTGCTGCCCGTCTTATTTTGGGAGATATCGTTAAAGTCGCCCGCCTGGAAGTCCACCGCCTGGCCGTACTCCGTGCGGTAGGAGATGCTGTCGGTACCGGTCTTGACCCGGACGGTGACGGTGCCGGAGAAGGTGGCTCCGCTGGTGCTCCAGCCGGTGAAGGGGATGGATACCGTGCCAGTAAAGTCGCTGGCCGCCACAAAGTCCACCCGGTCCAGGTAGGGAGAGGAAGAGCGGTAATAGTTCTTGCCGGCGCTTACCTTCTCGGAGGAGGAATTGCTGTAATTGTAGTAGAGGATTCCCTCAGAGGAGGCAGGCAGGGTGAAGCGAACATAGTCCAGGCTGTAGCCGGTGACCTCCCGGGAGAGGTCGTTGAAGTCGTTGACGTCAAAACTCACAGCCTTCCCCGGCGCCACAGTATAACTCAGCTCATCGCTCTTGCTGTCCTCGTTTACCTGGATCACCAGCCGGCCCTGGAAGGACTGCCGGTTGGTATCCCAGGCGGTATAGGTGATCACCACTCTCCCCTTATAACCAGAGGCGGGCACAAAAAACACCTGGCCCAGATTGGGCGTTCCGCTGTATTTGTAGTTGGTGGAGGCCCGCACCTCGGTGCCCGGATTCAGCGGGGAGAGATAGTTATAGTACAGGGTGCCCGCGCTGCTGTCAGGCAGAGTAAAGGCCACATAGCTCAGGTCCCGGCCGGTGCGGGCCCGGCACACCACCGCAAAGTCGTTGGGGTCCATCTGCACCGCCATACCGTTGGCCGTGGTGTAGGTCACGTCCTCCTGGCCGGCCACCGACACCTCGATGGTACCCTGGAAGAAGCTGGTGCCGGAGGCGTAGCCGGTATAGGAGATGACAGCAGTGCCGCTGAAGTCGGATTTGGGTACAAAGGTAATGTCGCTTATTCCCATCTGGCCCGTACCCGGGGAGGCGTAATAGGAGGAGCCGGTGGCCACTCCCGCGCCGGTGTCTCCCTCGGAGGTATATTTATAGTAGAGCGTACCCTGATTGGTGGGCACCGACAGGCCGCTGATATAGGACAGGCTGGAGCCCAGCACAGTGGAGCAGCGGCTCTGCAGCTGGGAGACCAGGCCGGAGAAAGACAGGGGCTCCCCCGCCGCCGCCGAGGCGGTGATCACCGCCGCCGTGTTCCGCTTGACGGTAACCTCGCACTTGGCCTCATAGCTGGTGCCGTTCACCTTGGCGGTAATGGTGGCCTTGCCCTCTTTCAGGGCATAGAGATAGCCCGCGTTGACCCGCACGATGTTGGAATCGCTGCTGGTCCAGGTCACGCCCTTGTCCTTGATGGAGGGGCCGTAAATGGTATAGTTCAGGGTGTGGTTATCCCGCTCGTTCATGGTCAGAGTGCTGCTCTCCAGAACGATACCCTGGACATAGATTGTGCTGGCCGCCTCCTGGGTGCCGTCCTTGATCCTGGCGTACACCTTGGTCTCGCCGGCGGCCACGCCGGTGACAGTGGCTGTAGACGTTCCGCTTGGGCTGACTGTGGCTATCCCCGTATTGTCGCTGCGCCAGGTCACCTCCTGGTCGGCTTCGGCGGGGGTGACGGTGGCGGTCAGAGCTTTGCTCCCGCCAGGGGCCAGTTCCATAGTGCCGGGGGTAACAGTGACACCAGAGGGAGCATTGGTGGAAATCGTGATGGTGCAGACGTCGCTGTCCGGTTGTCCATATCCTGCGGGCGGCGTGACGGTCACCCTGATCTGCACACTTCGCTCCTCCGTGGTCTCCGGAACGTTCAGCGCCTCCACGTCGGCAGAGAGAGAGTAGACACCCATAGGAGTGATCTTCACCTCATCATACCGCCCATCCACTTCCTCCCATGTCACTTTGGTACCCGCAGGCAGGGTTTTGCTGCCGTCTGACATGGTGATGGTGGCATTCAGGGTCTGATGCTCGCCCATTTTTAAGTCAGCAGTGGGCGGACTGACGCTCACTGATAGAAAGGTGGGGTTTGCCGCCAGAGTGGCGGGCAGCAGGGCAAAAAGCATCGCCAGCGTTACCAGCAACGACAGGCCACGTCTGGCCAGGGAATATTTCATCCGAATCTCCTCCTTCGGAATATAGGATAGGGCAAGGGGCGGGCAGTATACGGCCCGCCCCTTGCGTCTCTGATGTTACGGTGTCGAGGTCTGCTGCACAAAGCCGATACCATTCGGGATGTGCCCCGAGGGGACACCCTCCTGGAGGGTAAAGGTCAGCAGCTCCCGGGTACTGTTGCTGTTGGCGTCGCAGATATAGCTGGTATCAAACAGCACAATGGTGGTCCCCAGCGGAATTTCCTTAAACTCCAATGTCAGGGTACTGGCGGGGGCCTTGATGTCGTTGGGATAAGAGAATTTACTCTTGCTCTGGCTGGTACCCATGATATCCTTCAGCCGAACCGCATCATCGGTAGTGGTATACTGGGTCTGCCAGACCTCCTTGGGCTTCTGGTCCACACCGCCTTCGGTGACCAGCTGATAAACGGGCTCACTGAACACAAAGGTCACCGTGCCACTGTACGTATTCCCGCCGGGGTCCAACGTGGCGGAAGTGTTCACCTGGTTCAGCTCCGGCGGCGTACGGTCAGGGATATACACGCCGGGGACGCCGGCAAAGGACATCTCCGAGCCCAGAGGGCTGACGGCGGTGGCCAGACAGTAGTACAGGGTGTCGCCGGTCATTTTGTCAGTAAAGTCCTTGGACTGGAAATAGTCGTTGGCCTGTTCCAGGGTCATCTTGCCCTGGTCGGCAATAGTGGCGCCCATCCGGTTGGTGCCGTCCACCAGCTCGGATACGGTCTTGCGAATGGATGTGTTTGCAAATTCATCAAAGACGGAATAGCCATCCGTTCCGTAGGGGGTACACAGCGCCCAGAGCACCGAACGCTCCGCATCCTTATATTCGCCATCTGTCGGATCGGTCAGTTCGTTCCATGTTTCCAGCTTGCTCTGGTCCACAAGGGTGGCATCAAACCCGCCAGCCTTCCGCAGGCTCTCCGGAACCTCGTTGTTGGCGATCAGGGCATAGTTCAGCTCTGCGGAAGAATCGGTCTCAAAGTTGACCGACGGGCTGTTCTGGGTCAGGGTGATCGCTGGCTTGGATACATCTGTAGTGGTAAACCGGTAGACAAGCACTCTGGAGTAGGTCTGGGAAGTACCCTGCAGGACAAAATAAACCGTGTATTGGGTCAGTTTATCCAGCCCCTCCACCAACACCGGCTCCACGCTGGCGCCGCAGACCGCCGAGCCGTATTTGATCTTTTCGTTCCGGTATACGGTGCTGGCGTTCACAATATTCAGGTAATCAGGGGTTGCCACATCAGGCGGCTCATTCTCGTCCTCAGCACCGCTCTCAGGCAGAGTCTGCCAGTTTGCCTCCACACCGTAGTTCGTGGTACCGTCTGTACCCACAGTGGAAACCGTGTTGATCGGCGCCACCACATAGTATACGGTACCCGGACGGTCCAGCATCAGGGACATCTCCACCGCCGAGTCCCCCGCCTCAAATTTCGGATACTCCCCAATAAACTCAGGGGCCTGCTGGTCGGTAAACTGCTTGCGCAGGGAGAAGTCGGCAGGCAGGCCAATGTTGGTCACGCCCTGGGTCAGGGACTCCTCCCAGTTCTCCTCTGTCAGGTCGGCGGACAGGAAGCCCAGATCGTTGTTGCTGCCCGCTATCACGTGGACCTTCAGATTGACCCGCTGGCTCCAGGTATCCCGGTCGGGCAGGCCCGCCACCTTGGTAAAGGAGATGGCGTACTCATACACGGCATCGTCCTGCAGGGTGTTCAGCATGTCAAAATCCGGGTTGTTGCTGCCGCTTTCCAGGAAATTCCGGGTCAGACTGACGCCCCGGTAGCCGGTCACGTTGTCAGGCACCGTAATGGACGCGCTGCCCAGCTTGTGCCATTCGTTCTGGGACTCCGGCTCTCCGGCGGGCACCGTATTGCGGTAGTAGAGTTCAAACTCCACGCTGGTGTCCGACCAGATGAGCATATCCCAGTCAATGGAATCGTCCACCTTCTGGGTGGAGACGGGGGTCAGCCGCCAGCTCACGTCCACGGGTACGTCTTTCTGAACAGGGGTCTCCTCCACGCCAGGGGTCGGAGGTTCAAAGGTGGTGATGGTATTCTCATTCAGCGCGGACAGGTTCACCTGGGCGAACACTGTGGTAAACCGGTCCAGCTGCTGACGGCCCATCACGTTGAAGGCGCTGGAGGTGTCGGCGATGGTATCGGCCTGGATCTCAAAGTAATAGGTTGCGCCGCTCTTGAAATTGATGCCGGTGCCGTTGGGGAAGGTGACCACCGTTTTTCCCTCCTCCAGGGTCACCGTAGCATAGCGGTAATCGATGGTCCAGTTATCGCCGGTCTTGTCGGCGTCGGTGGCCCCCTCAATCTTCACCGGCTGGGTGTTGGCGGGCACCTGGTAGAGGTAAATGGCCTTGCTCAGGGCCAGCCCCATGTCGTTGCGGGCGTCGGTCTCCCCCGCGGTGCCCAGGTTGGCGGTCACGTTCTGATAGAGGCTCACCAGCGTCTCATGGCTGTCGGCGGTCTGCACCGCCTCGCTGAACACCAGACGCACATCGCTCTCCGGCAGGGGCACGTTGACGTCGGTGCCGTTATACTTGGTAAACTCCTGGGTAACGGTGGGCGCGGTGTTGTCCAGGGTGTGGATGGTGATCTTGCCCACGGAGGCCGAGAAGTTGCCCGCCTTGTCCTTGGCCACATAGTACAGGTCGTAGGCCTTTTCCTCCTCCAGCCCGCTGACGGTGAAAGTCACATCCTTGTCCTTGGTCATGGTCACCGTGCCGCTCTTGAGGGCGTTCATGCCCGCCGACACCTGGAGCTTGGCCTCGTCGCTGGTCAGGTCCACCGCTCCGCTCTGGCCGGCCAGGGGCTTGGGATAGGTTACACCCTCCTCCACGATGACCCAGTACAGGGTGCCGTCCTCATTCAGGTTGGCGTACAGGCCCACGGAGGTCTTATCCACCTTGTTGATGGTGGGCTCGGTGTTGAACACCGGCGGGGTACCGTCCACCGTGGTAAAGGACAGCTTCTTCACCGCCGAGCTCTGGCCGCCGTCCACATCGGTGAGCCACAGGTATAGGTCGTAGCTCTCCAGCTCCTCCAGAGGCACGGAGTTGACATCAAAGGTGTTGGACACGTTCTTGGTCACGTCCAGCACGCCGAAGCCCAGGTTGCCGCTGACAGCGTTGGCCTTGAAGTCGCTCTCGGTGGGGGCTGTGGCTCCCTTGGGCAGCACCGCCCAGTACATCCGGCAGGTCTTAGTAGCCATGGTGGTCACCTGGCCGGAGATGTTGGTGATCTTGGACATGTAGGGATAGCCCGTGGCGAAATCAGGCTTGGTGTTGTCCGGCGTGGTGAAGGAGATCACCTTCAGGGGGCTGCGCTGCTCCCGGCCGTCCACAAACACCGCGGACAGGTAGTAGGAGCCGTTAGTGGTCAGGCCGGTGATGTTGGCCGCGTTCACCTGGCCGGCGCCGTCCAGGGACAGGCTGCCGCTCTTGACAATCTTGGGGCTGTAGGAGGAGGGGTTGATCAGATCCTCCGCGGCCACAGAGCCGTCGGTAATGGCGGTGATGGCCCAGTAGACGATGCCTTTCTTATTGGCAGAGAACTGGGCGGTGACGCTGGTGGGGGCCAGGTCGGAGATCCGGGGATAGCCGGCGCTCTGCCGGGGATCGGCGGAGGACTCCGCCGCCGCGTTGCTGTCCATCAGCTCCCCGCCGATGTTGGCGGTCTCGCCGGGCCGGATCACGATCTGGTCGGGCAGCATGGACACGGTGCTCCCCGAGCTGTTCACCACCAGATTGCTGATGTCGCCGTTGCCGGTGACAGTGGTGGCGGTGTCCAGGTTGACCTCATGGGCCAGAGCACCGGTCTCAATGCGCAGGACAGAATCCGTGGCCTTCTCGTCCACGTTGATCACCGCCGCCTGGCCGCTGGCCAGACTGACGGTGGAGCCGGGCGTCACGTTGGTCACTTCCTTGATATTGCCCGCCAGGGTCAGGCTCAGCCCGTCCTCTCCGTCCAGCCGGACCTGGGACACGCCGTAGCCGTCCTTGGCGTTGTCCGCCAAAAAGGCGTTAGTGCGCACATCGGCCTGCTGGATCAGGCCGTCGCCTTCCACCCGCACCGACACCGTCTGCCCGGTGAAGTTATCCAGAATCAGCTTGGGAGCCGTCACATTGCGCAGGATAACACTGTCGTCGCCGTCCTCACTGACGCCGCCGCCGCTGACAATAATCTCTCCCAGAACCTTTACATTCTCCAGCACCACGTCGCCCAGGTCCACACCGGCGGAAACATACAGGTTACCGCCGATCACCGTGTCCCGCAGCGTCACGCCGGAGGAAGAGATGGTCACATTTCCCCAGGTATTGCCGATGCGGTACTCGCCCGGCTCCAAAATGGGGGTGCCCACAGCCCGGACCAGCAGAATAGAGGCCTCCCCCCGGGTAATGGGGTTCTGAGGCCGGAAGCTGCCGTCGGAATAGCCGTCAATCAGGCCGTAGTCCGCCGCCGTGGCGATCAGGCCCCGGCTCCAGTCGTTCATGTCCCGGCTGTCGTTAAAGTCCACATTCTCGCCTACCTGCGCCTGCATCATCAGGATGCGGGCCAGAATCACCGTGGCCTGTTCCCGGGTAATACTGTCGCTGGGAGAAAACGTGGTAGACGACGTACCCTGTATGTAGCCGGTATGATAGGCAATGTTTACGTCCTCGGCATACCATGCCTTCTCCGGCACATCCGTGAAGGGCATGGTTCCCATCTGGGTAAAGCCGTAGGCCCGGTTGATCATGGTGACAAATTCCGCCCGGCTGATGGGGTTGTCCGGGTTCAGATTGCCGTCAATATCTCCCCGCATGACGCCCCACTCCACCACCTGATTCAGATAGGGCTCCACATACGAGGCCGCCGACACAATGGCCGACTGGGCCAGCGTCACCAGCATCACAACCGCCAGCAGCAGCGATACCGCCCGCCGCCGCAGGCCGCCGCGTTCCCTCCGTTGACTCATGGGTATTTCATCCTTTCTTGTCTCGCGCGCATTGTCTTCCAATCAGTTTTTCTGCAGCTGGATGCTGAACACAGCCTCCCGCACCATGCTCTCCTCTTCCCGCACCAGGTCCACAAAGGCCCCGGCGTAGAAGTCGCCCTCGGTGTGGCCCGGCCGGGTGTGGAGGATCCGCATGGTGAGCACCAGCGGCTGGCTGGTCACCGTAATCACCACCTCCACAATCTCCCCCACCTCCAGCTTCCTGGGGCAGAAAAAGGCCAGTCCGCCGCAGCTCAGGTCGTTGGTCACAATGGGCACCCGGCCCTTCCAGCTCCCCGACACCGCGTAAAGGTAGGTCACAAACCGCACCGGGATGCGCAGGTTCTGCCGCACAGATTCCTCCAGCTGGCGGACGGGCTCCACAAAGACCACGTCCCCCTCCCGCCGGACGATCCGCCCCTCCAGAGCGGGAGAATTTTCCGCGTCGCCCACCAGGCTGATGTTGTTGTGGCCCATTACCTCATCCGCGGTACCCTCGGTCACCCGCAGGCGCCACAGCTCCCCGTCGGTGACCCGCTCCAGAATACCCCGGGCAATGGCGTCACCCCGGCTGTCCAGCATCAGATATTTCCGGTTCTTGTTGTCTTTTTGGTCCTTATTGCTTGCCATGCTCCTCGCCTCCCTTTACCGCTCCCCCCAGTCTGGCCTGGCGGTTCCGGCGGGCCTTCTCCGGGTCATTGGGATCGAACTCCAAAAAATACAGATAAATTTCCACCACGGCCTGATAGAGCTCCTCCGGGATCTCCCGGCCCAGTTCCATCTGGGAGAGCACTGTGGCCAGCGAATTGTCCTCATACACCGGCACGCCGTTGTCGGTGGCCACCTCCACAATTTTTTCCGCCAGATGGCCCATACCGGAGGCCACCACCACCGGCGCGCCGTTCCCCGCGCTGTACCGGAGGGCCGCGGCGCGCTGGGTGGGCGCTCCGCCGGTTTCCTTAGATTTTGACATTCACGCCCCGCTTCCCTTCAAACAGATTGGGAAAAACCTCCGTCAGCGTCAGAGGCCTCTCCAGTTTGGACACCCGCACATCCTTGCTGGCCAACCCGTGGCTGGTCAGGATGTCCCGCATATCCTCCGCGATCAGGCCGCTGTTGGCCTGCACCGTATCCGGTCCATAAATCTGCATCTCCACCTGGTCCTGACGGGAGGACAGCGCGATCTCCAGAAAGCCCAGAGACTCCAGGTCCAGCTTGAAGAGAAACTGCACCTTGTGGTCCTGCTCCTGTCCGGAGCCTCCCTGCTCCTCCGCGTCGGGGTCCACCCACATCTCGGAGTACATCATCTTTCCCTGCCACTCCACGGGGAACAGCATGTGGTTTAAGGGCATATAGACGCTCTCCTGTATCAGCAGGGCCCGGACCAGCTCCGCAAAGGACTCCTGGACCTCGTGGCCGTAAAGTCCCCGCAGCGCCTGAGAGGCGGCGTGGGCCAGCCCCTCGGCAAACCGGCTGCCAGCCGCCCGGGTAAAGTCGTTTTCCCGCAGCAGTTTCAAAATAGCATTGTCGTCCAGCTGGTTGAGGCCCTTGAGCAGTTCGCTGTACCCCTCCATCTGCCGGAAAGACTGGAGCAGCTGCCCCTCTGAGCCGTTCTCGTACCGGGCCACATCCAGCACCAGCCGGTTGAGCATCTCCCGCAAAGGTCCCATGTCGTGGGTCCGCTCCACGTAACTGCCCAGATAGGGGATGATCTCCCCCTGAAGCAGCTTCAGATTGTCCGCCCGGCTGCCGGAAGCCAGCCCGTTTTCCAGCTGGGCCAGCAGCTGGTTCATATTGTCCTGCCAGCTGCGGGGCAGCCGCTCGGTGATCTGCTGGAGCAGGCTGGTCATGTTCCGCCCGATATGTGCCGTGGAGGAGAAGTCGCTGTACCGCTTGGCAAACTCCAGAATGGACTGGCGCACATGATCCCCGGACAGGGAGCCGTAGGTCTGCCGCAGCAGGGAGAACAGCGGCCCGGAAAAGCGGTTGCCCCCCTGGACCTGCTCCATGAACAGCTGCCGGAATCCCTCCGCGTCCACCTGCAGCATCTCCAGCAGCTGGGCCATCTCCTGGGCAATGCCCTGCTGCAGGCCGGGGGTGGAGATCACCCCCCGCATCAGCAGCATGGTTTTGCTCATCAGTTCAGGCAGCTCGGGCATCTCCCGCAGCCGCTGTAAAAAGGTCTGTAAATTGGAGTCGTAGCGCAGTACATCCGATTGCAGGGCGTCGTTGGCCCCCTGCTGGTCCGTCCTGGCGTCCGGCCGTCCCACCCGGGTGGGGTCGGGGACATTCTGGATCTGCGTCTGGCTGGGACGCATCTCCGTGGGCAGGGCCCGGTTGTTATTCGCACTGTCGTAGCCTGGGACGCGGTTGGCCGCGCCCAAAAGGTCCGCCATATGATCCACCTCTTGCAGCCCTGCGGACCAGCGGAATTTTCCAATTCCACCCTGATATTTTTGCAGAGCACTTATTTTCTCTGAAATTTGGTCGATAAAAAAATAAGAAGTCCAATGCGAGGAAAGGAGCCTATCGTTATGAGTGCCGGTAGCGACAGCATTCTGGATGCCTTTTTATATGAGACCAACACCCTCTTGGAGCAGTTAGACAGCATTGTTCTGGCTGCGGAGCAGCAGGACAGCTTCTCCCAAGAGGACATCAATACCATCTTCCGCATCATGCACACCGTCAAGGGGTCCTCCGCCATGATGGAGTACAACTCCCTCATGACCATCGCCCACCGGGCGGAGGATCTGTTCGCCATTATCCGGGACAAGACCATGGATGTGGTCCCCGAGTCCCTGCGTCCGGAGCTGTTCGACCTGTTGTTCCAGACCATCGACTTTTTCCGCGGGGAGCTGGAGCACATTGAAAACGAACAGCCCCTTACTGAAAATATCGACACCCTGCTGCAAAAAGTTAATAGACTGATCGAGCAAATTAACTCCGGCGGCCAGGCCCCGGAGGCGTCCCAGCAGTCCGCCACGGAGGCCGCCGGGGGCGCCGCCCCGGCAGCGCCCGGATTCCCCTACGGCCTTCAGGTGTTCTTTGACGAGGGCTGCGGTATGGAAAACCTGCGGGCGTATATGCTGGTCAATTCCATCAAGGAGCTGTGCGGCGAATCGGATTTCACCTACGAGCCCCAGGGCGTGGATTCCGACCCCGCCACCGCCGACCAGATTGTGGAGTCCGGCTTTATGCTCTATTTCCGCACTCGGGCTGACCGTGAGAGCGCCGTCCACGCCGTTACCAGCGCCGGAGCGGTGCGCGCCTATCAGTCCATCGACCAGGCCGCTCCCCCCGTTGAGCCGGCCCAGCCGGCCGCCGAACCGGCCCCCGCGCCTCAGGCCGCCGCGGCTGCGCCCGCGCCGGCGGCCAGGCCCCGGAGGCGTCCCAGCAGTCCGCCACGGAGGCCGCCGGGGGCGCCGCCCCGGCAGCGCCCGGATTCCCCTACGGCCTTCAGGTGTTCTTTGACGA
>NZ_NFIQ01000190.1 GCF_002159455.1 Flavonifractor sp. An306
TCAATTTATCGCTATATTTTGGAAGAACGACCAAAGGTTAATGATGATCATGTGTTCTTGAGAAGTCAAGCACCGTTCATGCCTTTGTCGGGGCACTCAGCATGTTACTATATCGTAAGCAACATACTTCAACGTGCCGGTATACAAAAGGATGATCGTATCTGGGGCATGTGTATGCTACGGCATAATGCAGCATCAACAATGGTTCAAAACAGTATTCCATTAGCAACAATTGCAGCAATCCTTGGGCATGCAGGAACAAGGACTACCGACATCTATATAACTGCAGATATAAATAACCTTAAAGAGTGTGTATTACCTCTTGTGGGAATATCAAGAAAGGTAAATCCATGAGTCTTTTTATAAGCGCGCTTGGCCCATCTCTGGAAGCATTTATAAAGTTTAAACATTCTATAGGCATACAGTATTCCGCATCAGTTCAATGGTATTTGAAGAGTTTGGATCGATACAATTTTGAACATGGCAATAGCCCTGTTCTTTGCAAAAGCCTTGTGGTAGGGTGGAGCATTGAACGGTCTGAGCATTCCAATTCAAAACGTGGATATTGGATAAGCCCTGTTAGAGAGTTTGGCCGCTATCTCCAGTGTATGGGGGATTCAGATGCATACATTCTTGAATCCCCTGTTTCACGGAATTCTTACCGACCAGAAGTTTATCTGTTGTCTAACAGTGAAATACAGCGCTTTTTTAAAGAATGCGACTCATATGTGCTTCGAAAGAAAACACCAGGGCGCCCTTATGTTTACCCAGCACTGTATCGTTTCCTTTATTGCTGCGGTGCGAGGTGCGGCGAAGCCAGACATCTCCGCTGTGAAAATGTACATCTTAATGACGGCTATTTGGATATCTTACAATCGAAAGGGCACCGGGATCGCAGATTGTTTTTGTCAGATGAGTTGATATCCTATCTGAAAGATTACGATTCTGCTATTGGGATCTGTTTCCCGGAAAGAGAATACTTTTTCCCAAGTCCCAGCGGTAATGTCATATCCGAGTCATCAGTTCCGTTCAACTTCAGAAAAATCTGGCTTGCAGCAGGACTCAAAAGAGACGGTAAGGTCAAGCCAAGGCCCTATGACTTCCGGCACCACTTTGCATGTGCCAATATAGCACGTTGGTCAAAAGAAGGAAAGAATGTCATGTCCATGCTTCCTTATCTCATGCGCTATATGGGACACTCCTCGATTGAAAAAACATATTACTACATACACCTGATTCCTGATTATTTTGGAAACTATGCTGTTGCAACAGAGAGCTTAGAAAATTTACTGCCTGAGGTTGAGTCATATGAGATATAAGCGCAAAAAAGATAAGTGTTTCTGGACAATGGTGCGATCCTATCTGCATGATTATATGCCCGCTATACGAGGCCTATCCGATAAGACGATAGAAACTTATAAGCAGTCGCTTAAAACATACTTACGGTTCCTGCGGGAAGAAAAAGGCC
>NZ_NFIQ01000191.1 GCF_002159455.1 Flavonifractor sp. An306
GCCTGGGGCTGATCCGCCGAGGGGAGGGGCGGCAGAGGCCTGTTTTGCCGGTACAGGTACATGCCCGACACCGCCAGCACGCAGACGGCCAGCAGGACGCAGGCGATGACCACGGGGGCCTTGCCCCGGCTCTTTTGCTCCGGCGCGGCGCATTCCCCGCCCGCCTGCATGGCGGGCATGGAGGCGCCCGCCAGATGGGCCCGCACCATTTCGTCAAACTCCAGGGCGTGCTCCGACTCCCGGGACAGGATGGAGATAAGCTTTTTCCCGCCCTGGTAGTAGGTGAATTTCCAGTCTCTGTCCGGACTGAGCGCCTGGGCGCTGTCCAGGCTGGACTGCTGCAGGCTCTGATAGATGGCGTAGCCGATGACCCCGCCCGCTACCGTAGCGGCGGTGGCTTTGGGGTCCCCGGTGCAGTCCAGGTTGACCTGTCTGGCGGTGATCTCCGACCAGGTGACCTGCTTTGCCGGGGTCAGCAGCGGATAAAAGGTGACGCTCTGGCCGCTGACCCGGATGCGGGGGCGGTTGCGGAAGTAAAAACAGGCGGCGAACAGGAGGAGAAACAGGATCAGAAAGCCCACAAACAGCCAGAATCCCCACCGCTCTTCCCTCAGCAGGTCCTTGATAAAGCCCAGGTTGAGAAACCACACGATGGCCGCCGCCGCGGCCAGGCACAGAATTTGCGCGAATAAAAGCTTTCCCTTCCGCTTTTTGTTGGGATATACCTCCAGCTTCATCCGTATGCCTCCTCTCCCACCGGCTCCACAGATACCACCAGATGGAACTGCGTGGTATAGGAGAGGCGGTACTGTTGGGAATTTTCCTCGTTCCAGCTGATGCTCTCGTTTCCGTTATACAGCGTTTGCCGGTCGGGGGTAAAGCCCAGGCAGTCCGGTATGTAGAATGGCGTCCAGGTGGGGTCCGCGCTGGCGCCCGTGGCGCTGTACTGGGTCACTGGCTCCGGCTGGCCTTCGGCGTAGGGGCCGGGGAGACCCTCCTGCTGCGTCCTGGGGCTCAGCCATACCGTGGTCTGCTCCAGCTGTCCGCTTTCCAGCTGGGCCAGATCCTCACCGCTCCGGGCCAGCAGCCCGGGGACATCCTCCTGGCCCAGCATGGCCACCCCCAAAAACAGCGGGAAACCGACGGACACCACCACCAGTCCCAGCAGAGTGAGGGAGATATCTGCCTTTTTGAGGGCGATGACAGAGCCCGCCGCCGGCAGCAGGACGGCTACCACCGCCGCGCCGATGAGGAGGATGTACCAGGTGCGATATCCCCGCAGCAGCGCCTCGGGGGACTCCGCCTGTCCCACCAGCAGGTTTAACACGGCGGGGGTGAGGGAGAGCCAGAATACCAGCACCCCCAAAAACAGGCCGATGAAGGGGAGCAGGGCGGGGAACAGCGAGCCCGTGAAGGCCCGGCGGGCCTCCGAAGGCGCTGTCGGAGGGGACTCAGGAGCAGGTTCGG
>NZ_NFIQ01000192.1 GCF_002159455.1 Flavonifractor sp. An306
TTACCAGCTGACCGGTGAGATCGATCAAGTCAACCGGGTCGCATATTTTTCCCTCAAAACCGTCAAACAGCTGGAACGCAGGAGGCTACATGACAGAGAAAGCATTTAGGCAGCTTAACATCGATCCGGAATTCAAAAACTTGATTCGTCCACTTCGCCGGGAGGAATACCGGCAACTGGAGCTGAATCTGGTCATGGAAGGATGCCGGGAAGATATCATCGCATGGAATGATACCATCGTCGACGGTCATAATCGCTATGAAATATGCAATAAAATGCGCATTCCTTATGGAGTCAAGGAGCTGGATTTTCCAAGCAGAGATGCTGCCATCGCCTGGATCTGTGCGAACCAACTTGGGCGCCGCAACATCTCAGAAGAAACCAGGAAATATCTGATTGGGAAACAATATGAAGCGGAAAAGAAAGTACAGCGAAATAGGAATGGCTATAATCAGTACCGTCCGAACCCCAACATTACTGTGGGGAGAGGCCGCCCAATAGATGAAGAGAGTGGCCGGCGAACAGCAGCCCGGCTGGGAAGGAAGTATCATGTGTCCGGCGCAACCGTACAGAAATATGCGAAATACAGTGCAGCATTAGATACCATTGAACAAAATGCTCCTGAGCTTGTTCCGCACATTCTTTCCGGGGCATATAAGATTTCTTTCGAAAATATCGTTGCTCTATCAGAAATGGAACCCGAAGAATTGAAAGCACTTAGTAAAAAAATCGGAAAAAATCCCTATGCGTTTGCTCGTTACAGTGAATCGAGACGATGCCTTTATTCCGACGCTTCTGCCAAGCCCGGTACAGCGGCGGCAGAACAGCCGGCAATCAAGACGATGCCCGCCTATGACCCGGATGCGGAAGTTGCTGGACTTACTCTTACGATCCCCTCCTGGATGAGCTCCATCGACCGGACAAAGTCCATGGCACATTTGGAAGCGATCTCACCTGCTGCAAGACAAAACCTCTTGGCGGCGTTGACTGAATTAGAAGGAAAAATCCAGGAAATGCTCAATGCAATTGAGGTGGAATCCTAATGGAAGATTATAGTATGTTTGTTCCCAATGTTCACTTCGAACAGATTCCCATCAAGAACCTCGTATCCAATCAGGAGTACCAGAGGAATATTTCCGAACAGCATGTGCTGAATGCTGCGGCACACTTTGATCTGTATCAGATCAACCCCGTGAAGGTAAGCCGTCGAAATGGGGTCAACTATGTCTTCAATGGCCAGCACACGGTGGAGATCGTCGCCCTGGCCTCTGGCTCTCGTGAAACGCCAGTCTGGTGCATGATATACGATGATCTGAACTACGAGCACGAGGCAGATATCTTCGCCAACCAGATGAAGTTTGTCAAACCGCTCCGTCCCTATGAAGTGTTTATGGCAAATGTGGAAGCCGGGAATCAGG
>NZ_NFIQ01000193.1 GCF_002159455.1 Flavonifractor sp. An306
CCACGCGATATGCCAAAAATACAGCATCTTTTTTGGCAGCAGTGCAAATTCGTTGCATTGCTATTTGGTGTGCCATTTTAGCCTAATCTTGTGTAGACACTATTTAGCACCGGGCCCTTTTTTATTTTGTAATTTGTTCTAAGGCCTCTTTCAGCTTATCATACCCGAACATTGACGCATATGCAACGAACAGGCCTAGGGCCACTGCACCGGCCACCATATACCATGTGATATCCAGCAACATGATCTGACATGCTGCAAAGAACGCCACCAGGGTCACAGCCATGGACACCACCACGGCCAGGATATTGGTTGGGATCTTGTCCCAGGTTACTTTCTTTACCACCTGTGTGATGATATTGGTGATCACAGTCAGAACCAACACCGCCAGCAGGATTTCGGATACCACCATGGGGATGTTCTGCATAATGTTTTCCATGTGTATGTCCTCCTTGTTTTATTTCTCAGCCCCGCCCGAAGCGGTCAGCTCCGCTTTACAGCCCGTTTTCGTGGTCTCTCGTGATACTGTCTCCCGCATCATTCACCTTGGATGCCAGGGCGGCGATCATCTTGGTCAGCCAGGCCGGAATAGGGGCACCCAGGGCGCCGGCATTTTCGATGATGCTGCCTGCCTCGGTGAGGATGTACCAGACCACCACCAGGGGACATAACAGCACTGTGTAAGTAAAGGGCAGCTCGACGCCGGGCACATTGGCCAGCAGGTGTCCGATCACCACGTCCAGGATGGCGGCCACGATAACTGCCACTACGCTGCCCAACTTGTGCCAGATGCCGTCCCGGGCGCTCTTGCTGGACCACTCCCCCGCCCGCAGCGCGGCGCAGGAGCCGGTGGCGTAGTCGATAACCATACACACGACCCAGGCCACCACCACCCAGCCAAACCAGCCCCACAGGGCGGTGAGGGCGGCGCAGATGGCGGCGAGAGCTGCCTTGAAGGTATTGATATGCTCCATATCCATCCCTTCTCACTGGTTCCGCACGTAGGCGGCCATGCTCTCGATCAGGGCGTGGACGTTACCGGCGGAGTAGTCGTTACCCTTCCAGTAGTCCACGGCCGTCAGGATACCTGCGTCGGCCAGGGTATCCACGGCGGTCTCCAGCTCAGTCTGCTCCGGATCACAGCCGTCGCACAGGTCCAGGAATGCCTCCCAGCTCCGGTCCGAGCCCCTGGGGGGTTGGGGGATTGATAGGACAGGATTTGATCCTTCCGTACTGAGTTCATCTTTTTTTGATTTATCAGGATTGCTTTTATCTTTATTTAATTGCGGCCGGTTTTCCAGACCTGGAGTATCCATATCCGGGTTTTCCGTATCTGGATGTTCCGTATCCGGCTCATCCTCACACGGCCCGTCCGGCTCCGGGGGATGGGGCGTTTCGTAGATGACATACTCCA
>NZ_NFIQ01000194.1 GCF_002159455.1 Flavonifractor sp. An306
ATTTATGATATTGCGAATGATTCCAATAAGGATGGAGCGATAAGTAAAGAGGAATGGGAGGATTGGGTAGCCAAGCATCCAGAGGACAAGAATCAGAATATGGATTTAAGTGATGATGTAGTAATCGAGACCCCGACTCCCGAGCCCACCCCTAATGCTGGAAACAACAATTCTGGGGGCACCTCTTCCGGTGGAGGTACTTCCAGTGGTAACAACAATTCCGGAGGCACTTCCTCTGGTGGTGGTACAACTAATTCTGGTGGAACTTCTTCTGGTGGTGGCACTTCCAGTGGTAACAACAATTCCGGAGGCACCTCTTCTGGTGGTGGTACAACTAATTCTGGTGGCACAACTTCTGGTGGAGGCACTTCCAGTGGTAGCAACAATTCTGGCGGCACTTCCTCTGGAGGTGGAACAACCACCACTCCAAGTACACCCGATGCTGATACAGGAAATGATGTAATTCCTGGCAACACAAACATTTCCGATAAAGATATGGAAGCCATCAAGAACATGGTTGAAGATGCAGGCGGTACCTGGGATCCTGCTACAGATGAAGAACTGCAAGAGGCAGCAGATGAACTGGGTGGAACCTATGACCCTGAAAGTGGTGGAATCGAGGGTGGCGAAGAGGATGGCTGGATAATGTAAATATTATCAGACATTATATGGCTCTATAGTCAGAATACACAATATGGCATTCAGAACGCATAACTTTTGAATTAAGCATGCTAATCTGACTGCCATATTGACATATTGAAAAGTGTTAAAAATTTAATTTGAAAGGAGGAAGTTGCGTATGCAATCATTAAAGCGTATAGCAGTATTCCTACTAGCGTTTATAATGGCTTTGCAAGTTATCATCTCCCCGTCATATGCAGATTGGGAAGTCTCTGGCGGTGGTAATGGTAGTAGTGGTGTTGCTGGTGATGGTACATATGTTGATGATATGCAAGGCTTACGCATAACACCAAATAGATGGTATAGAAAAAGGAAAGAGACAACACTTTATCACTTGTGCAAGGCATAGGAGGTAATTTTTTTATGCTTATTTTTAGACATAGATTGTATGAGGGAGAGAAAATTAAAAATTAAGGAGGTCTACTTTATGAAAATAAGTGGACTGAGTGTGGTTCAAATACCACACTCGCAGAGTTATGGGGTTTACACCCCACAGGGCATCCAAATCGCTCAGGTTTGGATGGGCCAGGATGGGCAACTGGCCTATGATTTAGTTGCCCTGGGTTACATTTGCAAGGCCCTAGCCAAGCGTTGGGACATTAAAGCCAAATAAGTCACCGGAGGAAACCGGGGTTAGGCCGTGATGGTCTGACCCCGGTTTTTTGTTGTTGGCTTGTCTGTGCGGCATGGTG
>NZ_NFIQ01000195.1 GCF_002159455.1 Flavonifractor sp. An306
AATTCTAAAAAACTATGCTGACCACACCATGCCGCACAGACAAGCCAACAACAAAAAACCGGGGTCAGACCATCACGGCCTAACCCCGGTTTCCTCCGGTGACTTATTTAGCTTTAATGTCCCAACGCTTGGCCAGGGCCTTGCAGATGTAACCCAGGGCAACTAAATCATAGGCCAGTTGCCCATCTTGGCCCATCCAAACCTGAGCGATTTGGATGCCTTGGGGCGTGTAAACCCCATAACTTTGTGAGTGTGGTATTTGAACCACACTCAGTCCACTTATTTTCATAAAGTAGACCTCCTCAAAATAAAATTTTTCCTTCTTCATACAATTCATGTCTAAAAATAAGCATAAAAAAATTACTACCTATGCCTTGCACAAGTGATAAAGTGTTGTCTCTTTTCTTTTTCTATACCATCTATTTGGTGTTATGCGTAAGCCTTGCATATCATCAACATAAGTACCATCACCAGCAACACCACTACTACCATTACCACCACCAGAGACTTCCCAATCTGCATATGACGGGGAGATGATAACTTGCAAAGCCATTATAAACGCTAGTAGGAATACTGCTATACGCTTTAATGATTGCATACGCAACTTCCTCCTTTCAAATTAAAATCTTACATCACCCAACCATCCTCTTCGCCACCTACGATTATACCAGTATTGGGGTCATAGGTTCCACCCAGTTCTTCTGCTGCCTCTTGCAGTTCTTCATCTGTAGCAGGATCCCAGGTTCCGCCAGAATCTTCAACCATGTTCTTAATGGCTTCCATATCTTTATCGGAAATGTTTGTGTTGCCAGGGGTTACATCATTTCCTGTATCAGCATCAGGAGTACTTGGAGTGGTAGTAGTGCCTCCACCAGAGGAAGTACCTCCAGAATTGTTGTTACCACTGGAAGTGCCTCCACCAGAGGAAGTACCTCCAGAATTGTTGTTACCACTGGAAGTGCCTCCACCGGAAGAAGTGCCTCCAGAATTGTTGTTACCAGAGGAAGTGCCGCCACCAGAAGAAGTACCACCGGAGTTGTTGCCTCCACCAGAGGAAGTACCGCCACCAGAAGTAGTTCCACCGGAGTTGTTGCCGCCGCCAGAGGATGTGCCGCCACCGGAAGAGGTGCCTCCAGAGTTGTTGTTACCAGAAGAGGTACCAGGATTAGGGGTGGGCTCGGGAGTCGGGGTCTCAATTACTACATCATCAGTTAAATCCATATTCTGATTCTTGTCCTCTGGATGCTTGGCTACCCAATCCTCCCATTCCTCTTTACTTATCGCTCCATCCTTATTGGAATCATTCGCAATATCATAAAT
>NZ_NFIQ01000196.1 GCF_002159455.1 Flavonifractor sp. An306
TGGTCTTGGTCTCGGACACCGTATAACTTCGGGTGGAATAGCCGGTGGCCTCGGTGTGCAGGCTGGTGTGATCCAGAGACAGAGTGCCGGAGTAGAGGCCGTCATCATAATCCGGACCAAAAGCCCTTCTTCCTGCAACTGCTGGGCAAATGCCTCCAGTTTTGCTGGGGAGTATGGCTTGAAACCAATATCCGCCGTAAAGAAGTTGTCCAGTTTGTCCAGCGGAAGGTCGCAGATTTCAGAGGGAGCCGAGGGCGGCGCACGCTGAAAGATCTGTTGATAGGCTTCATCACTGGCTTGAAGTTCCGAGGCCTGCTGCGCGGCCGCCATCCTGCGCTTGAGAATGGTGTTCATGTCAGCCTTAGCCAAGGCGCAGCACCTCCCGAGCAAGGCTGCGGTAGGACTCGGCGGCGGCATTCTTCGGCGCGTACTCAAAAATACTCTGGCCTGCTGCCGGGCATTCCGCCACCTTGATGGAGTATTCAATGGGCCGCTCAAACACATGGTAAGAGCCGCCGTAGATGTCCACTACGCTCTCCCGGACACTGCGGCACAGCTGGGGACGGGTCTGGTACATCGTCAGAAGGATGCCCGCTACTTCCAACCTTGGATTAAACTTTTCCTTGACGGAGCGCACCAGATCCAGCACATCCGGGACACCCTCGCTGGCAAGGAAATGGGACTGGACCGGGATGATGCAGTAGTCCGACGCCGCAAGAGCGTTGACGGTCAGCAGTTCATGCTTCAAGCCGCAGTCGATGATGATGTAGTCGTAGGCGTCCCGCAGAAATGGCATGATGCTGTCCATAACCTTTTCGCAAACTCGGTCGGCATCGCCCACGGCATTATACTGCGAGATCTGCATCACCTGGAGCCGGGCTGCCGCATCGGCCAGCCGACGATTGGCGGGGATCAGGTAGAGTCCGCTTCCCGTGTGAAGGATCCCGCGTTCAAGGTGAATTTCCAGGTCTTCAGGGTAGTCAATGGCTGCCAGCAGAAGGTTTGCCAGTGTTCGTTTTTGTTCAGCAGGGGTATATCCCAGCGCGGCCGTGAGGTTGCCCTGGGGGTCGTTGTCAATGAGGAGAACTTTCTTCCCGGCGTCGGACAGGGCCGCGCCGAGGTTTAACGCTGTGGCTGTTTTGCCCACACCGCCCTTGAAATTTGTGATGGCTACGATCTTGCCCATGGGTAGTGTCAAGGATTTTGCGCAAATTGGTTTGCAGACCCTGGAATGAATGAAGTCAGCCAGCAATGGAGGCATCCTCAACGGCGGCCTCCAGGTGCTTCATGTTCATG
>NZ_NFIQ01000197.1 GCF_002159455.1 Flavonifractor sp. An306
CGAGCTGATTCACGCTTTCAAGTAGTGGCATGACTGCTTGAATTGCGAGATTTTTCATCTGATTCCATTGCTGTGCCCAGGTCATAGGCATTTCCGCAAATTTGGCGTTCGTCTCCTCCGCAAATTCAAACATGGCGTTCTTTACGATAGCGGCAGTCACTTGCCCCTCAGAGGCCAGCTCTCTCAACTCTCCGGTAGTCACGCCCATGTAGTTGGCGATGGTCTGCGCAATCATGGGCGTATTCTCCAGCACGGAGTTCAGTTCCTCGCCGCGTAATGCGCCGGAAGCAAGGCCCTGGGTGAGCTGGAGCATGGCTGCCTGGGCCTGTTGTCCGGCGGTTCCAGAAATTGCGATTTGCTTGTTGATCTGCTCGGCAAATGCTACGACCTCCGCACTGCTGGAAAATGCATGCCCGGCCAGATTACCTAATTGGGCCACAAATGCTGCAGTATCCGCATAAGCCCCTCTGGATCGCTGGGCAGAATCAAAAATCATTTGGTTGAGTTCTTCGGTGGTCTGCAACCCGTCATTCATCATATCCAGCCGTGCGGTGTTGGAGGCAATGGTGTCTGACAGGTTAAACAGAGACTGCATCCCCCGAATGCTGAGATAGGTCCCAGCCAAATTGCGGATGGAGCTTGTCAGCTCTGAGGTGGCTGACACTGTGATCCGCTGGCTTCTTCCCAGATCATCAATGATCTGCTGCATCCGCCTGGTGGACTCAGAGGCATTTTCTACCGCTCGGATATACCGGGTAAAAGCCTCAGTAAAGCGGTCCTCCAATATGAAAGTCTCACGTATTACGCCCATTGTTTCACCTTCTCTCCGCCTGGATAAGAACCGGGACATAGTTCAAAAGACATAATTTGTCCACGTCCCGAAAGGCCGGAGGCATCGGTACTTTACTCATACCTGTCCTGAACATGTGTATTTTCCCCTCTGCCACCAGCTCCATAAACGCCCGGCTCGCTTTCCTGTTCCATCCATTCCATACAACAAGCTTTGACTGGCTCAATCCAATGCCTGTATCGCCTTTGTAATTCATGCCGCAGGAATCGAAAAAGCGTTCAATATCGCAGAAAGTAACCTGCTCATGCTTCTGTATAAACTCCAGCAATTTATCCTTCTGTACTCGCATTATTGCACCTCCTCTTTGCTGCTTATTATTTCAGCTAGGGCTTGTTTGAAAAATAAAAGTTGCACAAAAGGAGCAGATATGCGAAACTAGAGGTATGAAATGCTATGAATTAACAACAGAACAATGGGAACGTGTCAAACCTC
>NZ_NFIQ01000198.1 GCF_002159455.1 Flavonifractor sp. An306
TGTACGGGCAGAGTTTTGAATCCCTCACCACCGAGCACATCCTCGGCCTGGTCTCCCAGCTTCGCCCAGATATGGTGAAGCAACTGAAAACAGCCGGCAGCGGCAAATTACCAAAGGACATCCAGCAGCGTAAGACGGAGCATTTCACCGCATCGGCCAATGATGCGTTTGCTGCCATCCGCATCACCGCCAGGGACTCCACCGAGGAGTGCTATGCTGAAATCCTGGACTACCTGTGTGCGGTGTTGGAGCAGGAGGAATTTCCCCGCAGTTACTCGGTGGAGTTCCGTGGGAAGGAAAAACTCTATCTGCCTATTCCCGGCCTGCCCAAGAAGGGAGTCAATCAGCTCTTTGCCTGCGCTGTGCAGCACCCCAATCTGTATCCAGCTATGGAGCGATACGCTCGTCTGGCTATGCGGGAGTTTGAGTGGTACCAAAACCTTGCGGACGAAACCTGTGCTATGCCTGGCACCTTTGCCGTGTTCGCCCTGGGACTGGAAGGGCCGAAGTGGTGGCGGCTGGTGTGCGATTACCTGGATCGATGTGATGACGAGCACTCCTCTTTGCAGGAGAAGTTCCTGCATATTCTGTTCAAGCAGTACGGGTTCACTGCCCAGTCCCTGCCGGTGCTGGTCCACGGAGTACAGTCCATGCAGAATCTGAAGCCCGCAAAGGAGTTCCGCGCCCTGATCGCCAATGAGGAGAGCCTGGATGCTCTGCTGGAGATCAAAGGGCATCTGGAATATTATCTGCCGGAAGAATCCGGCAATGACAAAAGGGCGCTGGCCTATCTGTGGCGTGATGTGCTCTGGGCCATCTGGGGCACAGCCTCTGAAAACGGCGGCAGCAAGGTCATCAAGACAGCGCCCAAGGAACTGAAAGAGAAATACCAGCAGGTATTTGCGTAAGGAGAACGCCATGAAAAAGAGAACGGTCAAGGACTTTATTGCCCTGTATGCCCCGGAAGATGAGGAAAAGCTGGTACTAATCCAGGACGGTATCAGCGCGGACAAAACCTTTCTGGATACCTTTTGGGCGGCGCATACCCATGCCCTCGCCATGGCGGATGTCCAGACCGGACAGGTGATCTCCGGCCGCTGCTACCTGAGCTGGCCGCTGACGGACAAGGAGCGGGAAGCCGGCGAATATTCCAAGCGGTTTGCCAAGGGCCAGATCTACCGGATCAAAGCCCGCGGCTGGAAAGGTGATGCCCTCTACGAACCTCAGTGGTATGTCACGGAGGTACTGGAGGAAGGCGTACCCTGTCCGAC
>NZ_NFIQ01000199.1 GCF_002159455.1 Flavonifractor sp. An306
GGCGGGCCCAGAGCGGCACATACCCCTGGCCGAAAGGAGAGTCTGGCCGTGTGGTCGAGATCAGCGAGAAAGAGTTTACATATCTTCTGAGTCGATCTATTGTGCCGTTCAAGTCCCATAAGAAAGATATCTAAAAAGCAGAAAAGTGCTGTGATGATTGAAATCACGGCACTTTTTTGCTATAATTTAAATATGAAAACAAAAGAGAGAAGCCCAGCGGAGTGGCGCGCGCTGCTGGATAAAAAAGAAGATGAAATCGCATTCCTGCATCGGCAGATCGACTGGCTGACACAGCAGCTTCGGCTTGCGCGAGGGCAGCGTTTTGGTGCGTCCAGCGAACAGACACAGGCGATCCTGGAACAGGTGTCGCTGTTCCAGGAGGCGGAATCGGAGTCATGTGCAAAGATGCCGGAACCAGAACTGGAGCAGGTCACATATAAGCGGAGGAAGCAGAAAGGAAAACGGGAACTGGATTTTTCTGGCCTTCCCGTGGAACAAGTCATCCATGAACTGCCGGAAGCCGAACAGGTCTGTTTGGAGTGCGGCGGGAAACTGCATGCCTGCGGTCATGAGGTGCTGCGCCGGGAACTGGCCTATGTTCCCGCGCAATATAAAGTGGTGGAACATGTACAGACGGTATATGCGTGCAGGTGCTGTGAAAGGAACAGCGACCATGTCTTTCTGCGGAAAAGCGAGGTTCCCGCCCCACTGATTCCTGGAAGCGGGGTGGCTTCACCAAGCCTGTTGGCCCATATTATGAACAGCAAGTATACGTTGGCCCTTCCCCTTTACCGGCAGGAACAGGAGCTGCAGCGGAGGGGGCTGTCGATTTCCCGGCAAACCATGTCCAATTGGATCATCTATGCGTATCAGCATTATTTCCCCAGCCTTTTTCATGCTCTGCACCAGGAGCTGCTGAAGAGTGAGATCCTCCACGCGGACGAGACCACGTTGACTGTGCTGCGGGAGGATGGCAGGCAGGCCAGGCAAAAGAGTTATGTGTGGGTATATCGGACATCCGGCGATGCGGTAAGCCCAGTGGTGCTGTACGATTACCAGCCCAGCCGCTCCGGTGTGTGTGCAAGCAATTTTCTGCAGGGCTTCACTGGGCTGCTACATACAGATGGGTATGAGGCATACCACTGCAAATTGCCGCAGGAGATCACAGTTGCGGGCTGCTGGGCACATATGAGACGAAAATTCACGGATGCGTTGAAAACGCTTC
>NZ_NFIQ01000002.1 GCF_002159455.1 Flavonifractor sp. An306
GAACATGAAGCACCTGGAGGCCGCCGTTGAGGATGCCTCCATTGCTGGCTGACTTCATTCATTCCAGGGTCTGCAAACCAATTTGCGCAAAATCCTTGACACTACCTGACCTTCGGTCGGTCTTGACACGACCGACCTTCATGGTCGATGCATTGAAAACGATTTTAGACGGGCTATTCCGTTTGTTCCGTACCGGTAGTGCCCCTGGGAGTTCAGTTTGATTCCCTATGAGATGGCGTACTCCGATGCTTTCTGCTTTCAATCTTAATTGACTCAAAGGCGAGACTGGCTGAGAGATAAGCGTTTTTAATAATTTCCAATTGGTGGGGAAGTATATCGTGACTACATCAATAAATCCAAATAGGCATCTTGCTTGTTGATAAGCAAAACCACTTAAAGTAGTTCTTTTAAAGCAAGATTAATACGCTTCCTTTCAATATTAATTTCAATTATTTTAACAGAGATTGCTTGCCCTACATGGAATAATGTAGTCAGGTGTTCTCTTGGCAGAAATTCGTGTGATATATTGCTTATGTGAAGTAATCCTTTGTAGTTTCCGCTCTCACCAAAGCTGACAAAAACACCATAAGGAACAACTCCTGAAACAACTACATCTACACAGTCACCAACATGATAATCGTCTGCAATAAACGAATCCCACCAGAGGGGTACATTCGTTTGATTAAGTATGTTGCCCCCATTTTGTGATTCAATTAATTTGATTTTTCTTGTCAACTTCTCATGTGTTTGCTTAGCTTGGATTGCAAAATGTGATATGAATCGTCCAAAAGAGAATTCACAAATTTCTATACCAAAGTTTAGTTTTGCAATGTCTTCTGCATCAAACTCAATACATGCTTTCGATGTCTGAACAAGGCCCATTTGAACAGCATGCTTTACGCCTGGACGCAGTTTCTCAAACTTGTCTTCAATGGCTCCAAACAATTCTTTGCCAAATTCATTTATGGTTTGACTTAATTGCATTTTTCGTTTTGCAACTGAATCATAGCTGCGCAAATTCATGTCATAATATGTACAGTAGCTTGTTCCTAATGCAAAAAATTGCAAATTCTGTGGCGATGTTTTCTTATGACCATTGGCCTTGCTAAAGAATTGTCTAATAAAGTTCACTGCATCAGACTTACGATCCTCTTGTTGCCATAAATATTCAACATATTGATGGGCAATGTGTGCGTCATCTTTAAATAGAGGCAAATATTCGTAAACCAGTTCACTCGCCATCTTAGGATTCAAGTCATGAATAGTGAGATAACTTGCAGCATTCACCAAAGCCTGTCTGCGCAATTTAATAGGACACTTTTTTAGATTTAATACTCGCCTATATTTCCCAATTATTTCCTCTATATTTCCAGTAATTCTGGACTGGTCCGCCTCCTGAAGCATAGCTTCTTCAATTGTCACACTGATTTCTTTTCCACCCAAACTTTCAATTAGTCCTCTTATTGCTTCTTTTTGCGGTTCACCCAAATGGGAATATCTATCCTGCATGATTGACAACAGTTCTTGCGCATATACGCGTCCGTGGGTATCATTATAATGTTCAATAACTAATTGATTTACCAACTCATCTACTGCAGATTCAAATTTGTCATCATCAAGGATTTCCTTTTGTAATACATACCTTAACATGTCAAAGCGGAACAAAAGATCATCATTTACAACAGCAGGAATCGTTGCAAAGACTGTCTTTGCCGTTTCCGTAAGATAGTAAAAAACTCTGCCGTACAAAAAATCTTGGGCATCCGAGCCGCTATGTAGCGAAGAAAATATTGTGTCTTGCATCCCATTTTGCATATACAGATACGCAAACTGATAAATAAAAATGGGGCGTCCATTTGTGGCTGCCAACACCTTCTCTGGAATTCCTCTTTTTGTAAGCTCTTTCTTGAGCGTTCCGCTCAGTTCAGGACACTTCGAATCAATAATCCCTTGTAAGAAAGTACAAGTTGCTGTTATATCAAGTTCACCTGTTGGGATTGGTGTTCCTATGGATAAACGCAAATTCCGTGTAGTAAGAATAACTTTATGGTGATTGATATCTAAGTCTTTTAAGAATTCGCTAATTTTTTTCTTTTCTTCGTCCCGAAACGTTTCATAGTCATCAATTACTATGAGAAGTTTACCTGTATACTCTTTGATTAATTTTTCAGGTTCTTGCAATTTGCCATCTTCAAACTGGAATACTAAATCCGGATAAACGGTATGGATAACAGTTTCAATGATTTCACTATACCGCCGAACATACTTTGAACTGTTCTGTATGATTTTCCCCGTTATCGGGTTATATATACGGTCCTTAGCGGTAACAAAGACGATATATGAGAAGTGCATTTCCTTGCTACAAAAAAGTTGTTGGCAGACATACTGAATGCATGCAGTTTTTCCGACTCCGCCATGCCCCCATAAAGTGGCAGATACGTTCGATTTGTTTTTAAGCAAAAAATTCCAAACGATTTTTGAAAAACCAACATCTTGATACGTCTGATAATTGCACTCGAACCGATTCATCACGGTTCCGTTCATACCTACTTCTCGATACTCATCACACTCGCTATAACGCGCAAATTCGGAATAAATAACATATTCCTCCTGCGTATTACCAAACAGCGGACAGAGTTTAATTTGACCTGTTAATGAGTCGCTCAGAGTACTAAATACATATTCTTGAAAATCCACTCCATTTCGCTTCAGTGTGATGAATGGCGATAGTTTGTGATATTTGTTATCAATTTGAATATAGGTTCTTGGGAACTCCTCCTCATGAGGAAATGCTTCTTTAGGGCATACCCACCGACTCTTCTGCCCGGTTATATCAATGCGAATCCCATAATACTGGTGTTGGTCGCTCTTTTCCACATAAATCAGAGAGTGCTCATCTTTAAGAAGTGAAATTGAATTTATCAATCCATCGTAGAAAGGGGTTAGAACACCAATCAAATCTGAAGATAATGCATACCCATGACCTATCTTTACATTTCGTACTCCAGGGTAATCTGCAATTAACGATCGAGATTTTTTGTTTTGTAATACTTCCTTTTTCTTATCCAGCAATGTAATGGCTGATACAACATCCCCAATCGTCATACGATCAAAACTTGCGGCAATCCGTTTGCGGTCGTCAATTAGCAAACTATCGCCATTTTTATTCCACAAAAGACCAACAAGAAGAAAAAGTGAGTATTCAACACTTTTCCTAAGAGATACAATATACTCGTAACTGTCTTCGTCACAAATTGCGAGATCATTATTTATATGATTAAGAATATAGTCCATGTACCCAACTCCTTACCTCATAAAGTACATTTTCATTATAACCTTATTACAACTCACACGCAAGCAAAGACAACTCATTTCTACAAACGCTCATTTGTGGTTGACAACACATGAGCGACGGAGCAGTTCCTTTTCATGGGCATTAATCAGCACATGGATTATATACAAGAAAAATATTGAGATCAGTTATCTAAGCTACGACACATTATGTTTCCAAGCTCAAAATACTGCGTCCACTTTGGCCAAGCAGCAAATAAACAAGGTTTCCGGAAAACAGGAAAAACTGCAGGGGGTAGCTGCCCATCCAGCATTTTTATCAAACCATACACCGCAGTCCGTGGGCAGAAAACTTACCACCTTGCGAGAGCGTACGGTTCGCATCCGTAAGGTCGTCGGTTCGATCCCGATTAGGTCCACCACACTCGGGAGATCTCAAAACGAGATCTCCCGAGTTTTTTCATGCTTTCAGGATGCACGATAGTACACACTCTTGTCCCCTTCCGGATGCAGGAAGTCGAAGAACTGTGTGACACTGATTTTGAATTCCACTTCGATTTCAAAGTTCCTCCCGATATTCACCCGCTCAATGAGCTGCCGCAGGATCATCTTCTTTCCCTCGATACTACTCCCCGCATACAGGTCGGCCCAGGACATAATCTTGTCATACTCCTTTTGGACGGCAACGGCAGAACTCTTCAGATCAGCCGCTTTTTCCTTGGCCTGTTCCAACTCCTGGGCCAGCGCCGCCAGCTTGCTTCGGGTGTCTTCTATCATCTCGCCGAGGATGTCCGCTCCAAAACTGCCAGTCCCATTGATGGTTTTGATGATCTCTTTCTTGTAGCTCTCCAGCTCTCGTTCTGCGGCAGCATGGAGTTTCTCCAGATTGGCCACCGAACTGTTTGCCAGTTTGAGTTCTTTTTCCCGCTGCTTTTGAATGAGCTGGCTCCTGGGTGCAGTCTTCATACGCTCAAAGAGTTGGATGACGATTTTATCAATAATGCCGTCCAGTTTCTCACCGGAGTATCCGGTCTGACCGTCACAGTCCTGAGGATGGCGAATCTTGTAATGGCAGGCGTAGCGGATATGGGTTTCCCGTTTGGGCTCACCCTTGGCTCTTCTGCCGCTGCTGGTGGTCAGCACCAGTTTGGAACCACAGTGGGCGCAGTAGACCATCCCGGAGAGCAGCGCCTTCCCCTTGGAGTTAAAGGGCACTTCATTGTTCTGGTGCTCATAAATGCAGAGAGAAGATCGACGATCCGATCCTCACGCAGCACGGGTTCTTCTCTGCTGTCCGAAACCAACTCCCACACATTTTCCTCGCTGCGTCGAAGCTCCAGCTCCCGGTATTCGATGTCCCGGCCTACGCAGGTCAGTCTGGCTCTGCCGCTGCCCCGCTTTTCTTCCACCAGAGTGAAGCTGGAATCCACCGCGCCGCTGATGGCGGTGGTGCCGGAGATCCGATGGAACACATCCTCCGCCTTTTCCTTGCGCAGATGGTGGATGAGCAGGATGGCAATAGTTCAGCAGTTTGTCGATATGATCATCCATCTTAAGCTCTCTGAGAACAATCTCTCTGAGCCCTCAATTCCCGGCAACCGTCCCTACAAGAAAGCCGGTGGCGCCGGTCTGGTGCCCAAGCCCACAAAAGAGTGTGTCCGCTGCGGCGTATGCGCGCAGTCCTGTCCCGTTCAGGCGATCGACAAGGAGGATCCGAAAAAGGTGGATGATAAGGCGTGCATCTCCTGTATGCGCTGCATCTGCGTATGTCCCCGCACCGCCCGCAAGGCAAATGCATTATGTCCATCCTCATTGGTCAGCGTCTTATCCGCTCCAAGTTCCAGCAAAAAGCGGCACGCCTCGCTTTTCCCGCACCTAGCGGCATAGATCAGCGGGGTCCTTCCCTCCCGATCCGTCCCGTCCAGCTCAGCGCCCTGGTCGTACAACAGACGGATGATATCCCTGTTCCCTGCCTGACAGGCCATATGCAGCGCCATGCGGCTCTGATTGTCCGCGATGGACGCATCCGCCCCCGCATCCAGCAAAAGCTTTACAATATCCCGGGATCCCTTGGCACTGGCGTAATACAGAGGCGTAGCCCCCTGTGCGTCGCGTTTGTCGAGCTGGATCCCGCCCTTCTTCAAAAACGCCTGCACGACCCCCTTCTGCCCATTCTTGCAGGCGGTCAGCAGCATATTATCAAGATTCACCGGCATGATGATTCCTCCCCTATCTCCTTATTCCATGTACGGAAGCAGCAGCTTGACCAGAGGAGTGTTGTCCCGCTCTACCGCATAGTCCATCGCTGTTTTGCCGGACAGGTTGACCGCGTTGGCGTCCGGTTCTCCAAAGTCCAGCATCAGTTCCGTCATCGCCACTGCGTCATGGAGGGCCTCCTGGCATGCCGCATAGTGCAGCGCCGTATTCCCCTGCACATCCCGCAGCGTCACATCCGCCCCGGCCTCCAGAAGCGCTGTCTGTACCTCTTCCATTGTCCGGAAATTACTTGTGCATGACAACATCAACGGCGTCTGCCCCGCGTCGTTTTTCCGGTTCACGTCCGCCCCCAGACGGATGGCTTCCTCTACTACCATATCAATCACACTGTCTCTGCCCGAGCCTCTGCCATTCTGGGAAGCGCACGCCAGCCCCAGCAGGCAGTCATCCTGGTCGTTCAGGCTGCTGTCCAGGTCAAAGCCGTACTGCACCAGGAGCTCCACCAGCTGTTCTGCCAACCTGTCCCGGTAAAGATTCCGCGGCGCATGTATCATGATCTGCGGGCTGAACAGCGCCACGATGGGCTGCTCCCCCGCTCCATTCTTCTGAGCGGGATCCGCCCCCAGCTCCAGCAACAGCGAGGCCATGGGGATGTCACAGGTCTGACAGGCCACCGCCAGCGGAGAAAGTCCCTCAAAGGATTCCTGCTCGCTGATGGCGTTGAGATCCTCTCCCATAGCCACCAGCGCACGTACCGCCACTTCATCGCTCTTACGCACCGCCTGATGGAGCGTCATGCCACCCGCCGCAATTTTTTCCTCGCCCTCCGAAGAATGCTCCTCATCCGGAGAATAGCTGCCGTCCAGCAGGGCCGCCAGTTTTTTTGCGCCCGCACGCACCGCCAGCTTGTGGGCCGTCTCCAGCATGTCGTTTTCCGCCTCCGGATCCACTCCTGCATCCATGAGAATCACGGCACATCGGAACAAATCTTCCAGCTCTTCCTCAATCCTCTTTTTCCGCCGCTCCAGTTCCTCCATGGAAATCGGGCTGCGCATCTTGACCGGCAGAGAGTCCTCCCTGCCCTTCTCCTCGATCTCCTCGTCTACACGTTCCAGGTCCTGCAGCGGATTGTAGCAGGCCTGTGCAATCAGGTGCAGTCCCGTATCTCCATTTTGGTTGGTCTTGTTCAGCCTCACACCCCGCTCTGCCAGCGCACGCAAAAACTCCTTGTTGCCCGCCTCCGCGGCATAGTGATAGCAGAACATCCCATTAGAATCCCGGCGCAGCGCGCTCCCTCCGCCATCGAGAAGGGCCTGGGCCGTCCGGTAAATGTCCCCCTCCCTTGGAAGATAATTGCACGAAAAACCTTTCTTCGCCAAAAGGAACAGTGGAAGCTCGCCATACCTGGACGCCTGGTTCGGGTTCAGGCCCTGCTCCAGCAGCCAGGCCACCGCCTCCGGGTGGGCATTCTGGCTTGCAATATGTAGCAGATTGACGTCGCCGTAACCCTCCGCCTTTTCATTGAGTTCGCACTCCTGATACATGGGGAAGATGGTCTCAGGATCCGCATCTCTTTGGTAAGCTTTCCATACTTGCATGATATCCATGTTTAAGTCTCCTTTTCTGAGATCTGACGCAATGCCTTTTCTACATTTTCAAAGCGCTTTCCCTGCAGCGAGGCCACCAGAGTCCTGACCCGTGCTCCGTCGTTCAGCTGCGCACAAAGATCAATCATCAGCCGCAGGATTCGCTCCCGCGCATACGCAGGCAAACAGACAGCCTCCGCCTCCCGCATGGGAAAACGATACTGCGCCTGCGCACACTGTCGTTCATATAAAATGCGCAGGACCTCCGCCTCGCCGGAGGGCTTCTCCAGTTCCCTTTTTCCGCTCTTTAGGCAGGAAAGGGCCTTTTCCAGGCAGGAAATCGCCTTCTCCCTCTGACCTGCCTGTTCCAGACAAAGCGCCTGGTTATAGAACAGGGGGGCTGTCCGATTCCCGGCCGCAGACAGGCGCAGCAGCAGACGAAAGCTCTCCGCCCTGGCGCCCTGCTCATACAGAACGCAGGCAAGCGCCATCACAGTTTCTTCTTCCGTTTGGAGTGTTGGGGCCGTCTCAATCAGCATACCATCCACCTCCCCTTCTGTCGTTACATGATCTGCATATTGCGACTTTATTTGATATTATAACCCTGCTGCACCTATATTGTCCATATATGGTGGATTCTTCGTGCATTGGGGATTGGTGAGTTCAAACCGCTCATCTATATTTTTTTCGCCCCACTCACACATCAGTTCCAGAATCGTCTCCAAAGATCGCCCCTTCGGAGTAATGGAATATTCCACCCTCGGGGGTACCTCAGCGTACGCTGTGCGTGCAATCAGGCCGTCGTTTTCCAGCTCCCGGAGCTGATTGGTAAGGGTGCGCTGGGAAATCTGGGTAAGGGTGCGCATCAACTCGCTGAAGCGCTGGGTTCCATTTTCAATCAGGCTTTCCAGGATCAGCGGCTTGCACTTCCCACCAATCACTTTCAAAGTAACTTCCATTTCACAGGTCACTCGTATCTTCTCCATACGTCTCTCCCATAGTGAAATTGATTTCACCTTCTAAGAAAATTGTGCGTACTTGTCCTGCTAAAGTCAAACCGATATAATGCAAGTATACCTAATTTCAATTGTTTTGCAAGATAGCATACTTGACAGGAGGACAAGATGGAATACAGGACATTGGGCCGTACCGGCCTGCGGGTCAGCGAAATCGGTCTGGGCGGCGAGTGGTTCAACGGCCTAACCGCTCAGGAGAGTGCCGCCATTGTAGACGCGGCGCAGGAAAAAGGCATCAACTATATCGATATTTTCATGCCCCAGGCCCCTACCCGCAGTCATCTGGGGCTTGCCCTGGAGGGTCGCCGGGAGCAGTTCATCCTTCAGGGACATCTGTGCACCGTATTTGAGGACGGGCAGTATACCCGCACCCGGGACATCGAAAAAACCAAACGGTCCTTTGAGGACCTGCTGGAACGTCTGCACACCGACTATATTGATGTGGGCATGATTCACTATGTAGACAGCGAGGAGGATTTTCGTACCGTCTTTGAAGGCCCTGTCCTGGCTTACGCCAAGGAACTGAAGCAAATCGGTGTGATCCGCCACATCGGCATGAGCTCCCATAATCCTCATATCGCTCTGAAGGCCGTGGAGAGCGGGATTGTGGATGTGCTGATGTTCAGCATCAACCCCGCTTATGATATGGAAAGCGCCGAGACAGACATCTATGACCTGATGGAATTCAAGGGCATGGAGAAAGGCGGTCTGGTGGTGGATGAGGCGCGGCAGCGGCTGTACTCCGCCTGTGAAGCGGCCGAGGTGGCCATCACCGTTATGAAGCCGCTGGGGGCGGGTACCCTTCTAAAGGCGGAAAGCTCCCCCTTCGGCGTGGCCCTGACAGTCCCCCAGTGTATCCAATACTGCCTGGACCGCAACGGCGTCAAGGTAGTCATTGTGGGCTGCCACACGGTAGAGGAGGTGCTGGAGGCGGCTAAATACTATGACACGCCCGCACCGGAGCGGAGCTATGCTCATGTTTTCAGCGCTGGAAACGCCATCCACATGACCGGCCGCTGTATGTACTGCAACCACTGCCAGCCCTGTCCCGCCCATATTGATATTGCCGCCGTGACCAAATTTCTGGACCTGGCCGCCCAGCAGGATTCCGTGCCCGAGACTGTGGCACAGCACTATTGGTCCCTCTCCGCCACGGCAGACGACTGCCTGATGTGTGGCAAGTGCGAACCAAATTGCCCCTTTGGCGTAAAGATCCGAGACAATATGGCACGGGCCAGAACAATGTTTGCGCATTCCAGGAAAAGATAACCATATATGCCGGAAACGGATTATCCGGCACTTGCGCCTTTCGCTCCATGTTTCCCTTGCATAGAGTCAGTTTCGTGGTATAATAGAGATACCAGTTGAATTGATCTGGAAAGGAGGTGCAGAATATGACTGGTCTATATGGAGTCACTTGGGGCTCATCCAGTGTCTATTGGGGGCAATCGTCTCCTGTTGGACAGCAGGGACGGCTCACAGGCGTGTCCCGTACACAGCCTCAGGCCTCGGACCAGCCGGTGACCCCGGTGACTGCCACTCCTGCCGTGAGCCGGGAGCAGCCCAGCGCCGTTACACTGACCGGCAGTGCTCTCCCCAATTATCGGGAGGGCGCTGATCCCGCCGAGATGGCGGTACGCGGCCGCATTCAGTATCTCAGCCCGGAGGAACTGGACGCTGAAGTGGAGAAATCCAAATCCGCCCAGGAGGTCATGGAGGAGGGCGAGTGCCAGACCTGCAAGGAGCGGAAGTACCAGGACGGCTCCAACGATCCCGGGGTGTCCTTCAAAACTCCCACCAATGTGGCGCCGGAGCAGGCGGCTGCGGCTGTCCGAGGCCACGAGCAAGAGCACGTGGTCCGGGAACAGGCCAAGGCTCAGCGTGAGGGACGTGAGGTGGTGTCCCAGTCCGTTACTTATCACACGGCAATCTGTCCGGAGTGCGGCAAGGCCTATGTGTCCGGCGGCACCACCCGTACCACCACCCGGGCCGCTCAGGAGCAGCCGGTTCTCGACCCCACCCGTCAGGGCAGACAGACTCCCTTCTTTGCCGTCGCTTGAACAAAAATCCCTATCGATTGATAGGGATTTTTGCTTTTTAGTGCGGAACAACATTCCAATATCAGGATTTAATTACATTATTTTTATTTTTTGTGACGCAGACAGGAGCAGACGGGTGCAAATGATAAAACCGATTCACCCCGCTCCATGATATAATGAGACACACATATTTTAGGCGTTTCGGCAGCAGGAGGAATTCTATGTCCCAGATTTATATGGAGCAGCAGAAACGACGCCAGCAGGCCCAGCCCGCCTCCCTGTCCTCGGCGGTTGGACAGTCCTTGGAGCATTCGGCTGAAACCCTTCCGCCGGAGCTGTTGGCCAACGTTGACGCAGTACAGAATGTGAAACCCCACACCGGCAGAGAACTTCACCTGGATGAAAGCATGTCTGCCCGGATGCAGGCTCAGTTCGGCATCCGCATGGACCAGGTAGAACTGCGGGAATCTTCCCAGGCGGCAGAGATGGACGCAAAGGCCTTTGCCAAGGGCAACGTGGTTCAGTTTGCGCCCGGGCAGTTCCGGCCGGATACGCTGGAGGGCCAGCACCTGATCCAGCACGAACTGGCCCACGTCGCCCAGCAGGCCCGGGGCGGTGTCCAGTCCGACGTCCCCGGCCTCAATGTCAATGCGGACGAGGGACTGGAACACCAAGCCGACATGGGCAGCATATCCGCCGGAATGGGCGCTCCCGCCTCCCTCAGCGGGATCAGCGCCGACGCCGCGCCGGTACAGGGTGTATTCGGCGGAATCAAAAGCTGGTTCCAGAAAGCCAAGCGCTCCTACCGGGCTGGCAAGCGGATGGCCCAGAAGGATGCCGAGGTCAAGCAGCTGCTCCAGGAGCAGGAAGGCGAGCAGGATGAAATGGTAGCCGCCATGAAGCGCGGCGGATACAGCGACGAGGAAATTCAGGCCCAGATCATGTTCCAGCGGGTCAACCGATCGGATGAACGTGCGGATCGCTTCCTGAGCTCCCTGAACGAAATGATGGTCTCCCCCGAAATGGAGGCTTTGGAGACAGAGAGTGAATTAGGCAACAAATACGCCCGCCTTGGCCGTGGCGCAATGAGGGAGAGCACCCGCAAACGGCGCTTCCAGCGGGAGGAGCATCTGCGCAACAATGTGCTGGCGGACCACGCCTACACCCAGCAGGCGGAGCAGGTAGCGGACCAGATGGCCTCCGACGCCGTCGTAAAACAGGCGCAGTACGACCCATCGGGCATGAGCACCGTGATAAACGCCATTAAGGGCAGGGCTTACGCAGGCATCAACCAGAATTCGGTGGGCCAGGATGTGGGTTCCGGCAACCGCTTTGTCTTCATGCGGGGAAACGATAAGGGCCTGAAGAACTATTTTGCCATGTTGAAAAAGGCGGGGGCGGGAACCAATCAGTCCATGCTCCAGCCCCTCGCCGCCGGGCTGGAGAGCCTGCCGGATACCAAATACAGCGAAAGCACCGGCGATGAACGAGCGGCCTATAACAACCAAGCACTGGGAGATTTTGACACCTATCTGGCCTCCGCCGCTCAGGACGAACATATGATGGATGCCCTCCGGCAGTCCGCTGACTTTTACTCAGGGCTAGGAGAGTACGATGCGGAGAAAAATCCCGGCGGCATGGTGGGCGGCCGAGAGGAGGCCCTGCACCGTGGTCTGAACGACATGCTGCTACGCAGCTTTTTTCCCGCCGTGATGACTAATCCTGAGGTGAACGCCAATGCCAACAAGGGCAAAGTGCTGAGCCGCGCCAACGCCATGATGAAGCTACAGACCAGCGCTCTGGCCCAGTCCCTGGGAGGCCAGGGGGACTACAGTGAACAGGAGCTAGCCATGCGCAGTAAGCTACAAAAATTCTACCAGGATACCGGGCTGATGCCGGCGCCGCCCACTCAGCAAGCCGCGGCGGCAGTACCGGAGCCTGAACCGGAGATTGCTCCGGAACAGCTGAGTTTTCAGCAGAAACGCCGACTGTACGGCGGCTGAGTAAAGTAAACGCCGCTCTGTGACCCAATCAACTCGGATCACAGAGAGGCGTTTTTTGTTTTTGCTTCATCTGGTATGCCGTATATGACTATGTTTACACATCCAGCCGTATATACTGCGTCTGCCCACTGAGGAGTTCCCTTAATTCAAAAATTGTCCCGGTAAGCAGATCTTTTTTCTGCAGGATGACCACAGAATCATGAAATACCGGCAGAAGCAGCTCCTCCGTCTCCAGTACGAAGTCAAAGGCCGTACAGAGAACCTGACACTTCTCCTCCCCTGCCGGACCGGCAGTCATTCCGTCATTGGAAATATGTACCTGCAGCTGCTCTCGCCCTTGCCATGCCGCTTTTTCCCGCAGCAGCCGCTCCGCCTCCCGGTCAAAGGGATTTACTCTTTCCCGTTTCCGAAACACCAGCGCGGCAAGTCCAATCCCTATGGCGGCAAGTCCCAGAGGCAGCCATCTGCCCAGCTGCTCAGGGCTGCGCGCCGCCCCCAGACAAAGCAGGACGCCCACAATCAAATCCAGAACGCCCAGCAGCATCCGCTTGCTCCGCCAAAGGCCCACCGTGCCTGCCCCGAAGCCCACGGCGCCCACGATCAGAGGAAAGGTCAGCTCTTGCGGCGCCATCAGTCCGGGCATCAGAAGAAACACGCCCAAGCCCCAGTTCATCAGCCCCAGTAATCCTCGGTGCCGCTTTTGTCTCCTCCCCCCTGACTGCGATGAGCTTCCCGCACCATTGAGCTTGTCCGTCAGCTTCCACATCCTGGGACACCGCTGCCGGGATACCAGCTCCACCCGCTTTTCCAGCGCACGGCTCACCTGAGGCCGCAGATGGGCTGCGTCCAAAGGCGTGAACTGAAAGGTAAAGCGCTGTTCCAAGGATTGCACCTCCTTGTTAAAATCATATTCTGCCCTTTGATTGGCTAACAGTATAGCATAACCTTTTGCAGATAATCTATCTTTTTTCTTAAACTTCCGAATGTGTTGCAAACTCCTGGTAGTTCCGATATCATGGGTTCCAGAACGACTTTAAGTTTTGGAGGTACACCATGAAAAAATCCGCGCTTTTTGTCCCGGTGCTTGTCTGCTTTGGTCTGCTGGCCGGCTGCACCGGTCAGCCTCAGGCCAGCAAGCGGGACAGCATCCCATTCACCCAGGGGCAGCTCTATGCCGCAGCCTATCTGGGCTATCAGCAGATAGACGATCTGAATTACTATGTGGAGCAGTATCTGGACAGCGACCAAATTCCGGTACACTATCTTTCGGACGGCGACTACTATCTGGTGATCCCCCGCTACTCCGGCATGAAGCTGGCCCTGTATCACAATGACATAGAGACCCTCGAGCCAACCTTGCTCTATGAGGACCCCGACTGCCAGCCTTTCATCCTCCAGTGTAATGCCAGCGATATTTTTGCCGACGCCACCATTTCCCTCACATATGGAGAGGAGACGGCGGAGTTCTCCCCTTTTATCTCTCTGAAAGACGGTTCGGTGGAAATCGGAGACCAGGGGCTGGATCTGACACGGAGCACCGAGACACAGCAGACAGAGCCATAGCCTACAATCCCCATCACAAAACAGGGACCGGCCACAACGGGCCGGCCCCTGTTTTGCCTATTATGCGCTGGCTTCAAACTGCGCGTTGTACAGTCCGGCGTAAAAACCGCCCTTTTCCAGCAGCTCCTGATGGGTACCCTGCTCCACAATGTCGCCGTCCTTCATCACCAGAATCAGATCGGCCTCCTTGATGGTGGAAAGCTGGTGGGCAATGACGAAGGAGGTACGGCCCTTCATCAGGTTATTCATGGCGGCCTGGATCAGGTGCTCTGTCCGGGTATCCACCGAAGAGGTGGCCTCGTCCAGAATCAAAATCCGGTTGTCTGCCAGTATGGCCCTGGCAATGGTAAGCAGCTGCTTCTGCCCCTGAGACACGTTGGAGGCATCCTCATTCAGCTCCATCTGATAGCCGCCGGGCAAAGTCTGGATAAAGTGATGGACATGGGCCGCCTTGGCGGCGGCGATCACCTCCTCGTCGGTGGCGTCCAGACGGCCATAGCGGATATTCTCCATAATGGTGCCTTTGAACAGCCAGGTATCCTGGAGTACCATGCCGAAGGCCTCCCGCAGCTTGGTACGGTTGAACTCCCGCACGTTGTGGCCATCCACCCGGATGGCCCCGGCGTCCACGTCGTAGAACCGCATCAGCAGCTTGACCATGGTGGTCTTGCCCGCCCCGGTGGGACCCACAATGGCCACCATCTGTCCTGGCTCCACCTTTGCGGAGAAATCATGGATAATCGTCTTTTCCGGCACATAGCCGAATTTCACATGGTCAAACTCCACCGCCCCGGTGAGCTGCTCGGCGGGCACCGGGCAGGTATCGGTCTGTTCCTCTTCCTCTTCTGCCAAAAACTCAAATACACGCTCGGCGGCGGCAGCCATGGACTGGAGCATGTTGGACACCTGGGCAATCTGGGTCACCGGCTGGGTGAACTGCCGC
This sequence comes from Flavonifractor sp. An306, assembly GCF_002159455.1. Classification (GTDB taxonomy): domain Bacteria; phylum Bacillota; class Clostridia; order Oscillospirales; family Oscillospiraceae; genus Flavonifractor. The sequence goes on from NZ_NFIQ01000002.1 coordinate 14,659, forward strand.
AGATACTGGATAAAGGCCTGAATATCCCCCACGGTGATGGCCCCCGCCACCGCCAGCATGGAACCGGACACCGCTACCGCCACGTAGCCCAGATTGCCTACAAAGGTCATGATGGGCTGCATCATGCCGGAGAGAAACTGACTCAGCCAGGCCGACTTGAAGAGCACAGCATTGGTCTGGTCAAACTCCCGAATCACTTCCTCTTCCCGGTTGAAGGCCCGCACCACGCTGTGGCCGGAGTAGGTCTCCTCCACCTGTCCGTTGATTTTGCCCAGATACTTCTGCTGCGCCACAAAGTATTTCTGGCTGTGCTTCACCACCAGCATCACCAGCCCCGCCGACACCGGCAGGATCACCAGGGCAATCAGGGTCATCAGCGGCGAGATGGTGAGCATCATCACCAGCACACCGATCAGGGTGGTTACCGAGGTGATCAGGGTGGTCACCGAGGTGATCAGGGTGGTCACCGACTGGTTCAGGCTCTGGCCCAGGGTATCCACATCGTTGGTAATGCGGGAGAGCACCTCGCCCACGGTGCGGGACTCAAAGTACTTCATGGGCATCCGGTGGATCTTTTCTGAGATATCCCGCCGCAAACCGTAGCAGGTCTTTTGGGTAACCCCGCTCATGATCCAGCCCTGGAGCAGGGAAAAGCCGGCACTGATGAGATAGAGCACGATCAGCAGCCCCAGAATGCGGCCAATTTTGCCGAAGTCAATGCCTCCAACTCCCTGTACCTTGGACACCAGGCCGGTAAAAATCTCCGTGGTGGCCTGGGAGAGCACCTTTGGCCCCACAATATTGAATATGGTGGAGCACACGGCGAAGATCCCCACCAGGGCCAGCTGGAGCTTGAAGGTTCCCATATGAGACAACAATTTTTTGATAGTGCCTTTGAAATCCTTGGCCTTTTCACCGGGCACCCCGGGTCCCCGGTGGCCCATAGGTCCCCGGGGACCCGGGGCGGTATGACGCTCACTCATGCGCCTGCACCTCCCAATTCCGCTTCTGAAAGCTGGCTTCTGGCGATCTCCTGATAGGTGGGACAGTTGGCCATCAGTTCCTCATGGGTACCGATACCCGCCACCTTGCCCTCGTCCAGCACAATGATCTGCTGGGCGTGGAGGATGGTGGAGATCCGCTGGGCCACAATGATGACGGCAGCATCCTTCACCTGCTGGCTCAGCGCCCGGCGCAGAGCGGCATCGGTCTTGTAGTCCAGGGCGGAGAAGGAGTCGTCAAACAGATATACCTTTGGATTTTTGGCAATAGCTCGGGCGATGGATAACCGCTGCTTCTGACCGCCCGACACGTTGCCCCCTCCCTGTGCAATGGGGGACTGATAGCCCTCCGGCTTGGCCTCGATAAAGTCGCTTGCCTGGGCAATAGCCGCGGCCTGACGCATGGCCTGATCGGTGATGTCCGCCCCGCCGAACTTCAGATTGCTCTCAATGGTGCCCGAGAAGAGCACCCCCTTCTGGGGAACATACCCCAGCAGGCTGTGGAGCTTGTGGAGGGACAGTTCCCGAATATCCACGCCGTCAATGGTGATGCGGCCGTAGCTCACATCAAAGAACCGCGGAATCAGATTGAGGAGGGTGGATTTGCCGCTGCCGGTGGAGCCGATGATGGCGGTGGTCTCCCCTGGCCTGGCGGTGAAGGAGATGTGCTCCAGCACGTCGGCCTGAGCATCAGGGTAGCGGAAGGACACATCCTCAAAGCACACCTGCCCCCGCCACTCCTCGTTGCTCGTATCCCGGTTCTTGCCGGGCTCCGGGTCGTGAATGGTCACCTGGGTATCCAGCACCTCCTGGATCCGCTTGGCGGACACACCCGCCCGGGGCAGCATGATGGATACCACCGAGATCATCAAAAAGGCCATGACAATCTGCATGGTATAGGTGATGAAGGCAATCATATCTCCCACCTGCATGGTACCCAGATCCACCCCGTGGGCCCCCGCCCACACAATGAGCACCGAGATGCCGTTCATAATCAGCATCATCACGGGCATCATCATGGACATGGTGCGGTTGGTAAACAGCTGGGTGCTCATCAGGTCCCGATTGGCCTTGTCAAAGCGTTTTTCCTCGTACGCCTCCCGGCTGAAGGCCCGGATTACGCTCAGGCCAGTGAGAATTTCCCGGGAAACCAGGTTTACCCGGTCAATAAGGTTCTGCATCTTCTTGAACTTAGGCATAGCCACCGCCATCAGCACTACGATAAGCGCCAGAAGCACACCCACCGCCACAGCGATGATCCAGCCCATGCCGGTGCGGGTGGTTGCCACCCGGACAATGCCTCCGATGCCGATAATAGGGGCATAGAGCACCAGCCGCAGCAGCATGACCACCACCATCTGAATCTGCTGGATATCGTTGGTGGACCGGGTGATCAGTGAGGCGGTGGAGAACCGGTCTATCTCCGCATTGGAAAAGGACACCACCTTGCGGAACACCTGGCCCCGCAGCTCCATGCCCACGCTGGCCGCCACCCGGGAGGCCAGCATACCCGCCGTGATGGCGGCGGCCACCATCAGCAGGGTCAGCGCCAGCATTTTGCCGCCGGTGGTCAGCAGATAGTGCTGCTGAAGGGCGTCCAAATCCACGCCCAGCGCCTGGTACTCCTGCCGGACAAACAAAATGGCCATCTGACCGGTCATGGTCTCAGCGGCGGCGCCGTACTGTCCGGTCATTGCCTCCATCTGCGCCATAAGCTGAGATTGAACGGCCTGGCGGCCCGTCTGCTCCGCCTGCTGAACCAAGGCGGCTGGGTCTACCCCCTGCTGCCCCATCTGGTAGAGAGCCACCATGGGCAGGCTCAGCATCTCATCCAGGCGGTCAAGTGTATCCTTGTCCCTCACCGCCAGCGTGTAAACCCCATTTCCGTCAGAGGTGTAAGCCTCCCGGAGGACTGCCTCGTCCTCATCGCTCAAAAACAGCGTCAGAGCCTCCAGAGTGCTCTCCCGCATCTGCTCCGGGGTTACCCGCTCCACACCGCTCTGCTGGATCCCCACATCCACGATGTCCGATGTGTACCGGGGCAGCGTCAGGTCGCAATAGGCCTGTACACACAGCAGCGCCAGAATCAGCACCACCATCCCCACATGTTTTTTCAAATATCGCAGGATATTCAGCATACCCGTTCCTCCTTACTCCAGCGGCATTCTGTCCCGCTCTTCCAAAACGGCCTCCGTCAGCTGGTCCAGCTGAGCCGTCAGCCCGCGCAGGGCGTCCTCCCCCATGCGCTGGGCCACCCGGCGGGCCAGTTCCTCCATCTGTCGCCGGCTGGCCTCCAGCAAGCGTTGTCCGCCCTCTGTCAGTACCACATAGGTGGTACGCCGGTCCCTGGGATTGGTCCTGCGCTGGAGCAGCTCCTTCTCCTCCAATTTCCGCAGGGTGCGGGACACCGCCGGAGGAGATGCATGGGTACACTCCATCAGCGCGGAGACATATACACCCCCAGCTTCCGGTTCCTCCGCCAGCCTGCGCTGAACCAGCTGCAGCATCCAGTATTCCCCCATGGGCAGCCCGCCCATAGGCAGGCTCTGACGGACCTGTGCCAGCCGCCGCAAAGCCCCGCCCAGCTGTTCCACCAGATCTTCTTCCATATTTATTGTCCTCCATCAATTATTAACTTAGTTATCTATTAACGCATTGCACATATTACAACGTCCTTGCCCGGAAGTCAAGGTAATTTTCGCCGTAAAATTGTAAACACTTTGTGAAGGAGGAAAACAGAAAACCTCCGGCAGAGCGCCCATGGGCGCTCTGCCGGAGGTTTTCCGCTGTGTTTTATTCGGTCTTGGTAATGGCGGTGATCACAGGGTAAGTCCCATCCACGCCCAGCTCCCCGGTGTAGGACACGTCCACCCTGTCACCCTCGGTAAAGCCGTCCATTGTAATGCCCTCGCCATACTCCATAGTTTGATACTCCCCGTCATCGGTGAGCAAAACCAGATAGTTGTCAATCCGATTGATCACACCATGGACCACTTTGCTCTCCGTTTTTTCCTCCGTGACAGTGGGCTGACTGCTGGCAGGAGGCTGGTTCGTTCCGCCTCCCTTGGCGCCGCATCCGGTCAGGGACAGGCCCGCCATCATCAGGGCCAGGGCTATACAAGCAATTCGTTTCATGATATGTTACCTTCCTTTTTTCTGATTTATGGCTGTGCTTGCCGCTGGAACTCCTCCGGCGGCTCTATTCCGGCTGTCTGGTAAAAGGCAAATACTCTGTCCCAGTCCACCGTTTCCTCATAGTCCTGAAGCAATCCTGCCAGTCCCCGCAGCATGGTGTCCCGCTCCTCATCGCTGGCATTTGCAAAATGGTGGTCCATAAAGTCCAGTACAGGCTCCACCCGGTCTGACTGAAGCAGCAGCTGATAATACTGGTTCAAAAAGCAGCTGCTCTCATAGGCCTCCATGGTGGGAAAACACACCGGCACATTGTTGCCCGTGCGTGCCTCCACAATCACGTCTCCCTGCAGCGTGAGCCGCCGGGCCTCCGCCTGCTCCATAGTCGCCTCCTGCCCAAACTCCAGGAAAAATTTCCCCTGATCATCCCGCAGAACCCGGGCGCCAGAAGCGTTATAGCGGCTGGCCGCCTGCTGGAACCCATCCGCATCAAAGGACAGGGTCCGCACAGAGTAAACCGTATCCAGCTGGATCTCCGCTGGGGTAAGCGCAATCACCAGGCTGCCGGGGTCCCGGTACTCCTGAATCTGCACGTCGGCATCGCTCTCCAGCTCCAGCTGTATCGACGTGGTATCGCCGGTGCTGGTGGGCAGCTGACAGACAGACTTGATGTATTGGCTGGTATCTCTGGCCCGGGAAATCTCCGAGAGAACCTCAACCCCGTCTGTTCCAGGCATTGTAATGGTGATTGTCTTGGGATAGGAAGCAAACTCCACCTGATACAGTGCCGCGTCCTCCTGCCGGAATTCCAGCCGGATTTGCTCCCTGTCGCCGCTGCGCTCCATGGTCAGCACGGCCATGCCCCCTTCGCCCCGGACGCCGCCCTGAGCCAAGGGCTGGTTCTTCTCAAACGCCCGTACCAGCTGACCCACCACAGGCAGCTCCCGCACCGCTGCAGCAAAGGCTGGAGAAAATCGCACGCCGCCCGCAAAGAGTGTCAGCACCAGCAGAAAAGAGCAGGCTGTGCGTGCAGCCATTCGTCTCCGTCTGGCCCGCCGGGCCGCTATCTCCTTTCCCCGGCACATACCTTGCCGGAGTACCTCTCCCAGATCAGCGGGAATCTCCACCGATATCTCCCAGTCTCTATCCATATACCTGCATCCTTTCCCGCATGGTCCTCAAACCGCGATAATATAGGGATTTTACGCTGTTTTCCGGCTTTTTGAGGATCTGTGCAATTTCCGCAAAGGTCATATTCTCATAGATTTTCAGAATAATGACCATACGGCTCTTTTTCTCCACCCCGGCCAGTGAGTCTCTGACCCAAAGCGCGTCGCCCCAGTGCTCCTCCTGGTCCAGCGGCTCCAGCAGCTCATCATACCAGACAGCCGTCCGTGCATGCCGGCGCAAAAAGGAGGAAGCCGTATGGGCCAGAATCCGATAGAACCAGGGATAGAACTTCTCCCGATCCTTCAGGCTCGCCTTTCCCACGTAGGCTTTGCAGACTGCATCCTGGACAATATCCTTGGCGTCCTCAGCGTTATGTACATATCCATAGGCTACACGATAAAATGAGTCGCTTTTCGCCTCAATCAGCCCGAGGAACTCCTCGTCCGTCAGTTCTCTGTCTGCCCGCAGCTGCATTCTGTTTCGACCTCCTTTCTACATCATAAGACTCCCGCCTTTCCTGGATAGTTGCAAAGAATTTTCTTTTTTCCAACAAATCATTTGGCAAAAAAAGCGTCTCCGCCCAGTGGGCGGAGACGCTTCCAAGATATCGTTTATTCAGCGGGCCCCGCAATAGGCTCCGATGGCCCGGAACTGGCGGGTTACCGCCCCGCACAGCTCGTTATAATAGTTTAGGTAGTCCTTCTTGGCCTGCCGCTCCTTACGCAGCCTGGTCTGAAACTGCCTCCACTCCGCGCAGCTCTTATGGCAGCCCTCGCAATAGGCCGAACAGCTCTTTTGACAGGGAATCACAAGAAAAACCCCTTTCCTCCTATATGGTTTTACAGGCAGCCTTGCCGCCGTCACTTTGAGGATATCAGATTTCAGGCACGCTTTCTATCAAGATATGGTAAAGACTTCCTAAAATCTTTCCCGCTTCTTCGACATCGTTCAGCAAAACACACCTGCCCGCCGGGTTATACTGAACGGCGGAGGTGGACCATGAGACGCTTTTTCTGCCGGGCAGGTATCTGCGCCTCGTTATTCTGTACCAATCCTCTGGCCTTTTTCCGCGCCGCCGTCCGTCCCTACAGTTCCGGCGGCAGGGAGCTGCGCCGCCTGCTCCGGACGTGCGGCCGCTGAAATTCTCTCCGGTTTTGCATGTTTCCGGTTGACATCCTGCAAAACAAGGGGTAAGATAAGGTGCGTTGCAGGACAGAGAGGTCCCGAAGGATATTCGGGGCCTCTCTGTCTATTTTCAGGGGAAGGAGTCTTATTGTGACGAAATATATTTTTGTAACCGGCGGGGTGGTGTCCGGTCTGGGCAAGGGAATCACCGCCGCCTCCCTGGGCCGTCTGCTGAAAGCCAGGGGGCTGAAGGTTGCCGCCCAAAAGCTGGACCCCTATATCAACGTGGACCCGGGCACCATGAGCCCCTATCAGCACGGAGAGGTATTTGTCACCGAGGACGGCGCGGAAACCGACCTGGATCTGGGCCATTACGAGCGGTTTATTGACGAGGACCTGAACCAATACTCCAACCTGACCACCGGCCGGGTATATGCCAACGTCATAGCCAAGGAGCGTCGGGGGGAATATCTGGGCGGCACCGTGCAGACCATTCCCCATATCACCGACGAGATCAAACGCTTTATTTACAGCGTGGGCCGGAAAACCAGCGCCGACGTGGTGATCACCGAGATCGGCGGCACCACCGGTGATATGGAGAGCCAGCCCTTTCTGGAGGCCATCCGTCAGGTGGGCCGTGAGATTGGCCGGGACAACACCCTGTTTATCCATGTGACGCTGGTGCCCTATCTGCGGGCCTCCGGTGAGCACAAATCCAAGCCCACTCAGCACTCGGTAAAAGAGCTTCAGGGCTTTGGCATCTCCCCTGACCTGATCGTGCTGCGGTGCGACGAGCCCATCCGGGATGAGAGTATTTTTGAGAAAATTTCCGGCTTTTGCGGCGTGAGCCGGGACTGTGTCATCGAAAATGTGACCCTGCCCAACCTGTACCAGGCACCTCTTATGCTGGAACAGGCTCACTTTTCCGATGTCGTATGCCGTCAGCTGCGCCTGAATACCCCCGCTCCCGACCTTACCGAGTGGCAGGCGCTGGTGGAGCAGATGGGGCGGCAGGACCGCTCAGTGACCATTGCCCTGGTGGGAAAATACATCCAGCTGCACGACGCCTACCTGTCTGTAGCCGAGGCGCTACGCCACGCGGGCTACGGGCTTCACGGCCGTGTGGACATCCGCTGGATCGACTCTGAAACCCTGACCCCGGAGAACTGCGGACAGATCCTGTCCGGCGCGGACGGGATCCTGGTACCCGGCGGCTTTGGCAGCCGCGGCATTGAGGGTATGGTGCTGGCCGCCCAATATGCCCGGACTCACAGACTCCCCTATCTGGGCATCTGCCTGGGCATGCAGATCGCGGTCATTGAGTTTGCCAGAAACGCCGCCGGCCTCATCGGGGCCACCTCCGGGGAATTCGACCCGGACTGTCCCTATAAGGTCATCGACTTTATGCCCGGCCAGAGCGACAGCATCGACAAGGGCGGTACCCTCCGTCTGGGCAGCTGGCCCTGTCAGGTACAACCGGACACCCTGCTGGAGCGGTGTTACAGCCAACCCCTGATCCAGGAGCGCCACCGCCACCGCTATGAGTTCAACAACGACTACCGCCGCCAGCTGGAGCAGGCCGGACTGGTCCTCAGCGGCACCTCCCCTGACGGCCGCCTGGTGGAGGCGGTGGAGCTGCGGGACCATCCCTTTTTCCTGGGCGTTCAGTTTCACCCGGAATTCAAGAGTCGGCCCAACCGGCCCCATCCCCTGTTTCACGGTTTTGTTTCCGCCGCACTGGAGCAAGAACCCAGAGCAAATTAGTTCGGCAACGGTTACAAACACAGCAGCCTGCCCGAAAAGGCAGGCTGCTTTTCTATATCCGCCCGCCTTGACGGGAGAATGACAGAACCGCTATAATATAGACAAATTAACTAAAAATGCAGCCGCTGGAAGGGGTGGAGCTTGTGTCCGGAGTGCGTTTGGAGCATGTGGTACGGGAATATGTCATGGGCAAAACCACCATTCGGGCGGTAGACGATGTGAGCTTTTCCATCCCGGAGGGGAAATATACCATCATCCTGGGCGCCAGCGGCGCAGGCAAGTCTACGGTGCTCAACATTCTGGGCGGGATGGACTCCCCTACCTCCGGACTGGTAACGGTGAATGATAAAGAGATCTCCAACTTCAACAAGAAACAGCTCACCCAGTACCGGAGGGAGAGCATTGGCTTTGTGTTCCAGTTTTACAACCTGATGCCCAATTTGACGGTACTGGAAAACGTGGAACTGGCCAGCCAGATCTGCAAAAATCCCCTGGACGCCAGACAGGTGCTGGACATGGTGGGGCTGGGCGATCGCATGGGCAACTTCCCCGCCCAGTGTTCTGGTGGCGAACAGCAGCGGGGCGCCATCGCCCGGGCACTGGCCAAAAATCCCGATGTACTGCTGTGCGACGAGCCCACTGGCGCGTTGGACTATGTGACGGGCAAGGCCATTCTGGCCCTGCTCTACGACCTGTGCAAGAAAAGCAAAAAGACAGTAGTGGTGGTCACCCACAACGGAGCCCTGGCCCCCACTGCCGATGTACTCATCCGCATGAAAAGCGGCAAAATTGAGTCCTTTACGGAAAATCCCAATCCGGTACCGGTGCAGGAGCTGGAGTGGTAGCATGATCTGGAAAAATTTTTTCCGGGACCTGCGGCGTACCGCCTCCCGGCTCATTTCCGTCAGCATCATTACCATGATCGCCGTGGTGGTATACACCGGCCTCAACGGAATCATCTATAACGTGGACCGGATCATGGGGCGCTATTATATGGAACACAACGTAGCCGACTACTGGCTCACCGGAGTGGGGCTGGACATGGCGGACTGCCGGGCGCTGGAGGGATTGAACGGGATTACCGGCGTGCAGCCCCAGATTCTGCTGGACGCGGAGGAGCGTCACAACAGCGACATTACCCTCTCCCTCTGCGGAATTCCGGCCGACTGGAGTATCAACACCCCTTACATCACCGAAGGCAGGCTTCCCGCCAACAGCCAGGAGATCTTTCTCAGCGACCAGTTTGCCCAGGCCAGAGGCCTGCAGGTGGGCGACTGGTATGAGCTCACCCTCACCGGCCTGGGCATCCATCTGCGGCTTCAGGTATGCGGTGTGGGGAAGGATCCGGAATACCTCTATCCCGTCAACGCTACCACCCCCTCCCCCGACCTGTCCCGGTATGGCTTTGCCTACGTGCGGGAGGAGACCCTTCAGGACGTCATGGGCCCCCACATCTACAATCAGTTCTGCATTACCACCAGCGAATCCATGTCCATGGCGCAGCTGCGTGCCGCCGTGGACGACGTTTTGGGCAGCAAGGTGGTCAATATTCTGGCGCTGGAGGACAATCAGCAGGCCTATTCCCTAATGGAGGGAAAAAACAACCTGGTTCCCATACTCACCTTCTTCCCCACCCTGTTTTTCCTGTGCGCGGTGCTGATGATGGTAAGTACCATGAACCGGCTCATTGAAAGCGCCCGGTCCGACATCGGCACCTTCAAGGCGTTGGGGTACTCCGACCATACCATCCTGGTCTATTACCTGCTCCATGCGCTGCTGGTGGTGGTGATCGGCTTTCCCATCGGTGCGCTTTTGGGCAAATATATCGCCGCCCTCATTGTGTGGACCATCGCCACCGGCTGCGACCTGCCACCCATGGAGATTGTCCACGACTTCCAGGCCTGGGGCCAGGCGGTGGGCCTTACCGCCCTGTGCTGCATCGGCAGCGCCTGGCTGGTGGCCCGGTCCCTGTTGAAGGAATCTCCCGCCCAATGTATGCGCCCCAAGGCCCCCAAAAGCGGCGGTTCCCTCTTTCTGGAGCACATCCGTCCTCTGTGGCGGCGGCTGGGCTTCAATCAGAAATACATCCTGCGCAACACCTTCCGCAACAAGGTGCGTATGCTCACCTGTGTAGTGGGTATCGCCTTCTGCATGGCGCTGGTATTTATGGCCTTCGCCATTAAGGACTCTATGGACGCCTATTCCAACGCTCTGGCAGGAAATCAGAACCGCTATGATGTGATGGTCAGTCTGAACACCTCGGTAACAGAGCGCCAGTACAGCCGGCTGGTTTCCGCCCCCGGCGTCACCGGAGCAGAGCTGGAAATGACTACCACATGCTGGCTATACAGCAGCAGCCAGCGGGCCACCACCACCCTGACGGTGGCGGAGGACACCGTATCCCTTCACCTGTACGATCCCTATGCCTCCGTTCCCCTGTCTCTTCCCCAGGAGGGGCTGGTATTGGAAAAACAGCTGGCGGACGAGCTGGGGCTGGCGGAGGGAGATTCCGTCACCCTCCGATTCACCGGAGAAAACGGCTATATCACCCTGACGGTGGCGGAAGTGAACCGCTGCGTCAGCGGGGCCTATGTGAGCCGCAGCCTGTGGCGGAGCCTGGGCCGGGCATATACTCCAACGGCGGCCTATCTGACCGCCGCCGACCCTGTCGCCCTGGAAACAGAGCTGGACCACTACGATTTCGTGGACGGTTGGCAGAGCCGGGAAACCGTCACCGCCGCCGTGGTGGAGAAGATGGAGAACACCTCCATGGTGGTATATATCCTCATCGTCTTTGGCGGCGGGCTTGCCTGCATTGTGATCTATAACCTGGGGATCATGAGCTTCTTTGAGCAGCTTCGCAGTTTGGCCACGCTGATGGTGCTGGGCTTTTATGAGCGGGAAATCAAGCGGCTGCAGCTGAGCGAAAACCTGATTTTCGCCGCCGCCGGCATTCTGCTGGGTATTCCTCTGGGTATCGCCCTGGACCGTTTCCTCATCCTCTCCATTACCTCTATGCCTCTGGAGGTGATGGTCACGCCCAAGGCCATCGGCCTGTCCTGCGGCGTGACCATGCTGTTCGCCCTGGGCGTCAATGTGGTAATCGGGCGGAAAATGCGGGAGATCGACATGTTGGGCGCCCTGAAAAGTGTCGAGTAATCCCGAGTTCATGAAACATATCACAGTTTCCTAGTCAAAAGGGGTGGAGCTGATGAAATATGGTAGAAAGGCTGTGGCCTGTACGCTGGGCCTGCTGCTGCTGACCGGCTGTTCCAACGGCGAGGATAAGGACCGCACCACCGTTTTCCCAGACACCGGGCCGGTGGAAAACACCGTGGAGGACACGGGCACGGTTACCTACCGGGACAATTACAACATTGTCCCCCAGGTCAGCGGCACGGTGATCTCCTGTTCTATTGAGGAAGGCGACACCGTAACCGCAGGCCAGACCCTGTATGAGCTGGACGCAGGAGATCTGGAGGACCAGATCGAACAGGCCGCCCTCTCTTTGGACAGCGCCCAGGCCTCCCTCAGTCAGGCGCAGACGGCCTGTGCCGACCTGACTGTGACCTCCTACGCCGCCGGCACCGTTACCGCAGTCAATGTCCACGTGGGAGATTATGTCTCCACGGGCAGTCCCATTGCCCAGGTGGTGGACAGCCAAAACTTAAAACTCACCGTTCCCTTCTGGGTGGAGGACGCCACCTCCTTTACACCGGGGGCCTCCGCGGTGATCTCCTTCCCCAACCGGGCGGAGACGGTAACCGGCACGGTGGAACGGATCTACGACACCCCCAGCGCCCTGTCCGGCGGGCGGACCGGCGTCTATGTGGAGTTCTCCTTCCAAAATCCAGGCACGGTCCTCAGCGGAGACTCCGCCTCCGCCGCTGTGGGTTCCGCTGTCTGCATGGAATCCGGCACCGTATCCAACGCCACCGAGCAGACCATCTACGCCACCCAATCCGGGCAGGTACTTACTCTGCCCATCCAGACCGGCTCCGCTGTCACTGTAGGGCAAACCGTGATGACCATTAAAAACGACAGCCTTACCAACGCGGTGACCAACGCCTCCCTGTCCGTGGAATCAGCCCGTACCTCCCTGGAACAGCTCCAAGCCAAACGGGCGGATTACACCATCCTGGCTCCGGTGGACGGCGTGATCCTCACCCGGTCGGTGAAACTGGGAGACCTGGCGTCGGCGGGGACCCCCATGGCGGTGCTGGCCCAGCCAGAGGAGCTGTGCGTCCATGTCGACATCAACGAGCAGTACATTGAGCGCATCTGGCCCGGCCAGCAGGCCCAGGTGGCCTTTACCGACGATAGCGGGCAGCCCCGGAGCTATACCGCCACCGTGGCGCGCATTGACGACACCGGCATCACCTCAGGCGGCGTGACAGACTATACTGTGGAGCTGACGCTGGACAGCACCGACGGGCTGCGGGACGGGATGAACGTCAATGTAGCCATCATTACCGAGCAAAAAGAGGACTGCCTACGGATTCCATCCCAGGCGGTCAGTGGCGGTACCGTACAGGTTCTGCGGGACGGAAAGGCCGTGGAAGTAGAGGTGGAGACCGGCATCTCCGGCGGCTGGTACACTGAGATTCTGCAAGGTCTGACCACCGAGGACGAGGTACTTCTCCCCTGACAACAAAACATGGGACACAGGCTACCAGCCTGTGTTGCACTTGTAAAATGAAAGTAGACACTCACAAAAGTGTGGGTGTCTACTTTCATTTTACAAGTGCATCTGCCACACAGGCAGACGGCTTGTTTTTTCTCTCTTAGTAGTTCACGCTACGGATTTCAAAATAGGCCTGGGGATGGGCACACACAGGGCAAACCTGGGGAGCCTCCTTGCCAAAGTGGATGTGGCCGCAGTTACGGCACTTCCACATATACTCGTCGCCGCGCTTGAACACCACGCCCTCCTCCAGGTTCTTCAGGAGGGTCAGGTAGCGCTCCTCGTGCTCCTTCTCGATCTTCAGCACGCCTTCAAACAGGAAAGCCAGCTTCTCAAACCCCTCTTCCCGGGCGGTGTCGGCCATCTCCCGGTACATCTGGGTCCACTCCTCATTCTCGCCGGCGGCGGCGGACTTCAGGTTGGCTATGGTATCGCCAATGCCGCCCAGCTCCTTGAACCACAGCTTGGCGTGCTCCTTCTCGTTGCCGGCGGTCTCCTCAAAGATGGCCGCGATCTGCTCGTAGCCCTCCTTCTTGGCCTTGCTGGCAAAATAGGTGTACTTATTGCGGGCCATGCTCTCCCCCGCAAACGCTTTCCACAGATTGGCTTCAGTCTTGCTGCCCTTCAGCTCCATAACATTTCCATCCTTCCTACTTTTATTTATAATGGGCGTTGATCAGCCTTCGCCCTTCCAGAAGCCGTGGAGGTTACACAGCTCATAGGCCGTTACCTTCCCATCCCCATAGACAAAGGTCTTGAGTTCCGGCTTGTCGCCCGGCTTGGGGAACTTCAGCACCACAGTATCCTCGGTCACCGCGGCGATCAGGGGGATATAGTGCTCCGGCAGCATGGGGTGCTCCACGCTGCCCACCTTCACAGTGACAGAGTTGCCGCTGCCATGGGCGGACTTCTCCACCACGGGAACATGCTTCTCCAGCGCGCCGTCGGTGGTGTTGGGCACCACTTCCTCCATCTTCTGCCCGCAGCACATGACGGGCACACCCTTGTCCACGACCTTATAGATAATATTTCCGCAATGCGCACAGCGATACAGCTTGAATTCCATGAGATTAACCAGCCTTTCTTTCTTATTTTATATGTTTTCCCTGTCTTTTGGGGCTTTATACCCTCAGTGAACCCGCTTACAGTTTACACAGGTTCCATGGAAAATGACCTCATGCCCCGTTACATCGTGGCCACTGGCCAGCAGCGCCTGTTCATCCAGTCCGGCGTCATAGGGCAGCTTCAGGTCATAGACCGAACCACAGACCTGACAGCAAAAATGGGGGTGAGCCGTAGTGTCGGCGTCAAACCGTTCCACCGGAAACGCCATGCGGGTAATGCTCCCCTCGTCCGCCAGCAGATTCAGATTGCGATAGACTGTTCCGAGGCTCAGGCTGGGATTCTCCGGTTTCAGCCACTGATACAGCATTTCCGCCGTGGGGTGTTCCCTGCTGTGTTTCAATGTCTCAAAAATCAGTTCCCGCTGCCGGGAATAGCGCTTTCCGTTCATAGGCCACCTCTTTTCTCTTGATTCATAAACAGTAATCATTACTGTTTATGATATGATAGCAGATTCTTCCCGCATACGCAAGGCTTTTTTTAAAAAAACGGAAAATTTTTTGTATACTTTTCTTTGATACGCTCACACTAACTCTTGCAGTCCATTGAACTGACAGGAGGATAGACATGAAACGGATCTGGAGCTTGTTTATGCTGGTGCTGACCCTGACGGTTCCCCTGGCGGCCTGCAGCCCCAATGTGCCGGAGGTCGTGACCCCCACGCCCGCGGTTACCTCCACGCCGGAGGGCGTACTCGACGACATCGGAGAAGCTGGTAAGGATATTGCCGATGACATCGGGGACGCCGCCAGGAACGTAACCGAAGATGTAAAGGACGGCGTCAAGAACGCCATGCGCTGACGGCAAAATTTTCTGCCGGCTGCCGGTATGCCCTTGACAATGGCCTGCCGGCAGCGTATACTTATGCCAGTCAATTGAATAAGATCTTCAGGGCAGGGTGCAAGTCCCTACCGGTGGTATAGCCCACGAGCCGCAAGGCATGATTCGGTGAAACTCCGAAGCCGACAGTATAGTCTGGATGGAAGAAGATCGTTGTCATACAGGATTGCTTGTCCTGTATCTTTGCGATTGCTCTGGTATGTGATGACATTCCAGAGTTTTTTGCTTGTAAAGGATGTTTCCGCATCCCCTTTGATTGCCCTGAACAGATCTGTTCAGGGCAATTTTTCTTTGCGGAGATGATGCTATGGAGGACCGGGAGTATATGGCTCAGGCCCTGGAGCTTGCAAAGCGCGGATTGGGTTGGACCTCCCCAAATCCCATGGTGGGGGCCGTGATCGTCAAGGAAGGGCGGTTTATCGGTCAGGGCTGGCATGAAAAATGCGGCCAGCCCCACGCTGAGCGCAACGCCCTGGCCGCTTGCACCGAGCCCCCCGGAGGAGCTACCATGTACGTTACCCTGGAGCCCTGCTGCCACCAGGGCAGGCAGCCCCCCTGCACCCAGGCCATTCTGGAGTCCGGCATCCGCCGGGTGGTGGTGGGGGCGGGAGACCCTAATCCCCTGGTGGCCGGAAAAGGGATCGCTCTGCTGCGGAAGGCCGGTGTGGAGGTTACCGAGCAGGTGCTGGAAGCGGAGTGCGAAGCGCTCAACCGTATCTTTTTTCACTATATCCGCACCGGACGGCCCTATGTGGCCATGAAATACGCCATGACCCTGGACGGCAAGATCGCCGCCCCCACCGGGGACTCCAAGTGGGTCACCGGTGAGGCAGCCCGGCACCACGTCCAGCAGCTCCGCCATCGGTATACCGGCATCATGGCAGGGGTGGGCACCGTGCTGGCCGACGACCCCCTGCTGACCTGCCGCCTTCCCGGCTGCCGCACCCCAGTGCGGATCATCTGCGACACCCACCTCCGCACGCCCCTCACCGCCCAGGTGGTGACCACCGCCCGGCAAGCCCCCACCCTGCTGGCCACCTGCTGTAACGACGCGGACAAGCGGGCCAACTATGAGGCGGCGGGCTGCCAGGTGCTCACAGGGCCGGAGCGCAACGGACATGTGGACCTGAACTGGCTGATGGACGAGCTGGGACGGCGTGAGGTAGACAGTATTTTGCTGGAGGGTGGGGGTACCCTGAACTGGACCGCTCTGGAGCAGGACATTGTACAAAAAGTTCTGGCCTATATCGCACCCAAGCTGTCGGGCGGCAGAGAGGCCAAGACCCCGGTAGAGGGGGCGGGCGTCGCCCTGATGTCCCAGGCCATTGCGCTGACGCACAGCTCCATCACCCGGCTCGGGGAAGATTTTCTGATCGAAAGCGAGGTGGTCCCCAGTGTTTACGGGGATCGTTGAGGAAATGGGCCAGGTGGAGGGCATCCAGCGGGGCAAACAGTCGGCTGTTCTGACCATCCGGGCCAAAACCGTGCTGGAGGGCACCAAAATCGGAGACAGCATCGCGGTAAACGGGGTGTGTCTGACCGTCACTTCCCTGCTGTCCGACCGGTTTTCCGCCGACGTAATGCACGAGACCCTGGATCGCTCCGCCCTGTCCGGGCTCCGGCGGGGCAGCGTCGTCAATCTGGAGCGGGCCATGGCCGCCGACGGCCGGTTTGGCGGGCATATCGTAGCCGGACACATCGATGGCACCGGCCGGATCACCCGCATCAAACGGGACGACAACGCTGTCTGGTATACCATACAGGCCGCCCCACAGCTGCTGCGGTACATCGTGGAAAAGGGCTCCATCGCCGTAGACGGAATCAGTCTGACGGTGGCCCGGGTAGAAGAAACCGCCTTTTCCATCTCCGCCATTCCCCACACCGTGGCTCAGACGGCGCTGCAGAATCGCAGAGAGGGTGACCTGGTCAATCTGGAGACCGATATCATTGGCAAATACGTGGAAAAGCTGCTCACACCCGCCCCGGAAACCCCGGCGTCCGGCGGACTTACCCGGGACTTTCTGGCGCGGCATGGATTTTAGACGAGGAGGAATCTGATATGGACGAACAATTCTGCACGGTGGAGGAAGCCCTTGAGGAGCTGCGGGCGGGCCGCATTATCATCTCCATCGATGACCCGGACCGGGAAAACGAAGGTGACATGATCTGCGCTGCCCAGTTTGCCACCACCGAAAACGTCAACTTCATGGCGATGCACGCCAAGGGCCTGATCTGCACCCCCATGAGCCAGGAGCTGGCCGACCGGCTTCAGCTGGAGCAGATGGTCAAGGTCAACACCGACAACCATCATACCGCCTTTACCATCTCCATCGACCATGTAAACACCACCACCGGCATTTCCGCTGAGGAGCGGGGCTACACCTGCCGGATGTGCGTGGACCCGTCCACCCGCCCGGAGGACCTGCGCCGTCCGGGCCACGTGTTTCCGCTGGTGGCCCGCCGGGGCGGCGTACTCATCCGCAACGGCCACACGGAGGCCACGGTAGACCTGTGCCGGCTGGCGGGCCTGAAAGAGTGCGGTCTGTGCTGCGAGATCATGCGGGACGACGGCACCATGATGCGCACTTCTGAACTGCTGGAAAAGGCTAGGGAATGGGGGCTGAAAGTTGTTACCATCAAGGCCCTTCAGGACTACTGCCGCCTTCACGACAAGCATGTGGTGCGGGAGGCCGTGGCCAAAATGCCCACCCGCTACGGCGACTTCCAGATCTACGGCTACATCAACGACCTGACCGGCGAGCATCACGTGGCTCTGGTGAAGGGGGATATCAGCGACGGTCAGGACGTGCTCTGCCGGGTTCACTCGGAATGTCTCACCGGCGACGTGTTCGACTCCTGCCGCTGCGACTGCGGCCAGCAGCTGGCCGCCGCCATGATGCAGATTGAGAAAGAGGGCCGGGGCGTGGTGCTCTACATGCGTCAGGAGGGCCGGGGTATCGGCCTGATCAACAAGCTGAAGGCCTATGCCCTCCAGGAAAAAGGCTTTGATACCGTGGACGCCAATGTGGAACTTGGCTTTGCCCCCGACCTTCGGGAGTACTGGACCGGAGCGCAAATCCTGCGGGACCTGGGTGTGCGCACCATGCGGCTGCTCACCAACAACCCGGACAAGGTCTATCAGCTCTCCGAGTTCGGCCTGGAGATCACCCAGCGGGTACCCATCCAGATGGACGCCAACGACTACGACCTGTTCTACCTGAAAACCAAGCAGGAGCGCATGGGACATATTCTGACCTATTAAAAGGAAGAGAGGAGTTTTATCATGAAAACATTTGAGGGAAAGCTGGTATCCAGCAGCATCAAGGTAGGCATCGTGGTGGCCCGGTTCAACGAGTTCATCACTTCCAAGCTGCTCAGCGGCGCTATGGACGGGCTGCTCCGCCACAACGTACAGGAGGAGGACATTCAGGTGGCCTGGGTACCCGGCGCCTTTGAGATCCCCCTTATCGCCTCCAAAATGGCCAAGAGCGGCAAATACGACGCGGTGATCTGCCTGGGCGCGGTGATCCGCGGCTCCACCAGCCACTACGACTATGTCTGCAACGAGGTGTCCAAGGGCATCGCGGCGGTCTCGCTGGAGAGCGGCATCCCGGTAATGTTCGGCGTGCTCACTACCGAGAACATCGAACAGGCCATCGAGCGGGCCGGCTCCAAGGCGGGTAACAAGGGCTCCGAGTGCGCCGAAGGCGCCATCGAAATGGTAAACCTGATCCGGGAGATGGGCTGCTGAGCCCCTCCCTGCCAAATAGAAACCGCGGCATGGAAAAAGACCATGCCGCGGTTTTTGTCATTCAGCCCCGTTTTTTCTTGGGGCGGGTGTTCTTTTTGGGCTTGGCCACCGCCCACCCCGCCTTTTTCACTGGGCGGGATTTCTTTTCCGGACGGGCAGGCCGTTCAGCCGCCTGTTTTTTCTGCCGGGTCTCCCCTTCCGGCTTTCGCCCGGAGGGACGGAGCAGGCAGCCTTTTCCATAGCCGATCAGGTCCTCCCGGTGGGCCGCGTGGAGGGCCTCACGGACCAGTGCCCGCTTTTCCGGCCGCTTCCACTGCATCAAAGCCCGCTGCATGGCCTTCTCATGGGGATCCTTGGGCACATACACCGGCTTCATGGTTCGGGGGTCAAGGCCGGTATAGTACATACAGGTGGACAGGGTGCCAGGCGTGGGATAGAAGTCCTGCACCTGCTCCGGCTGCCGGCCGGATCTGTTCAGCCACTCCGCCAGACGCACCGCGTCGGACATGGTGCAGCCGGGATGGGAGGACATGAGATAGGGCACCAGATACTGCTCCTTGCCGTACTTCTGGTTCAGCCGCTCATATTTCTGCCGGAACTTCTCGTACACCGCGATATGGGGCTTGCCCATATAATCCAGCACGCCATCCACACAATGCTCCGGCGCCACCTTCAGCTGACCGGACACATGGTACTTCACCAGCTCGGCAAAAAACTCCCCGCTCTGATCCTTGAGCATATAGTCAAACCGGATGCCGGAGCGGATAAACACCTTTTTCACGCCGGGCACCGCCCGCACCTTCCGCAGCAGCATCAAATAGTCGGTGTGATCGGCGTCCAGATTGGGACAGGGCTCAGGCGCCAGACAGGCCCGGTTCCGGCACATCCCCGCCTTCAGCTGCTTCTTGCAGGACGGGCGGCGGAAGTTGGCGGTAGGGCCTCCCACATCGTGGATATAACCCTTGAAGCCCGGATGATGGGTCAGCGCCTCCACCTCTCTCAGCACGCTCTCATGGCTTCGGGAGGTGATGATCCGCCCCTGGTGAAAGGCCAGGGAGCAGAAATGACATGCCCCGAAGCAGCCCCGGTTATGGGCCACCGAGAACCGCACCTCCTCAATAGCAGGCACGCCTCCCATGCTGTCATACATAGGATGGGGCTCCCGGACGTAGGGCAGCTCAGCTACCCGGTCCAGCTCCGCCGTGGTCAGGGGCATGGCGGGCGGATTGACGATGAGCAGCTTGTCCCCATGACGCTGCAGGATGGCCTTTCCCCGCACCGGGTCATGCTCCTCATACTGGATCTGATTGGCCATGGCGTACTGCCGCTTGTCGGCGCGCACCTGCTCAAAGGAGGGGCACTCCACCAGGGGATAGGCGCAGTCGGCGGGTGTATTTCCAATAAAGGCAGTTCCCTTTACATCCTTGATCTCCCCCACGGGCGTGCCGGAGGCCAGCCGGGCAGCAATTTCCCGGGTGGCGGTCTCCCCCATGCCGTAGACCAGCAGGTCTGCCTGGCTGTCAAAGAGGACGGAGCGGCGCACCTTGTCCTCCCAGTAGTCGTAGTAGGCAAACCGCCGCAGCGAGGCCTCCAGCCCACCGATCACCAGAGGAATGTCCCCAAATGCCTCCCGCACCTTATTGGAGTAGACAATGGCCGCCCGATCAGGCCGCAGGCCCGCCTTGTTGCCCGGAGAATAGGCGTCGTCATGCCGCCGTTTTTTTGCCACCGTATAGTGGGCCACCATGGAGTCAATATTGCCGGCGGAGAGCATCACACCCAATCTGGGCCGGCCCAAGGCTGTAAAGGCTTCTGCCTTACGCCAATCCGGCTGGGCCAGAATGGCCACCCGGTAGCCCTCCGCCTCCAGCAGGCGGGAAATGATGGCCGGACCGAAGGAGGGGTGGTCCACATAGGCGTCGCCGGTGATGAGCAAAAAGTCATACCAGTCCCAACCCCGCTCCGCCAGATCTTTTTGGGAGACAGGAAGAAATGCGTTCATATTACCTCGATTCATCGGCAGGTTCAAAGCCGATCTCTTTTTCCAACAGATCCAGCGGTACGCCGCCTGCGCCCTGGACCTCGCCCACCTTTACAAATCCGTACTTCTTATAAAACCGCTGGGCTACCCCGTTATCCGGGGCACAGCGCAGCCGCAGTCTGGTCCGGCCCAAGGGGCGGTAGGTGGACACCGCCTGGCCGATCAGCTGAACCCCAAGGCCCTTTTTCCGGTACTCCGGAGCCATGTACACAAAGGGGATATAGCCGATCCCCTCCTCCGCCCAGCGCTCCAGATCCATCTGGAGCACGCCGGCAAATGTTTCGCCCAGCATGGCTGCCATCACGGCCTTTTGGGGGTCCTGGGCCCAGCAGCGCAGCGCATCCTGCTGGAAGGCCTCACTGTCACAGGGAAGGTCAGAGCCGTGGATATCCTGCCAGGCATCGCTGCGGGCTGAGCGGTAGCACTCCCCTTCCGTCTCCATATTCAGGGGACGGAACCACAGGTTGGCGTCAGCCAGACTGCTCTCCCGGGACTTCCACCATTTCTGGCGGGCCAGGGTGGAGATCTCCTCCGGCAGATGGGAGCTGTCATTCTCAAAAATTAGCCGGCAGACGCCATGTTCGTCTACCGTCAAACAGGTAACGCCGGTGTTGTCACTGTGCCCCAATGCGTCCATCTCGCCCGGCTCCAGGCCGCGAATGGCCCCCTGGAGACAGCGGATGGCGGTTCCGTGGGAAAAGGCTGCCACCGTCTGGTCCGGGTGCCGCTGGGCAATGTCCCGCATAGCAGCCAGCATCCGCTTTTGCACCTGGGCAAAGGTCTCGCCGCCCTCTACCTGAAATTCAGGGGAGCTGTGATTGAACCCACGCAGCCGCTGTCCATCCCGGTGGGCCAGCTCCCCCCACGGTTTGTCCTCCCACACGCCCACGCCGATCTCCCGCAGGTCGGGCCGGGTATGCAGCTCCAGCGCATGGGATTCATAAATGGCTTTGGCGGTGGTCATGGTGCGAAACAAATCGCTGGAATACACCGCGTCAATGGGGATATTGTCAAACCGCCCCTTCAGAGCGGCAATCTGGCGATAGCCGTTGTCAGTAATCAAACTGTTATACCAGCCATGAACGCGGCGGTACAGGTTGCCCTCTGCCTCCGCATGGCGGATCAGATAGATTCTTGTCATGCTGTAACTCCTGCTCTATTTTGGTAATCCTACGCCCCGTCTCTTCAGAGCGCATAGGGTCTCAATGCCTCTTCCACCACGTCCTCAAAGGATTCGGCCGCCCCCCAGTCGAAGCGGATCAGACCTCCTCCGCCGCCCCCGCCGATGATGTGGACTCTGGTATGAGCGCTCATATTGTCAATCGTGACCGTGAGGGTCAGGCGGTTACCCACCCGCCAGTAGTGCTTCTCATACACCATAACCGCACACTCCAAGCCGTTGGGCCCTTTCACTGCATAGTGGTCCAGCAGCTCTCCGGTAATGCTGCCATCCACAATGGCGCTGTGGATCAAATCGCCGCACTGTTCCATGGAACAGGACACATAATAGGTATGTTCCATTTTGGCGCTCCTCTCTCACCAGGGCCGCACACCGCCTGTCAGGTCAGATACCTTGCCATGTCCCTGAACACAGGCAATTTCGGCCAGCTCATCCCGTACCTTGATGGGCGCGTAGGGGTCGGCGAAGCAGGCGGTGCCCACTGCCACGGCAGAGGCGCCTGCCAGCATCAGCTGGGCCGCATCCTCCCCTTTGGCCACGCCTCCCATACCCAGAATCGGCAGATTAACCGCGCTGGCCACCTCCCACACCATCCGCACCGCCACCGGCAGCACGGCAGGCCCGGACAGGCCGCCGGTATTCATTTTCAGAATGGGCCGACGAGTATTCACGTCAATGCGCATGCCCCGCAGGGTGTTGATAAGGGACAGGGCGTCCGCTCCGGCGTCAGCCACCGCTCTGGCAATCTCGGTAATATCGGTAACATTGGGGGACAGCTTCACCATCACCGGGACAGTGGCGTGCTCCTTGGCCACTTTGGTAACCTCGGCCGCCAGCTCCGGCTTGGTGCCGTAGGCCAGGCCGCCCGCCTTCACATTGGGGCAGGAGATGTTGACCTCGATCATATCCACCCCGGCCGCCGACAGCTTCTCGCACATGATGCCGTACTCTTCCGGGGTGTTGCCGGAGATATTGGCGATCACCGCCAGGTCGTGCTTGCGCAGCTCGGGCAGCTCCTCAGCGATAAAGGCATCCACCCCCGGATTCTGAAGGCCCACGGAGTTAAGGATCCCCATGGGCGTCTCGGCGATGCGGGGAGGCGGATTGCCCTCCCGGCGGTGCAGGGTCAGACCCTTGGCGCAAATTCCCCCCAACTCACTCAGGTCGTAGAACTGGCCGTATTCCCGGCCGAAGCCAAAGGTCCCGGAGGCCACTACGATGGGGTTTTTCAGTTTCACACCCGCCAGCTCGACGGACAACTCCACCTTAGACATTCCACTCCACCTCCCTGGCGTCAAATACCGGGCCGTCCTTGCACACATGCTTCATAGTGCCGTCGGCCATCTGAATGGCACAGCCCAGGCAGGCTCCCACACCGCAGGCCATCCGCTCCTCCATGGACACCTGGCAGGGCACGCCGTACTCCGCCGCCACCTTGGCCACACTCTTCAGCATGGGCTTGGGCCCGCAGGCCAAAATAGCCGTAAAGTCTTTTTCCTTTTCAAGAATATCCCGCA
The DNA here is from genome assembly GCF_002159455.1 of Flavonifractor sp. An306. Lineage (GTDB taxonomy): Bacteria > Bacillota > Clostridia > Oscillospirales > Oscillospiraceae > Flavonifractor. The sequence continues at coordinate 37,986 of NZ_NFIQ01000002.1, forward strand.
CCTGCGCATCCACAAATCCATGGCGCCCAAGGCTTCCATCATCTGTGCAAAGGTAAACTTCTTTACAGCATTCCCGGAAACGCTCGGCCAGGATCACCCGGTCTGCCGAGCGAAATCCCAGCACAGCGACGGCATTTTTATGGTAGGCCTCGGCATAGCCCAGCAGGGGCGGCACACCGATGCCGCCCCCCACCAGGAGATAGCGGCCTCTCTCTTCCACGGAAAAGCCATTGCCCAGTGGACCTAGCACGTTGACTTGCTCCCCCACCTTGCGCCCGGCAAGCCAGCGGGTGCCTTCCCCCTTCACCTCGAAGATGAGAGCGGCGGTATTCTCCGGCTCGTCAGCCAGGACGCAGGCCACCGAAATGGGCCGGCGGAGGAGGTTGCCCTCCCCGCAGGCCACATGGAGGAACTGACCGGCCCGAAGCCCCTGCTCCTCCACCATTTTCCCCACTTCCAGGGTCATCCACCAGGTGCTGTCGTTCAGAGGGGTCATCTCCACTATCGTACAGCGCTGTTCGATGGGCATGCTCTCTCCTCCTTACTCGATGGTGATAAACCGGCAGATATCATCCCGCATGGCAATGGCGGCATTACGGGCGGCCTCCTGGTAGTCGGCGCCGTCCTTGCCGGTCTTCTGCCAGGCACAGATAATGCCCCGGGAGGAGTTGACGATGGCACCCCGGCCCTTGGCCTGGAAGGCGTACTGCACATCCTCGGCGGTGCCGCCCTGGGCACCGTAGCCGGGCACCAGCAGGAAGGTGTGGGGCATCCGGGCCCGGATCTGCTTGAGTTCATCGGGGTGGGTGGCTCCCGCCACCGCACCGGCCATGGTATAGCCGTATTTGCCCTCGGTGCCGGCTCCCCACTTCTCAATCAGGTCGGCCATCAGGCCATAGACCGTGTCGCCCTCTCCGGCAGTCACATTCTGCAGCTCGCCGGAGCCAGGGTTGGAGGTCTTGACCAGGGAGAAGGTACACTTGTCGGTCTGCTTGCACACCTTCAGGAAGGGATTGACGCTGTCGCCCCCCATATAGCCGTTGAGGGTGACGCAGTCAGCGTCGAACACGCTCAGGTCCTGCTCCCCCACCCTGGTGGTGCCCAGCCAGCCGTCAGCATAGGCCTCGGCGGTGGAGCCGATATCGCCCCGCTTGATGTCGGCGATCACGAAGAAGCCCTTCTCCTTGGCATAGCGGATGGTGCGCTCCAGCGCCTCCATCCCCCGCCAGCCCAGCCGCTCATAATAGGCAGACTGGGGCTTCACAGCGGGCACAAGATCGCACAGCGCATCCATCAGCCCGCAGTTGAACCGGTAGAGGGCCTCGGCCGCGCCCTCCAGGGTCTCGCCGTGCTGCTCATAGCAGGCCTTGCGGATGTGAGGAGGCACATACTCCGGCTTGGGATCCAGCCCCACCACGGTGGGGTTCTTGCAAGCGATGATCTTCTCCTGCAGCGCGTCAAAGGACATAATTCTCAAACTCCTCTTTTTCTATTTCTGGTTGGCATGCGGTCAGGGCTTGTCCTGATAGACCACCTTACCGCCAACAATGGTATATTTGACCTTTCCCTTCAGCTTTTTTCCCGCGAAGGGGGTGTTGCGGCCTTTGGAGGCAAACCGTTCCGGGTCCACCGTCCACTCCTCCGCCGGGTCGAAAATCACCATATCCCCGTCCGCTCCGATGGACAGCCGCCCCTTGGTGGGCAGACGGAGGATGCAGGCGGGATTGATGGTCATTTTCCGCAGGATATCGGACAGAGGCATTTCCTTGGTGTGGTACAGATAGGTCAGGGTCACGCCCAGAGCTGTCTCCAAACCCACCATACCGCTGGGCGCTTCGGTGAGGGCCCTTGCCTTCTCCTCGGCGGAATGGGGCGCGTGATCAGTGGCGATGGCGTCGATGGTTCCGTCCTTCAGGCCCTCAATAATGGCCTCCACGTCCGCCCTGGTCCGCAGAGGCGGGTTCACCCGGGCCATGGTGCCCTGGGTGAGGATCTCGTCCTCCGTGAGGCTGAAGTACTGGGGGCAGGTCTCGCAGGTGATCTGCACCCCCTTGCGCTTATACCGCCGGACGATGGCCACCGACTTGGCGGTGGAGATATGGCAGATATGTACCGCCGCCCCCGTCTCCTCCGCCAGCATGGCGTCCCGGGTCACCATCAGCTCCTCGGCGATGGCAGGCCGGCCGTTGATACGCAGCTGCCGGGAGATCCGCCCCTCGTTCACCGCGTAGTTCTTCACCATGTCCGCGTCCTCGCAGTGGGAGAGAATGGTCAGGTTCTGCCGGTGGGCCAGGATCAGGCCGTCCCGCATCAGGTTGGCATTCTGCACCGGCACTCCGTCGTCGGAGAGCGCCACCGCCCCCGCCCCCTTCAGGGCCTCAAAGTCGGTGAGCTCCTGCCCCTTCTGTCCCTTGGATACCGCGCCGATGGGCCAGACATGGACCCCACAGGCCTGGGCCGCCTTTTGCTTGACCAGGTCGATCCCCTCCGGGCTATCGGTAACAGGGCGGGTATTGGGCATGCAGGCAATAGAGGTAAAACCTCCATGGGCGGCAGCCGCCGCCCCGGTCTCAACGGTCTCCTTATACTCAAAGCCGGGCTCCCGCAGATGCACGTGCATATCCACCAGGCCCGCACATACCGTCAGGCCTCTGGCGTCAATGATCTCCGCGTCCCGCTCCCGGATGTCGCTGCCAATGACGGCCACCTTGCCGTCTTCCAACAAAATGTCCATGACGCCGCCGATGCCCCCTACCGGGTCCACCAGACGTCCCTGGCGTATCAGCAGTTTCACGCAATCACTCCTTTCTCACGCAAAAAAAGGGTCCAGGCTCCTTACGCCGACCCTCCCTACGATGCTGCTCTTCGTTTTTTCATTATAACTTGAATCGCATTTTTTAGCAACGGATTTTTCTGTAATTCGGGCAATAATAGAGACGGACACCAATGCAGAAGGGAGCGTCACACATGACAAAGCACGCATTTTTAGAGGGCATGGGCATGGGGATCATCGCGGGAGCCGCCATCGGCATGGCGGTGGCCGCCAAGGGGATGCAGAGCCCCGACATGCGCCGGATGGCCAAAAAGGCCGCCCGCCGGATGGACCACATGAAGGACGATCTGGCGGATACCCTGGGCTTCTAAAGCGGCAGCGGGCCGTGGACGGGATATCCCGTCCACGGCCCAAAATCTTACATCAGACGCAGAATTTCCCGCTTCAGCCGGGCAATGATTCGTTTCTCCAGCCGGGAAATATAGGATTGGGAGATGCCCAGGCTGTCCGCCACCTCCTTCTGAGTCCGCTCCGGCCGCCCGTCCAGGCCAAAGCGCATAGTGATGATCTGCCGCTCCCGTCCGTCCAGCTTCTCCAGCGCATCCAGCAGCAGTTTCCGGTCCACGTCGTCCTCGATGGGCTTCATCACCAGGTCGTTATCCGTGCCCAGAATATCGGACAGCAGCAGCTCATTTCCGTCCCAGTCGGTATTCAGCGGCTCGTCAAAGGACACCTCGCTTTTCAGATTGGCGGTCTTGCGCAGATGCATCAGAATTTCGTTTTCGATGCAGCGGGAGGCATAGGTGGCCAGTTTAATATTTTTGGCAGGCTGAAAGGTATTGATGGCTTTGATGAGGCCGATGGTGCCGATGGAGATCAGATCCTCAATGCCCACCCCGGTATTCTCAAAGCGGCGGGCAATATACACCACCAGCCGCAGATTACGCTCGATCAGCTTGGCCCGTACATGCTCCTCTCCCTGCTCCAGGCTGGCGATGAGCGCCGCCTCTTCCTCCCGGGACAGAGGCGGCGGGAGCGTATCGCTGCCTCCGATATACATAACCTTGCCCGGCAGGCACAGACCCAGCCGGGCAAGCAGCCTTTGCAGACCTACATACCAACGTACCCTCCAGCCCATCCGCTTTTCCCCTTTCTTCGCAATCCATTATGTACCAATCAGCGCGCAGTAGCCGCCCCCATCGGTCAGCCGAGTGGGAGACAGGGCCAGCAGCAGCCGACCGCAGTCCTCCGTACCCACCCTGGCCCCATCCAGTCGGAGGGTCAACAGCATACCGCACTCCACCCCCACGGCCTGATAGGGCAACAGGCGACACCGTCCCCGCCAGCCCTCCCGATCCAGACGCTCCAGCAGCGCCGCCGGGGCCCGCAATTCCTCTACCGTGGGGGCCCGCCCGGGCGGAAACAGAGGCGCGATTTTTTCCCCCTCCGCCACCATGACTGGGCGGCCGGTGGCAGGGTCCGTCAGGGTATTCCCCGTGTCGATCAGCGCGGTAAGGACCACTTTCCGGCCATCCAGCCGCAGCACCGCCGGTACCAGTTCCCGGGGGGCGCTGTGCCGGGCCGCCCGGCGGAACAACAGGGTGAGCAGCGCATAACACCCCGCCGCCGACAGCAGGATCAGCCGCAGGTCCATGGCCGAGGCCAGCACACCGTTTTTCATGGTCAGGCTCTGGTTCCCCAGAGCCTGGAGGGCAAAAATACCGCCGCCGAAGGCGGCGGATACCACAAAGAAGGTCAGGCTTACCCGCAGCAGGCGGCGGCTGCCGCCATATCCCAGCAGCACCATCAGCACTGCCGAGCACAGCTTGCACAGCGGATGCAGAAGAAAACCGACCCCGGGCAGAAACACCGCCGCCGCATAGGCAGCCCCCAGCAGGGCGCCTAAGGCCAGACGGCTCCTGCAAAGCACCTCCCCCGCCAGCCGCCCGGCTGACAGCAGCAGCAGATAATCCACCACAAAGTTCAGGAGAAACAGCTCATCCAGATAAACCGTCATCCCCGCTCCCCCTCTCGCCTTTGGACCGCAGACCCCATTATAAGAGGTCCCGTCCACAAAAAAGGTCAGAAGCGGTTGGGAATAAAAAAGTTCCGCCTGGACAATCCAGGCGGAACTGTATCTCTATGTACCCTCAAGCGCCCTCTATCATCTGGGTCAGGGCCTGACAGAGGGCCTCCATCTCCTGGTCGGTACCCACAGTAATTCGCAGGTAGTTGGAGATGCGGGGCTTGTCCCACCAGCGCACCAGAATGCCCCGCTCCCGCAGGCCGTCCAGCAGCACCTTGGCCGGAATATCAGGGTGAGAGATAAAGAGGAAATTGGCGGCGGAATCGCTGACCTCAAAGCCCATCCGCTTCAGGCGGTCAGCCGCCCAGTCCCTGGTGCTGGAGATCTTCATGGTGATCGCCCGCAGGTAATCCCCATCCCGCAGGGCCCCCTCCGCTCCCGCCAGGGCCAGCCGGTCCAGGGTATAGGAGTTAAAGGAATTCTTCACACTGTTCAGAGCGGCTATCAGATTCTCGTTGCCCAGGGCAAAGCCCACCCGCAGCCCCGCCAGGGCCCGGGATTTGGACATGGTCTGCACCACCACCAGATTGGGGTAGCTGTCAATCAGGGGCACGGCGGACTGGGCGCCAAAATCCACATAGGCCTCGTCCACGATCACCACCGACTCTGGATTTCCCTCCAGCAGCGTCCGGATATCGCACAGAGAGACCGCCCGGCCGGTGGGCGCGTTGGGATTGGCGATCACCACGCCCCCGTTGTCCCCCACAAAGGACTCCAGCGGCAGGCCAAAGCGTTCATCCAGCGGCACTTCCCGGTAGCTCAGGCCATACAGGTCGGCAAACACCGGATAAAAGCTATAAGTAACATCAGGAAACAGGATGGTGCGCTCGGGGTCGAAAAAGGCCTGAAAGCACAGGGCCAGCACCTCGTCGGAGCCATTGCCCACAAAGACCTGAGCGGGCTTCAGATCAAAGGTGGCGGCCAGCGCCTCCCGCAGAGAGGTGCACTCCGGGTCGGGATAGAGCCGCAGCGTCTCCCCCGCCGCCGCCCGAATGGCGGCCAGCGCTTTCTGAGAGGGCGGATAGGGGTTCTCATTGGTATTGAGCTTGATCCAGTTTCGCTGCCGGGGCTGCTCCCCCGGCGTGTATGGAACCAGGTCCCGCGCCCGCTTACTCCAATATTCCTTCATGTCTGTTGCCCCTCCCCGCTCCGTATGACCTTTTTCACACTCTTTTCCGCCTTGCTCCGGGGCAGCATCAGCTCATGGCCGCACCCCTGGCAGCGCAGACGGAAATCCATACCCACCCGCAGCACCGACCAGCGGCGGCTTCCGCAGGGATGCTCCTTTTTCAGCTCCAGCACATCGCCTACCTGAATATCCATGGGCAGCTCTCCTTCCCGTCCGCTTTATCACTATAAAGTATATTATAATTTCCCCCGTTCCCCCTGTCAATTCAAGGTTGCCCGGCGCATATACTGACCTGGCGAGAAAAAAACGTCCGGAACACAGAAAGGATTGGTTATATTGACGAGCCCATTTTTGCCCGAAGGGCGTCTGCTGCACACACCGGAAAATCAGGCCGCCTGCGCCTCGCCCGAGGGGCTGCGTCAGGCCATGAAGACGGGAGCGATTCTGGAGGGTATTGCCCTGTCCTGCGACGCCAGGCATGATCTCACCGTCTCTCTGGGGCCCTTTACAGGCCGGATCCCCCGGGAGGAGGCCGCCCTGGGCATCGCCGAGGGGGAAACCAGGGATATCGCCATTCTCTCCAGAGTGGGCAAGCCGGTATGCTTTACCGTGGAGGGCCTGGAAGGGCAGGACGGCCGGCTGGTCCCTCTGCTCTCCCGCCGCCGGGCCCAGCAGATGGCCCTGGAGCACATGCTGGCCCACTGGAGGCCCGGACAGATCATCCCCGCGGTGGTGACCCATCTGGAGCCCTTCGGAGCCTTTGTGGATATCGGCTGCGGCGTGGTTTCCCTGATCGGCATTGAGAATATTTCCGTGGCCCGCATCCCCCACCCCCAGGCCCGGTTTTCAGCGGGAGACGCTATTTACGCGGTGGTCCAGGATCTGGACCTGACCCACAGGCGGATTTACCTCACCCACAAGGAGCTGCTGGGCACCTGGCAGGAAAACGCCGGACAGTTTCATGCCGGTATGACTGTGCCCGGCGTGGTCCGGGGTATGAAGGAATACGGCGCGTTTGTGGAACTCACGCCCAACCTGTCCGGTCTGGCGGAGCACAGCCCCCTGCTCCAGGAGGGCGGGCGGGTATCGGTGTACATCAAGGCCATCCTGCCGGAGCGCATGAAGATCAAGCTGCTGGTGATCGACGCCCTGCCCCCTCTTTCCACCCCGGAGCCGCTGCGGTATTTTCTCACCCAGGGGCGGATCGACAAATGGAAATACGCCCCGCCCGGCTGCCGCAAAGTGGGCATGGAGTCCATCTTCTCCGATTGAGAAAGCGGCCGCCGTCCAAATGGACGGCGGCCGCTGTTTGACGCTTCTTATTGAGGATTGAGGGTGTAGTTGGGGGCTTCCTTGGTGATATAGATATCGTGGGGGTGGGACTCCTTCAGGCCGGCGGCGGTGATCTGCATGAACTGCGCCTTGGAGTGCAGCTCCTCCACATTGCGGCAGCCGGTATAGCCCATACCGGCCCGCAGGCCGCCCATCAGCTGGTACACTGTCTCTCCGGTCAGTCCCTTGTAGGGCACGCGGCCCTCCACGCCTTCGGGGACCAGCTTCTTGTTGTTCTCCTGGAAATAGCGGTCCTTGGAACCCTTGCTCATGGCGCCCAGAGAGCCCATGCCCCGGTAGACCTTGAACTGGCGGCCCTGATAGACCTCCGTATCCCCGGGAGACTCCTCACAGCCCGCCAGCAGGGAGCCCAGCATGACCACATTGGCGCCGGCGGCCAGAGCCTTGGCAATATCGCCGGAGTACTTCACGCCGCCGTCGGCGATGATGGGCACACCGTACTGCGCCGCCACGCAGGCGGCGTCATACACAGCGGTGATCTGGGGCACGCCGATGCCCGCCACCACACGGGTGGTACAGATGGAGCCGGGGCCGATGCCGATTTTCACACAGTCAGCGCCCGCCTCGATGAGGGCGCGGGTGCCCTCGGCGGTGGCCACATTGCCGGCGATCAGCTGCACGTCGGGATACAGAGCCTTCACCCGGCGGACACAGTCCAGAATGTTGTGGGAGTGGCCGTGGGCAGAGTCCAGACAGAGCACGTCGGCGCCCGCCTCCACCAAAGCCGCCACCCGGTCCAGCACGTCAGAGGTCACGCCGATGGCGGCGCCCACCAGCAGTCGGCCCTTCTCGTCCCGGGCAGAGTTGGGGTACACGGTGGCCTTCTCGATGTCCTTAATGGTAATCAGGCCCTTCAGGTGGAACTGCTCGTCCACAATAGGCAGCTTCTCCACCTTGTGGCGGCGCAGGATCTCCTTGGCCTCGTCCAGGGTGACCCCCTCATGGGCGGTAACCAGGTTTTCCTTGGTCATCACGTTGTCCACCAGCTGGCTCATATCGGTCTCAAACTTCATGTCCCGGTTGGTGATGATGCCGATGAGCTTGCCGTCCTTGCAGATGGGCACGCCGGAGATGCGGTACTTGGCCATAAGTTCATCCGCCTCCGCCAGCGTGTGGCCGGGCGCCAGCCAGAAGGGGTTGGTGATAACGCCGTTCTCGCTGCGCTTGACCATATCCACCTGCTCGGCCTGGGCCCCGATGGACATATTCTTGTGAATGATGCCGATGCCGCCCTCGCGGGCGATGGCGATGGCCATACGGTACTCGGTTACCGTGTCCATGGCGGCGCTCATCAGAGGAATGTTCAGCTGGATCTTACGGGTAAGCTGGGTATGCAGGTCGATGTCGGCAGGCAGGATGTTGCTCTCCGCGGGAATGAGCAGAACATCGTCAAAGGTCAGGCCCTGCCGGGTGAACTTCTGGCTTTGCTCGGTGTTGACCATAGTGCATCTCCTTTTCCTATCTTAAAAATTTTATCTATTTTACTCGATGGCGGCCGCCGCGTCAAGAGGGGAGCTGAGACAGGGCCACCGTGCCCTCAAACCGGCTCTTCCCCGAGCCGTCCGCGCCGTGGACATACCACAGCCCGTCCTGCTCCGCGGTGTAGAGCTCCAGCGTCTCCCCCGCCTGGCACTCGGCCAGGTATCCGATCTGAAGCGCGGAGACAAACCGCCCTGCCCCCAGCCGCTCCATATGCAGCGCGTCACAGATAAAATCGGCGTAGCGCACGTTATTGACATGGCCGTTGACATCGGTATCGCTGTAGTGCATCGCCCGCCGGTCAGCCAGCTCCATGTGCTGGGGCATCCGCAGATGGGAGATGGTTTTCTCCTTGCACAGCGTGCCGCCGTCCGTGCCCTGAAACTCCTCAATGCCGCTTATCCGGCCCAGGCGGTGGGTTTCGGCGTCGGCCGCCACCCAAACGGACACCGCCTCGCCTACCGGCGTACCGTTTACCAGCAGGTCGAAGTCCCGGTAGGTGGAGGCTCCTTTGCCGCCCCGGTGCCAGGTGCGCACCGACAGCCGTTCCCCCCACTTCAGGGGCCGGTCCAGCCGGTACCACAGCCGGGCCAGCATCCAGAACAGATGATACTTATTCATCATTTCCTCCCGGGAGGCGTGAAGCTCGCAGGCGGCCGCCACCGCAGCCTCCTGGAAGATCCCCAGCAGAGCGGAGGGGCGGCAGGTATACCACTGGTCCACATCCCTGGAGTCCACCCGGTATTCACCCTCGTAAAACACCCTTATCCCTCCCCGGTATTGCCGTGGATCAGCAGCCTGGTCTTGCAGCAGATGTCGTCGATGTCGCTGGAGGTGGCCGCCGGGAGCCGCATGGCTCCGCCGCAGTCGGCGCAGAACAGGTCAATGGAGCTGTAATTCACCTGCAGCTTCCACCGGTGGGAGCCGCAGGTACAGGAGATCCCGTCCCGCTGGGCGATCTCCTTCAGCTCAGAGAGCACCTCATGCATCACCAGCTCGTCCAGAAAGCTCCCCTTCTCGCCGTCGGACTCCAGCTTGCCCACCGCCTCCTCCAGACGACGGAGAGCAGCGAACACGGCTCCCTCCTCTCCAACATAGCAGCAGTCCAGGCCGGACTGGGCGCAGGAGAACGCCAGCACACGCTGGTGGAGAAAGGCCTGGGAAGAGCAGGTCACGGTATGATCCCGGCCACAGAACAGGCAGGGCACGGTAAGCTTGACCCGGTCCCCCATCATCTCCACCCGCAGGCTGGACTTGCCGCAGGGGCAGGACAAGGTATTGGCGGATGCGGCCAGCTGAAACACCGTCCGCTCCACCGCCACGCTCTGGCGGCAGGCGGGACAGAAATAGGCCAGGGTACGCTTGGGCTGCTGCTCCATGGTAGCCCTCCTTTTTTCGGTAAATCTGCGATATATTTATGTATTATAGCGCAATCGCCGCCGTTTGACCAGAGTTCACCCTATAAAATCCGCCCTCATATTTTCCCGGCTTTTCGTTCAAAATAGCACTATATGAGAAAAAAGGGATGAGGCTATGAACAAAAAGCGTCCCGGCGGTCAGACCGCCGAGCTCCCCTCCCGGCCCTGTCTGCTGTCCTGGGCCAGCGTGGTGGGAAAAAAAGAGAGCGAAGGTCCCCTGGCCGACACCTTTGACGTGGTGAGTCAGGACGACACCTTTGGCGAAAAGAGCTGGGAAAAGGCGGAGAGCGCCATGCAGAAGATGGCCCTGTCCACCGCCCTGAAAAAAGCCAACCTGGCCCCCGGCGCGCTGGATTACCTGCTGGCGGGCGATCTGCTCAACCAGTGTATTGGCTCCGCCTTCGCCGCCCGGGATCAGGACGTGCCCTTTCTGGGGCTGTACGGCGCCTGTTCCACCATGGCGGAGAGCCTGTCTCTGGCCGCCCTGCTGCTGGACGGCGGCTTCGGGGCGCATACGGCGGCCATGACCTCCTCCCACTTCTGCTCGGCGGAGCGGCAGTACCGCACCCCTCTGGAGTATGGCAGCCAGCGCACCCCCACCGCCCAGTGGACGGTCACCGGCTCCGGGTGCGTAATCCTGGGCCGGGAGGGACAGGGGCCCCGGATCACCCACGTCACTACCGGAAAAATTGTGGACAAGGGGATCAAGGACGCCAATAACATGGGCGCCGCCATGGCCCCCGCCGCCGCCGACACCATTCTGGCCCACTTCCGGGACACCGGCCGCAAACCCTCGGACTACGATCTGGTGATCACCGGCGATCTGGGCCAGCTGGGCCACCAGCTTCTGGCGGAGCTGCTGAACCAGCAGGGGCTTCAGCTCCCCAACCTGGCGGACTGCGGCACCCTGATCTACGACCTGAACAGCCAGGACGTTCACTGCGGCGGCTCGGGCTGCGGCTGCTCGGGGGCTGTGCTGTGCGGGCTGCTGCTCAACGGCATGCGGGACGGCCGGTGGAAACGCATCCTTTTCTGCGGCACCGGCGCCCTGCTCTCCCCCACCTCCACCCAGCAGGGAGAGAGCATCCCCTCGGTGTGTCACGGGGTGGCCATTGAACAGGAAAGGCAGGGAGCATGATGGAGCTGTTTGGAGAATATGCCCGGGCGTTTCTGTGCGGCGGGGTGCTGTGCCTCATCGGGCAGGTGCTCATCGACAGGACCAAGCTGACCCCCGCCCGCATTCTGGTGACCTACGTGGTGGCCGGGGTGGCGCTGGGCGGGCTGGGATTGTACAAATATATTGCCCAGTTCGGCGGAGCCGGAGCCACCGTACCCCTCACTGGCTTCGGCTGGCTGCTGTCCAAGGGGGTGGCCAGGGCGGTGGCGGAGCAGGGCGTGCTGGGAGCCCTCACCGGCGGCGTCACCGCCGCGGCAGGCGGGATCACTGCCGCGGTATTCTTTGGTCTGGTGGTGGCGCTACTCTTTAAGCCCAAGTCCAAATCGTAAAAAAGAGCGTCCGTGGCACACGGACGCTCTTTTTCCTAGTTCTGTCTGGAGGGCAAAATCAAGCCCAGCACAACGCCTACAGCGGCGGGCAGTACCCAGCCCAGGCCGATCGAGGCCAGGGGCATGAGCTTCAATACCTCCTCCAGGACGGGAAGAAAGCCCTTCAGCGCATCCAGCACGCTGAACACCCCGGCAAAAAGCACCCCCAGAGGATAGACCAGCCGCCTCCCCTCCAGCCAGCGGTGGAAGAAGGACAGCGCGATGAGCACGATGGCCATGGGGTAGAGAATGCCCAGCACCGGAGCGGACACCGAGATGATCTGGGCCAGCCCCGCGTTAGAGATCACCATACTCACCACCGCGAAGAGCACCGCCCAGCCCCGATAGCTCAGTTTGGGACAGATGGAATAAAAGTACTCGCCGCAGGAGCTGATAAGGCCCACGCACACGTTGAAGCAGGCAATAATAAAGATCCCGGCCAGCAGCACATTGCCCACCGGGCCAAAGAGCAGACCCACAATATTGGTGAGAGCCTGGGCTCCATCGGTTGGATTGGGAACTGCCCCGGCGGACAGCGCACCGATATGGGCCAGCATGCAGTAGACCACCAGCAGCATAATGCCGGCAATAACGCCAGCGCGGACGGTGCCCCGGACCACGGCCCCCTCCTCCTTCACTCCTCTGGCGCGGATGTTGACCGCGATGATGATGCCGAAGGCCAGCGCGGCAATGGTGTCCATGGTCTGATAGCCCTCCAGAAAGCCCTGGATCACCGGATGGGTCACATAGTTGCCGGCAGCCGGGCCATACCCCTCCAGCGGATTGACCAGACAGCCCGCAAAGGTAATGACAATCAGGGCCACCAGAATGGGACAGAGGATCTTCCCCAGCCGGTCTGTCAGTTTCTCCGGCCGCAGGGCGATGAGCAGCGCAACGGCAAAAAACACCAGGGAGTAGAGCAGCCGGAACAGAGGGATGGGGGCGTCCGCCCCCACAAAGGGGGGCACCGCCATCTCAAAGGAGGTAGTGGCGGTGCGGGGGATGGCCAGACAGGGGCCGATGGCCAGATAGGCGGCAATGGTAAAAGCCCGGGCAAACAGCGGATGCACCCGGCTGCCCAGGGTATCCATCCCGCCGGAGCGGGCCACCGCAACCACGCCCAGCACCGGCAATCCCACCGCGCTTACCGCCAGGCCCACCACCGCCAGCCAGGTGGCGGTGCCCGCCTGGGCGGCGATGCCCGGCGGGAAGATCAGGTTGCCCGCGCCAAAGAACATGGAAAATAGCGTAAGGCCCACCAAAACCAGGTTTTTCCCTCTCAGCTGCATCTCTCTACCTCCTGATTGGGGTTAAAAACAGCGGCACACCGGAAGGCGTGCCGCTGTTTTCCACTTTTATGCACCAAAATTAGCCCTGGGAAATAGCACCCGTGGGGCAGGTGTCGGCGCAGCTGCCGCAATCGATGCAGGAGCCGGCGTCGATGACGTAGTGATCGTCGCCCTGGGAGATAGCGCCCACGGGGCAAGCGCCCTCGCAAGCACCGCAGCTCACGCAGGAGTCGCTGATGACATAGGCCATTGGAATACACCTCCAAACTCTAAAACTATCGTTATTGTATCATAACTTTTTAAAATTGCAATGCTAAAATGCGCCGGTTATGGGTATATTTTTTCTCGGTGGGAAAAATAGAGGCCAAACGCCAAAGGAGGCGAAAGCATCCATGGAACATTCTTCCCCATTTCATATGGAGGCAGCGGGGAGCTTAACCCCCGATTTGAACGGCGCGCCGCGCAGCGGTACGCACCGGCAGAGAACAAAAGCGAAAGGGCGTGAATCGGCGCATGAAGCCCGTAAAACGGCAGAAAAAGCTCCTCTTTTGGAGCCGGAAAAAGCGAGGGACCGGCATGAATGACACCCGCTTCACCCAGCGGGCCCAGACCGCACTGCGCCTGGCCCAGCAGTGCTCCGCCGAGTTGGGCCACGGCTATGTAGGCAGCGAGCACCTGCTGCTGGGGCTGGCCCGAGAGGGCAGCGGCGTGGCGGCCAAGGTGCTGCTGGCCGCCGGACTGGACCCGGAGACCCTGAAGGGGGCCATTGCCGGGCTGGTGGGCACCGGGGACAAGGGCGCCGCCCCCTCCCAGGGGCTGAGCCCCCGGTGCAAGAAGATCATCGAGCTCTCCCTCACCGAGGCCGCCCGGCTGGGCCACCATTTTGTGGGCACCGAGCACCTGCTGCTGGGTATTCTCCGGGAGGGGGACGGGGTGGCGGTGCGGGTGCTGGCCAACATGGGGGTGGAGCCCCGGCGGCTGCGGGCCGACGTCACCGCCGCCATGGGCGGAGATCCCTCCTCCTCCCCCTTTCGTGGAACCGGGCGGCCCAGGGAGCGGGAATACGGCGGGGACACCAAGCTGCTGGACCAGTTCTGCCGGGATCTGACCCGGCTGGCCGCCAGCGGCGTGCTGGACCCGGTGATCGGCCGGGACCGGGAGATCGGGCGCGCCATCCAAATTCTGGCCCGGCGGCAGAAAAACAACCCCGCCCTGATCGGGGAGCCCGGCGTGGGCAAGACCGCCGTGGCCGAGGGGCTGGCCTGGCGGATTGCCACCGGCCAGGTACCCGACGACCTGCAGGGCAAACGGCTGCTGTCCCTGGACCTGTCCTCCATGGTTGCGGGCACCAAATACCGGGGAGAATTCGAGGAGCGGGTGAAAAACATTCTGGCGGAGGTGCGCCGGGCCGGGGGCATCATCCTGTTCATTGACGAGCTGCATACCATTGTGGGGGCCGGCTCCGCCGAGGGGGCCATCGACGCCGCCAACATCATCAAGCCCGCCCTGGGCCGCGGGGAGCTCCAGGTCATCGGTGCCACCACCACCGACGAGTACCGGCGGTATATCGAAAAGGACGCCGCCCTGGAGCGGCGGTTCCAGCCGGTGGTGGTGAGCGAGCCGGACAACGACACCGCCCGGGCCATCCTGCTGGGCCTGCGGGACCGGTACGAGGCCCACCACAAGCTGACCATTACCGACGGCGCCATTGACGCCGCCATTTCCCTGTCCACCCGCTATATCGGGGACCGGCGGCTGCCCGACAAGGCCATCGACCTGATGGACGAGGCCGCCTCCCGGGTACGGATGGAGCGGCTGGCCACCCCGCCGGACCTGCAGGCGCTGGAGGAGCGCACCTTCCGCACCAGGCGGGAAAAGGAGGAGGCCATCCGGGATCAGGACTTTGAAAAGGCCGCCATGCTCCGGGACGCGGAGGAGGATTTTCAGCGGGAGCTGGAGCAGCAGAAGGCCAAATGGCACTCCGGCCAGAACACCGGTTCGGTGACAGCGGAGGATGTGGCGGCGGTGGTGGCCGGCTGGACCGGCATCCCCGTCACCACCCTGACCCAGGCCGAGAGCGACCGGCTGCTCAGCCTGGAGGAGGTGCTCCACCGGCGGGTGGTGGGGCAGCAGGACGCCGTGCAGGCGGTGGCCCGGGCGGTACGCCGGGGACGGGTGGGGCTGAAGGAACCCGGCCGCCCCACCGGCTGTTTCCTCTTTCTGGGGCCCACCGGCGTGGGCAAGACCGAGCTGTGCAAGGCCCTGGCCCAGGCCATGTTCGGCAGCGAGGAGGCCCTGCTCCGCTTCGACATGTCGGAGTATATGGAAAAGCACGCCGTCTCCCGGCTCATCGGCTCGCCGCCGGGCTACGTAGGGCACGAGGAGGGAGGCCAGCTCACCGAGCAGGTCCGCCGGAGGCCCTACTGCGTGGTGCTCTTTGACGAGGTGGAAAAGGCCCATCCGGATATCTGGGGCATTTTGCTCCAGATGATGGAGGACGGCGTGGTCACCGATGCCCAGGGGCGAAAGGCCGATTTCAAAAACGCCATTGTGGTGCTCACCTCCAACGTGGGCGCCCAGCGGATCACCGCCAGAGGCGGACGGCTGGGCTTCTCCGCCGCCCGGCACACCGACGGCCAGACCCGCTCGCCGGAGGAGCTGAAAGACGCGGTCATGGAGGATCTGAAGCAGACCTTCCGTCCGGAGCTGCTCAACCGCCTGGATGAGACCATTGTCTTTACCCAGTTGGGCCGGGGAGAGATCCGGGCCATCGCCCGGCGGATGCTGGAGCAGGTGGGCCGCCGGCTGGAGGCCCTCGGGGTAACCCTGACCTGGACCGACGAGGCGCTGGATACCCTGGCCAAGCTGGGCTTTGACCCGGACTACGGCGCCCGTCCCCTGCGCCGGGCTATCCGCTCCGGCGTGGAGGACCCCGCCGCCGAGGGCCTGCTCAGCGGCGCGCTCCAGGCGGGCGGCTCGGCTCTGATTTCCTGCGAGGAGGGCAGGCTGGCCCTCCGCTTCTCTCCCCCGCCAGCCATTACAAAGGAGGAATCTGTATGAACACATCCCGTATCGCAACCTTGACATTAACCCTGCTTCTGCTCTCCGGCTGCGGCACCGCCGGAACGCAGCTTGCCCCGGAGCAGCGTACCGAGCTGTACCGCACCGCCATCGAGAACGCCAGAGACCAGGACCTGAACGACGCCATCCCCGTTGTCACCTCCACCGAGGACGATGTGGGCCAGGCTACCTTTGACATCCTGGGCCTGGATCCGGCGGACTGCTCCGCCTGCGCCCTGTCGGTGTCCATGATGAACGTCAAGGCCTATGGCATCGCCGCGGTCTATCCCGTTGACGGGCGGGAGGAGCAGGTCCGGGAGGGTCTGTCCGCCTTTATCGACATGCAGCAGCAGAATTTTCAGATGTATCTGGCCGACCAGTACGACATCGCCCAGGCCGCCCGGCTGGAAACCCTGTCCGACGGAACCATTCTGCTGGTGATGTGCCAGGACCAGGACAAGGTCTTTGAGCACATCCGCTCCGCCATCGAGGAAACGGACTGAGCCTTGCGGTCCGGCAGGGAAAGAGGTATAATGTAAAAGTTCATCAATCTTTTTACAGGAGGCCTGTTTATGCAAGCAAGAGCCAGCGGTATCCTCCTTCCCGTCTTTTCCCTGCCCGGACCCTACGGCATCGGGAGCCTGGGCAAGTCCGCCCGGCAGTTCATCAATTTCCTGTCCGACGGAAAGCAAAAATTCTGGCAGATCCTGCCCCTGGTACCCCCAGGCGGCGGGGACTCCCCCTATATGTCCCCCTCCTCCTTTGCTGGCAATCCCCTGCTGCTGGACCTGGAGCTGCTCCAGGAGGAGGGACTGCTTACCCAGGATGAGCTGAACTCCGCCCGTTGGAACAACCCTGACCGGGTGGACTACGCCTGGCTCCATCAGACCCGGCTCCCCCTGCTCCGAAAGGCCTGGGATCGGGGGCGGGAGGTATACGCCCCCCTGCTGGACAAATTCCTGGAGGACGAGGCGGACTGGCTGCCCGACTACGCCCTGTTTATGGCCCTGCGGGACCGCTTCGGGGGCAAGCCCCTGGCGGAGTGGCCGGACGAGGCCCGGCTGCGCCGGCCGGAGGCCATGGAGCGCTACCGCACGGAGCTTGCGGAGGAGTGCCGGTTCCAGGCCTTCCTGCAGCTGCTCTTCTTCCGCCAGTGGACAGCCATCAAGGCCTACGCCAATTCCAAAGGCATCTCCATCATCGGAGACCTCCCCATCTACGTCTCCCCTGACAGCGCCGAGGTATGGAGCGAGCCGGAGCTGTTCCAGCTGGGCGAGGATATGACCCCGTCCGCTGTGGCGGGCGTGCCGCCGGACGCCTTCTCCGATCTGGGCCAGCACTGGGGCAACCCGCTCTACGACTGGGCATACCACAAAAAGACCGGCTTTGCCTGGTGGAAGCGGCGGGGCACCCACATGGCCCGGCTGTATGATGTGGTACGCATCGACCACTTCCGCGCCTTCCACACCTACTGGTCCATTCCCAGCGGAGCCCCTGACGCCAGGGCGGGCCACTGGGAGCAGGGACCGGGCAACGCGTTGCTGGACACGCTGAAAAATGTGTCCGGCCTGGCCCTTATCGCCGAGGATCTGGGCGCGCTGGACGCCGACGCCCTAGCCTTTATCGCCCAGAGCGGCCTGCCCGGCATGAGGGTTCTGGTATACGCCTTCGCCCCGGTGGGTGAGAGCTCCTATCTGCCCCACAACTGCCCCCGGGACGCCGTGGTCTACACCGGCACCCACGACACCCCCACCTTTGTCCAGTGGCTCTTTTCCGAGGCCAGCCCCGCCGAGCGGGACTACGCCTTCGATTACCTGCGGCTGCGGGAGGACGAGGGCTTCGGCTGGGGCGCGGTGTGCGGCGCCTGGATGTCCCCCTGCCGCCTGGCCATTGCCCCCATGCAGGACCTGCTGGGCCTGGGTGGGGACGCCCGGGTCAACGCCCCCGGCACCACGGGACCCCACAACTGGTCCTGGCGGGTGCGGGGGGAGGCTCTTAATCCCTCTGTATCCGGAAAGCTGGCCAGGATCACCCGTACCTACCGCCGGTAACCGTCAATTTTTACAAAAGCCAGCCCTGGGGGAATGCGGCATCTGCCGTATTCCCCCTTTTCCGGTGGTATTTCCTGTATTTCTCGCTTTGGGCTTGTAAAAATGAAAGTTTTGTTATATTATGATGGGTGCGAAATTCATTATGAAAGATAAACGGGTGAATTTATGAGCCTTCGGATCGGAATTGATATCGGCTCCACCACCGTCAAGGTCGTGGTGCTGGACGAACAGAATAAGCTGCTGTTCCGCTCCTATGAGCGGCATTATTCCAAAGCCCGGGAGCGGGCGGCGGAGACCCTGCGCTCCATTACAAACAAGCTGGCAGGCCAGCAGGTGCGCATGGTCATCACCGGCTCCGCCGGTCTGGGCGTGGCCAAGGCGGCGGACATTGACTTCGTGCAGGAGGTTTACGCCACCGCCGCCGCCGTCAACCAATACATACCAGACACCGACGCGGTGATCGAGTTGGGCGGCGAGGACGCCAAGATCATCTTCTTCGGCGGCGCTCTGGAGGAGCGGATGAACGGCTCCTGCGCCGGAGGCACCGGAGCCTTCATCGACCAGATGGCCACCCTGATGAACGTCACGGTAACCGAGCTGGATCAGCTGAGCCTGAAGCACGAGAAGATCTACCCCATCGCCTCCCGCTGCGGCGTGTTCGCCAAGAGCGATATCCAGCCCATCCTCAACCAGGGCGGCCGGAAGGAAGACGTGGCGGCCTCCATCTTCCAGGCGGTGGTGGACCAGACAGTTGCCGGACTCACCCAGGGCCGGGAGCTGAAGGGCAAGATCGTGTTCCTGGGCGGCCCCCTCCACTTCCTCATGGGCCTGCGCCAGCGGTTTATTGAGACTCTGAAGCTGGACGAGGAGCACGCCATCTTCCCCGAGGACGGGGACTGTTTTGCCGGCATCGGCGCAGCCCTGTGCGCCTCTGACTACGGCGAGCAGCTTTTTGACGACGTGCTGGACCGTCTGGAGCGCAGCGTGGACAACGTGGGTCTGGTGGACACCATGCCCCCCCTCTTTGCCAGCAAGGCCGACTATGAGGCCTTCACCGCCCGGCACAACGCCATGCACCCCCCGGAGGTGGATATCCACACCTACACTGGCGACGCCTGGCTGGGCATCGACGCCGGCTCCACCACCACCAAGATGGCCCTCATTACCGCCGACGGCGGGCTGCTGTACACCTACTACCACTCCAACCTGGGCAACCCGGTGGCGGTGGTGCTGGACCAGCTGAAGGAGATCTATCCCCTGTGCGGCGACCGGATCACCATCCGGGGCGCGGCGGTCACCGGCTACGGGGAGGATCTGGTGAAAAACGCCTTCAGCTGCGACGCGGGCCTGGTGGAGACGGTAGCCCATTACAAGGCCGCCGCCCATTTTAACCCCGACGTGGATTTCATCATCGACATCGGCGGCCAGGACATGAAGTGCTTCAAGATCCGCAACGGCGCGGTGGACTCCATCATGCTCAACGAGGCCTGCTCCTCCGGCTGCGGCTCCTTTATCGAAACCTTTGCCAAGGCGCTGGGCTACTCCATCGCCGACTTCGCCAGACTGGGCCTGTTTGCCCGGCACCCGGTAAATCTGGGCTCCCGCTGCACCGTGTTCATGAACTCCAGCGTGAAGCAGGCCCAGAAGGACGGAGCCAGCGTGGAGGATATCTCCGCCGGCCTGTCCATCTCCATCGTCAAGAACGCGGTATACAAGGTCATCCGGGCCGCCAGCGCCGATGATCTGGGCCGCCACATCGTGGTTCAGGGCGGTACCTTCCACAACGACGCGGTGCTCCGGGCCTTTGAGCTGGAGCTGGGCCGCAACGTGACCCGGCCCACTATCGCGGGCATCATGGGGGCCTTCGGCGCCGCCCTGTACGCCCGGGATCTGCACCTGGAGAAGAGCGCGATGCTGACCATGGAGGACCTGAAGAGTTTCTCCCACACCGCCAAACCCACCACCTGCAACCTGTGCACCAACCACTGCTCCCTCACCGTCAACACCTTTGACGGCGGACGGCGGTTCATCTCGGGCAATCGGTGCTCCCGTCCCCTGGGCAAGGCCAAGGTTGAGAACCCGGACCTGATGGTCTATAAGTACAAAAAACTCCGGGCCCTGGAGGGCAAAGGGACCGGAAACGGGGTCCGGGGAAAAATGGGCATTCCCTTCGGTCTCAACATGTACGAGAATCTGCCCTTCTGGTTCACCTTCTTCACCAAGCTGAACTTTGAGGTGGTCCTCTCCCCCGAGTCCTCCCGGAAGCTCTACCTGAAGGGACAGCACACCATTCCCTCCGATACCGTGTGCTACCCCGCCAAGCTGCTCCACGGCCATGTGGAGGCCCTGGTGGACGCCGGCGTGGACGCCATCTGGTACCCCTGCATGTCCTACAACAACGACGAGGGCATCGGCGACAACCATTACAACTGTCCGGTGGTGGCCTATTACCCCGAGCTGCTGGCCGCCAACGTGCCCATTCTGAAGCAGGTCAAGTATCTGGACCCCTACGTGGGCCTGTGGCGGCACAAGGACTTCGGCAAGCGCATCGCCCTGCTGATGGAGGAGACGTTCGCCATCCCCAAGCGGGAGACCGAGCGGGCGGTAAAGGCCGCCTATGAGGCCTATGACGCCTACCTCCACGACGTGCGGGAGACCGGCAAGCAGTACATCCAGTACGCCCGGGAGCACCACATGCCCATTGTGGTGGCCTGCGGCCGGCCCTACCACATTGACCCGGAGATCAACCACGGCATCAACGACCTCATTACCTCCTTCGGCTTTGTGCTGGTCACCGAGGACGCCCTCAGCTATCTGGAGGGCTACGCCCCCCGGAAGGTGCTCAACCAGTGGACCTTCCAGAGCCGGATGTACAACGCCGCCCGGTATGTGTGTACCCAGAACGACATGCAGGTGGTGCAGCTGGTCAGCTTCGGCTGCGGCACCGACGCCATCACCACCGACGAAATGCGGGACATCCTGGAGAAAGGCGGCAAGCTTTACACCCAGCTGAAGATCGACGATATCAGCAATCTGGGCGCGGTCCGGATCCGGATTCGCTCCCTGATGGCGGCCATGGAGGCCCGCAAAGCGGCTCCAACGTCAGGTAAAGAATCACGTTCCTAAGGAGTGCGTTGCGCGACGCGTTCCGTTGCCCGTTCTCTCACCGACCTGGCGCTCTCCCTCAGTTATAGCCAAAATGAGAATACGCTTTCCCTATATTTCCGCACCAGCAATATAGACGGCGCCTACGACTATCAGGCAGAATACTGGTAATCCCTCCAGCGAAAGGAACGAATCAATGGCACAGTTAGTTTATGATAAAAATGGGCGGCTCCTGTTTACCCAGGAAATGAAAAAGGAGTACACCATCCTCTTCCCCACCATGCTCCCCGTTCATTTCGGTCTGATGGCCCGGATCATCGAGGCCGAGGGCTACAAGGTGGAAATGCTTACTACCAATCACCGCAATATCGTGGACGAGGGGCTGAAATACGTCCACAATGACACCTGCTACCCTGCCCTGCTGGTCATTGGACAGCTTATCGATGCGGTGAAAAGCGGCAAGTATGACCCCCACAAAGTAGCTCTGCTCATTACTCAGACCGGCGGCGGCTGTCGGGCTTCCAACTATATCCATCTGCTGCGCAAAGCCCTGGTAAAGGCCGGGCTGGAGTTCGTGCCTGTCATCTCCCTGAACATGTCCGGTCTGGAGCACAACCCTGGCTTCAAGCTGGGCTTGGGCACCCTGCGGAAGGCAGTGTTCGCCATGATGTATGGCGATATCATCGTTCAGACCGCCAATCAGGTGCGGCCCTATGAGGTAAACCCCGGCCAGACCGACCAGACTATTGAGAAGGTGGAAGAGCATCTGCTGGCCGAGATGAGCCAGGGCAAGGGCCTGTCCTTCAAAAGCATGGTGGCCAATTTCGACCATATTGTGGCCGCCTTTAAGGCCATTCCCGTGGCTGGGGAGCCCAAGGTTCGCGTGGGCGTGGTGGGTGAAATCTACATCAAGTACTCCCCCCTGGGCAACAACAACCTGGAGCAGTTCCTCCTGTCCGAGGGAGCGGAACCGGTGGTACCCGGCCTCACCGACTTTATCATCTTCAAGATCTACAACCGCGAGGTGGATGTGAACATCTACGGCGGCAAGTGGGTGAAGAAGAAGGCCTGCCAGGTGCTGAAGGGCTACGTGGAGAAGTGCCAGCGGGCCATGATCGCCGCCATGAAGAAGGGCGGCTTCCGTGCACCCGGCACCTTTGAGGACCTGCGGCAGCTCATCAAGGGCTACCTGGGCGAGGGCAACAAGATGGGCGAGGGCTGGCTGCTCACCGCCGAGATGCTGGAGCTCATCCACTCCGGCACACCCAATATCGTCTGCACCCAGCCCTTCGGCTGCCTGCCCAACCACATTGTGGGCAAGGGCATGATCCGCAAACTGAAGGACGACTACCCCTACTCCAACATCGTGGCCATCGACTACGACCCCGGCGCCACCAAGATCAACCAGGAAAACCGCATCAAGCTGATGCTGGCCAACGCCCGTGGCCTGGCCAAGCAGGAGGCGGAGCGGCAGCAGGAGGAGGTCAGGGAGGCCGCCCATGCCTGAGCTCCGCTTCGTGGATGCCGCCACGGAGGCGCACTTTGCAGCCATGAGCGCCATCCACTGCCAGGGCTGGCGGGCCGCCTACCCCGGCTTTGTGCCCGACGACTACCTGCGGGATGTGACCACCGAGGACCACTGGCTCCCGTTTTTCCGGGAGGACCACGCCACC
Source organism: Flavonifractor sp. An306 (assembly GCF_002159455.1). Lineage (GTDB taxonomy): Bacteria > Bacillota > Clostridia > Oscillospirales > Oscillospiraceae > Flavonifractor. The sequence goes on from NZ_NFIQ01000002.1 coordinate 60,947, forward strand.
GGGCGGTGCCGCGGCCTGCTGCTCTATGACGGCGAAAGGCCGGTGGCCTGCTGCAATTACGGGCCGGTCCGCTCCGGCCCCAGCCCCCGGCAGAGCGAGGAGCTGATCATTGACTCCAGCGCCTACTCCGGCTGGGGTGAGGTGATCTCCCTTTACACCGAGCCCACCCACACAGGCCAGGGCTACGGCTCCCTCCTGCTGGAGGAGGCCCTTTGCCGCCTGCGGGCTGCGGGATATCCCGGCTGCACGCTGTTTGTACTGCGGGAAAACGCAGACGCCCGGCGGTTTTATGAGCGCCACGGCTTTGCCTGGGACGGCACCGTTCAGCTGGTGCCCTTCCCTCACCACATGATCTGTCACGATCTGCGCTACATCCAAACATTTTAACCCCCCACGGGCTGCTACGCCGTGGGAAAAAACGGGTATCGGGGCACGCGGAAGCGTACCCCGATACCCGTTTTGGTGTGACTGGAGGAATTTCCTTGAACGAAAATAAAATGGCTGTGATGCCGGTACGCCGGCTGCTGCTCAATATGTCCTGGCCCATGATGCTGTCCATGCTGATCCAGGGCCTTTACAACCTGGTGGACAGCATGTTTGTCGCCAAGCTCAGCGGGGACAGCTTTGTGGCCCTGTCCCTGGTGTACCCGGTGCAGACCCTGATGATCGCCGTATGCGTAGGCGTGGGAGTGGGCTTCAACGCCCTGCTCTCCCGGAGGCTGGGAGAGGGCCGCCGGGAGGAGGCCGACCGGGTAACCGCCAACGGCTATTTCCTCTATCTGGTCTGCTGGCTGGTCTTTCTGGTTCTGGGGGTCAGCCTGGCCCGGCCCTTCCTGACCCTCTTTTCCGACGTGCCCCAGGTGGTGACCTACGGCAGCCAGTATCTGGCCATCGTCACCGGCGCCTCTCTGGGAATCTGTATGCAATTTGCCGGTGAGCGCACCCTGCAGGCCACCGGAAATACAGTGGGACCCATGGTGATCCAGGGCATCGGCGCGGTGATCAACCTGATCCTGGACCCCCTGCTTATCTTTGGCATAGGCCCCTTCCCCAAGCTGGAGGTGGCGGGCGCCGCCATCGCCACGGTGACGGGGCAGCTGGTAGGCATGGTGGTGGGACTGGTGATGGTGCGGCGCACCCCCTCCGTCACCCTGTCCTTCCGAGCCTTCCGGCCTGTTCCCGCCATTCTGGCCGACATGCTGCGGGTGGGTATCCCGGCGGCCATGGTACAGGCCCTGGCCACGGTAATGAACCTGGGAATGAATCTGATCCTCCCCCTGTTCACCTCCGCCGGCGTCTTTATTCTGGGGGCCTACTTCAAGCTCCAGTCCTTCCTGTTCATGCCGCTGTACGGCATCACCAACGCCCTGGTGCCCATCATCACCTTCAACTACGGGGCCCGATACAAGGCCAGGATCACCGGCACCATCCGTTTCGCCCTGTCCCTGGCCGTAGGCCTGATGGCAGTGGGCACTGTGGTGATGCTGCTGCTGCCCGGGCCGCTGCTGGGCATCTTTGAGGCCGACGCCGCTGTGCTGGCCGAGGGGATTCCCGCCCTGCGGACCATCGCCCTGTCCTTCCTGTGCGCCGGGGTCTCCATTGTGCTGTGCTCCGCCCTCCAGGCTCTGGGCTCCGCCAACGCCAGCCTGGTCATCACCCTGCTGCGGCAGGTGGCCCTTCTCCTCCCCGCCGCCCTGGTCCTGGGCGCCATCCGCACCGGACTGGTATGGGCTTCTTTCCCGGTTGCCGAGCTGCTCTCCTGCGCTGTGGCGCTCCTCCTCTGCCGGAGCGTGCTCCATCGGAGGCTGGATGGGCTGGAAGCCTAGCCCTCCGCGCCCGGAGTCAGCTGAAAGTCCGAAAAGGTGCACTGAATCACCGTATAGCCGTCCTGGGACAGCTCCCCTCGGAGCAGGGCGTGGGTATCCGGGTCAAACCAAAGGGCGCACTCCCGGCCGGTGCCCGGCTGGGCCTCCGGATCCCGGCAGTCCACCCGGAGCACCTCCCGCTCTCCCAGGGTCTCCAGACCGCAGGCGGCGATGTAGCCGGTCTGGGCGTAGTCCAGCAGTACCGGCACTGACGATACCGGACTCAGGCCGGTATCGTCCAGGGGGCCGGTTTCCACCCGCGCTCCGTCATACTCCAAATAGGCCTGGTCCTGCGCCAGCCGGGCCGTAACTCCGGCCACGTTCTCCGGCGCGGTAATGGTGAGCGCACTCTCCCCCTCCCGCTGCCAGGTCAGGTCCACGCCAAAGTCGTACACCCGCTGGCCATAGTCCGCGGTCACCTCCATGGAGGCGGTACAACCCGCCATTTCCAGATACTCCGCCCGGATATCCAGGGCCAGCTGCTCGGCCTGACTCCCCCCTTCCCCGCCGCAGCAGGTCAGGGTCAGACAGAGGGCTATCGTCAAGGTACATACTCCCAACCAGCGGCCCACAGACCACCCTCCTTTTTACTCCATATGCATTCGGATCACCCGGGGCAGGGCGGCCACCAGATCAGAGGGGGTCATGCCGTATTCCCCAATCTCGGCGGCGCACAGGTCGCCGGCGGCGCCGTGGAGCCACACTGCCAGGGGCACCGCCTGCCGGGCGGGCATCCCCTGGCCCAGCAGGGACAGGATGATGCCGGACAGCACGTCCCCGCTGCCACCCTTGGCCATACCAGGATTGCCGGTGGTATTGACGTAGGCGGTGCCGTCGGGGAAGGCGGTAATGGTGCCGTGCCCCTTGAGGACCAGACAGCAGCCATGCTCCATGGCAAAGCGTCGTGCCTCCCCCAGCCGGTCTCCGCCGGACAGGTCGCCTCCCAACCGGGCAAACTCCCCGTCATGGGGGGTCAGAATGGTGTGCAGTCCCTTCCGCTCGTCCAGTACATCTATATGTCTCTCCAGGGCGTTTATGCCGTCGGCGTCCAGCACCACCGGCACATGGATCTCCCGCAGCAGTTGGCGCACCACCGCCGACACCCCGTTGCCCCGGCCCAGTCCGGGACCGATGAGGCAGACGCCGCAGCCGTCCAGGCGGCCATGGACCGCCTCCCCGGCCTCCAGGGAGAGCTGCCCTTCTTTCCCGGCGGGCAGCGGATAGGGCATGGCCTCCTCCAGCTTGGCGGCGGCAACCGGCCAGACGGGGGCGGGCACCCCCACCGTCACCAGTCCCGCGCCGGAGCGCACCGCCGCCTGGGCCGCCAGCACTGGGGCTCCGGAGTAGCCTACGCTGCCTCCCAGAATGTAGCACTTGCCGAAATCACCCTTGTGGGCATCCAAAGGCCGGCGGGGGAAACGGGCCTCTCCCTCTCCCACGCTGCACACCGGGCAGTCCGCTCCATTTACCAGGTCCGCCGGGATCCCGATGTCCGCCACCACCAGCTTGCCGGTGTGCAGGCCGCCCTTACCCACAAAATGGCCCACCTTGGGCAAAGTAAAGGTAACAGTGGCCGCCGCCTCCACCGCCGCTCCCAGTACCCGGCCGGTGTCGGTCTCCACCCCGCTGGGTATGTCGGCGGACACCACCGGAATGTCGCAGGTGTTCATCATATGGATGGCAGTCAGAGCGTCCCCCTCCACCCCACGGCGGAGGCCGGTGCCGAAGATAGCGTCCACCATGGCGCCGCACTCCAGGCACCAGACGGCAAAGGCCCCGTCGTCCGGCTGGAAGGGCTCCAGCTTCCCTCCGGCCGCTGCCAGTTTGGCCTCCATGGCCCGGGTATCCATGGTCATTTTCTCGTGGCTGCCCACCAGAACGCAGCGCACCTCAAATCCAGCCTCCAACAGCAGCCGGGCGCAGGCCACCCCGTCGCCGCCGTTGCTGCCCGGGCCGCAGAAGCACACCACCCGGCCGGGGGTGTCCCCCATCAGGGCCATCACCTCATCGGCTACCGCCGCCGCCGCCCGTTCCATCAGGTCGGTGGAGGGGATCTTTCGCTCCTCTATGGCCACCCGGTCCATCTCCCGACTCTGTTCCGCTGTGACGATCCGCATCCTGTTCACGCTCCCAATTTGTTATACTTGCTGTGGTTCGGCTCCATTATATGCGCACGGCCCTTTCCCGTCAATTTTTATCTTGCACTTTGGAGAAATCTGTGATATATATAGTTTTACATGCGAAGAAGGGAAAAAGATCGGTTCCCGACCCGTCAGAGAGCGTCCGTCACCGGCTGAAAGCGGATGCAGGGTTCGGCCCCCTCGGTTCGTCCCGGAGCGGCCCTGGAGACAGGGACGGCGTGGCCCCACGTTATCGGGGCTGAGAGTGCCCGCCAGAGGCGGGAATTGCGGGTGGTACCGCGGAAGGTTTGCCTTTCGTCCCAGGTTTTGGGAGGAAGGGCTTTTTTCATGTCAAAAAAGCAAAGGAGCTGCGATATATGAAGGAAACATTGGAACAGATCCGCCGGGAGGCGCTCTCCGCCCTGGAGCACGCCCAGAACGCCCAGGAGCTGGACGCTCTGCGGGTCAAGTATCTGGGCAAGAAGGGCGAGCTGACCGCGGTGCTCAAGCAGATGGGCAAGCTGTCCGCCGAGGAGCGGCCCGTCATGGGCCAGCTGGCCAACGAGGTCCGCGCCGCCCTGGAGGGGGCCCTGGACACCCGGAGCAAGGAGCTGGAGGCCAAGGCGCTGGAGGACCGGCTGAAGGCTGAGGCTCTGGATATCACCGTCCCCGGCAAGGCCGTGAAGCGGGGTCACCGGCATCCCATGTATATCGCCCTGGACGAAATCAAGGATATCTTCATCGGCATGGGCTTCACCGTGCTGGACGGCCCCGAGGTGGAGCTGGCCGAGCTCAACTTTGACCGTCTCAACGCCGAGGAGGGCCACCCCTCCCGGGACTGGAGCGACACCTTCTATTTTGATGAGGACAGCCGGGTGATGCTCCGCTCCCAGACCTCCCCCATGCAGGTGCGGGCCATGGACACCATGGAGCTGCCCATCCGGATCATCGCCCCCGGCCGGGTGTACCGCAAGGACGAGGTGGACGCCACCCACTCCCCCATGTTCCACCAGGTGGAGGGCATGGTCATCGACAAGGGCGTTACCATGGCCGACCTGAAGGGCACCCTGAACACCGTCGTGGAGCAGCTCTATGGCAAAGGTACCAAGACCCGGTTCCGCCCCCACCACTTCCCCTTCACCGAGCCCTCCTGCGAAATGGACGTGCAGTGCCACAAGTGCGGCGGCGTGGGCTGCCCCACCTGTAAGGGCGAGGGCTGGATCGAGCTGCTGGGCGCCGGGATGATCCATCCCCGGGTGCTGGAGATGAGCGGCATCGACCCCAACGTGTACTCCGGCTGGGCCTTCGGCATCGGTCTGGAGCGCACCGCCATGCGCCGGTTCAAGATCGCCGACCTGCGGCTGATCTTTGAAAACGACGTGCGGTTCCTGGAGCAGTTCTGAGAAAGAGGTGGAGAAACCATGAATCTGAGCAGAAAATGGCTGAATGAATTTGTAACTGTAACTGCCTCTGACAAGGAATTTGCCGAGGCGATGACCCTCTCCGGCTCCAAGGTGGAGCTGACCCACGACCTGGGGGAGGAGATCTCCAACGTGGTGGTGGGCCGGCTGCTGTCCATGGAGCGCCACCCCGATTCCGACCACATGTGGATCTGTCAGGTGGATGCTGGCCAGGCCGAGCCCATCCAGATCGTCACCGGCGCATGGAACATCCACCCCGGGGACCTGATGCCGGTGGCGCTCCACAAGTCCACTCTCCCCGGCGGCGTGAAGATCCAGAAGGGCAAGCTGCGGGGCGTGGTGTCCAACGGCATGTTCTGCGGTCTTAGCGAGCTGGGCCTGGACGAGCGGGACTTCCCCTATGCTGCCATCGTCCCCGCCGCCATTCTCAACGACTATCACCCCCTGGACAAGGACAAGCCCTCCATCCCCGCTGACGTCCAGCCCGGCCACAAGATCTATGGCCCCGTGGTGGCCGCCAAGGTGCTGGAGTGCGCCAGGCAGCCCGACGGCTCCTTCCACACCTGCCTGGACCTGGGCGGCGCCACCGCCGCCCCCGACACCGTCTGTCCAAACCTCCACGAGGGGGATCTGGTGGCCTACAACACCAAGTCCGATTCCATCTGCACCCTGGAGGATCTCCACGCTCAGCAGGCTGAGTTCCCCCACTGTATCCCCGACGGCATCTTTGTGCTGAGAGAGGACTGCAAGCCCGGCGATGACATCAAGCCCATCATCGGCATGGACGACCATGTGGTGGAGTTTGAGATCACCCCCAACCGGCCTGACTGCCTCTCCGTCATCGGCCTGGCCCGGGAGGCCGCCGCTACCTTTGACGCTCCCCTCTCCCTCCACCAGCCGGTGGTGAAAGGCGGCGCCGAGGGCAGCCTGGCAGAGCTGCTGGATGTGGAGACCCCCGCCGCCGATCTGTGCCCCCGGTACACCGCCCGGATGGTGCGCAACGTGAAGATCGCCCCCTCCCCCAAGTGGATGCGGGAGCGGCTGCGGGCCATGGGCGTGCGGCCCATCAACAACATCGTGGACATCACCAACTATGTGATGCTGGAGTACGGCCAGCCCATGCACGCCTTCGACTACCGCTACGTGAAGGGCGGCAAGATCATCGTCCGCCGGGCGGAGGAAGGTGAGAAGCTCACCACCCTGGACGGCAAGGAGCACACCCTCAACGCCAACCATCTGGTCATCGCCGACGAGCACCGGGCCGTGGGCCTGGCGGGCATCATGGGCGGCGAGAACAGCGAAATCGTGGCCGACACCACCGACGTGGTGTTTGAGTCCGCCTGCTTCGACGGCACCTGCATCCGCAAGGGCGCGCTGGCCCTGGGCATGCGCACCGAGGCCTCCGCGAAATTCGAGAAGGGCCTGGACCCCATGAACACCCTGCCCGCCGTGGAGCGGGCCTGCGAGCTGGTGGAACTGCTGGGGGCCGGCGAGGTGGTGGACGGCACCATTGACATCCTCAACTACGTGCCCCATCCCCGTGTCCTCAAGCTGGAGCCGGAGCGGATCAACGGCCTGCTGGGCACCGACGTGGCCGAGGATGAGATGGTGTCCATCCTGAAGAAGCTGGACTTCCAGGTGGAGGGCGACCAGGTGACCGTCCCCTCCTGGCGGGCCGACGTCATCGGCATGGCCGACCTGGCGGAGGAAGTGGCCCGGTTCCACGGCTACAACAACATCCCCTCCACCCTGATGCGGGGCCAGACCACCCTGGGCGGCTTCGGCGAGGAGGAGACGCTGGAGCGTCAGCTGGGCTCCATGTGCCGGGCTATGGGGTACGACGAGATCATCACCTACTCCTTCATCTCCCCCACCTGCTATGACAAGATCAACTGGCCCGCCGACTACCACAGGCGCAATTCCCTGAAAATCCTCAATCCCCTGGGCGAGGACACCTCCATCATGCGCACCACCACCCTCCCCTCCATGCTGGAGATCCTGACCCGGAACTACAACTACCGCAACCAGAATGTAAAGCTGTATGAGGTGGGACGGGTCTACCAGCCCGGCGGCAAGGACGGCCTCGCTCTGGAGTCCAAGGTCCTCACCCTGGGCGCCTACGGCAGCGACATGGACTTCTACACCATGAAGGGGGCTGTGGAGGCCATTCTGGAGGACCTGCGGGCGGAGGATGTCACCTTCCGCACCGGCACCGGCATTCCTGAGCTGGTGTCCTACCACCCCGGCCGTGTGGCGGAGGTGTGGGCAGGCAGCAACTGCGTGGGCTATTTTGGCCAGATCCACCCCCTGGTGGCCCAGAATTACGGTGTGGACGGCGAGCTGTACTGCGCCGAGCTGGCCCTGGGCGAGCTGGCCAACGCCAAGGGGGCCGACCCCGAGTACGTCCCCCTGCCCAAGTTCCCCTCGGTCACCCGGGATATCGCCGTGGTGTGCGAGGAGAAGATCACCGTGGGTCAGCTGGAGGACTGCATCCGCTCCGCCGGTGGCAAGCTGATCCAGCAGGTGTCCCTGTTTGACATCTACCGGGGTAAAGGCGTGGATGAGGGCAAGAAGTCCGTGGCCTTCAACCTGGTACTTCGGGCCGACGACCGCTCCCTCACCGGCGAGGAGGCCGACGCCGACGTGAAGAAGGTGCTGGAGGCTCTGGCCAGCCAGCTGGGCGCCGTCCTGCGGTAACAAAAGTTATAGAAAAAGCCCCGTCGGCCGACGGGGCTTTTTCTGTTCCTTTATACCTGTTCCACCACACCTACAAAGAGGATGGCGCTGCCGTCCCGGATGATAAAGAGGAAGGGGCGGTCCAGATCCATAACGCAGATTGTGGGATCCTCCGGCAGGGCGGCGGCGCCATCGGTGGCCAGCAGCGTGACGGCGGCGGCCTCCACCCCCTTCTCGTCCACCTTCACCCGTGCAATCTGCTTAGCCTGGTCCAGCCACACCGGCTCCAAGTCGGTGAGCGGGGTAAAATCGGAGACATCGGGGTCAAAAACGTCTGTGATCCCCAGTCCCTCTATGGTGGGCTTCAGGTCCAGGTCGGACTTTACGTCAAACTTGGGTACGGACCACTGGACCTCCCCAAAGATGCCATGCTCAAAGTTGCTGACCTCTTCCAAAAAGTTCGGGTCAGCCAGCAGATCGGCGGGGGTGACCCCCTCATCGGGGAGTACAAAGATCATCTCTCCGCTGGTAGTGGACAGAGATGCGGCCTGATAGCCGTTCTGCCGCAGAAAGGTGGCGTCCTGGGTCCTGTGCATGAACTCAACACAGATCTCAGTACCGTCTGCGGCGGTAAAGATGTCCTCCTCGGTCAGGTTTTCCATAAACTCGTCCCTCCACCCCGCCTTGTAGTAAAGGGTGGAGGCCAGTATATTCAGAGTGTCCGCCTTGGTATGCAGCACGTCGCCGTCAGAGCCAATGAGCCCCTTCGTCTGTTCCGCCACCCAGTCGGACAGGGCCTGATCCGCCTCATCCGTACCCATGGTCACCTGATAAGAACCGGCATAGTAGTGCTCTGCCAGGGCCTCCAGCACGTCCTGGTGGAAGGTGACGTTCTCATTGAGCCAGATGGAATTTCCCAGCAGGGTCGTTGCGGTGCCGTCATCCACGTAGATGGCGTGCCACAGAATATCCGCCCAATCCCGGAGCTGGTCCAGATCCTCCGCCCCCAGGGCATCCAGAACCTGCTGCCGGTTCTCTCCTCCGGTGGTCTCAGCCAGCATGGCCAGGGCAAACCACAGGGACACAGGGGAATAAACCCGGTTGTCCTCCCCTGACAGGGCCAGGGCGGTGCTTTTTCCCGAAAAATCCGCCAGCGCGGCCTTCAGTTCCGGGGTATCATACAGGGCGGGAACCTCATCCCGGTAGTCCCGCCAGGCGTTCCAGTAGGCGTCATAGTCCTCATTGAACTGCTCCCAGGCCGTCTGGCTGCCCCCTGCGGGCTCTGCCGGACATTGGGGCAGGTCGGGGTACACCGGCTGGGCAATGGCGTGGGCATTGGCGACCAGCGGCCCGCCTTCACCCCCGCCTGGAACACCGGTAACCAGCAGAGCAGCTGCCACTACTGCCGCCACACCTGCCGGAACCAGGGCCTTCAGCGGTTTTCTCTTTCGCCGGGGCCTCTCCCCCGTCACTGCCCGCTCTACCGCCCGGGGCGTGGGATGGAGGGAATCGTTTGCTCGTCTATACTGGTCCATCATGGAAGCTCTTCTCCTTTCAGCGCCTGCGCCAGCTTCTCCCGGCCCCTGGACAGCCAGCTCTTCACCGTGCCCTCCTTCGCGCCGGTCAGGGCGGCGATCTCGGCCACGGAGTAGCCCTCATAGTAGTGGAGATGGATGGCGGTGCGGTAGGCCTTTGGCAGCTCCAGCACCGCCCGGTACACCGCCCGGTCCTCCGGCTCCATCGTCCGGGTCACCGCCTCCTCCAGAGGCAGCCAGCTCCGCCAGCGGGCGGACAACAGGGTATTGGTACAGTTCAGCGTGCAGCGGATCAGCCAGGCCTTCCGGTGCTGGTCGCTGTCCAGCTCCCTCTCGTGCCGGAAGAAGCGGGCAAACACCTCCTGGAACACATCCTCGCTGTCCTGGATATGCCGGGTGCGGGCCAGGGCCAGCCGCCACACCATGTCCCCCCAGCGCTCCACCTGAGCCCGGGCGGTCCTCTCGTCTGTCATGTGCCTCACCTCTCTTTTGGGCATCCAGCGCGCCCGGCTCCCTCCCCCGCCCATGCCCCGGAGCGGCGGACCGGAACGCTTCTGGCACCTATCATACCATGGAGGCCGGCAAATGGTTGCGCCGGACTTCTTAAAGAATCATAAAATTTTGGTCTGGCTCTTTACATCATGAAAATTTTCCGCTAAAATGGGAAACAGATTGATACAGGGAGGTGTATCAGGCATGGAGATGGATTACACCCGTAAATTCAGCCTGCAGAACGATAAAGACCCGGAGATCAAGCAGATTCTCTCCTCGGTCTATCAGTCCCTGCAGGAAAAGGGTTATAACCCCATCAACCAGATTGTGGGATACATCCTCTCAGAGGACCCCACTTATATTACCAACTACAACAACGCCCGGGCTCTGATCCGCAAGCTGGACCGGGACGAGCTGCTTCAGGAGTTGGTAAAGCAGTATCTCCGCGACTGAGTTCCACCCGGACCGCCCCATAGGGGCGGTCCGTTTTTTTGCGCCCGCTCCCGCCCATCTTCACAAGGAGGAATCCGTACATTCCCCTAAAAGTTGTATAAGCAGACAAAATTCTGTCCACCCCTTGCAAACACCGTAAAAATCCGATATAGTTTACGTATCTTGGCACAAGGAGGTACGGGGATGACGCCGGTGCACGTTCAGCGCGCAGGAATTTGGCTCATTCACGGCACCAACCTGTCCACTATCAGGGAGTAACCAACGCAGGGCGTCCGTGTATCGGACGCCCTGATTTATTTTTTTCTTTCCCTGAAAAATTTTTAGCTACACAGGAGGGTCCTATGGTCAAAAAAGTTGCCGTTGTCATGGGTTCCGATTCGGATCTGGACACCATGCGCCCCTGCATCAGCCGGCTGAAAGCCTTTGGCATCCCCGCGGAGGTGCGGATCATCTCCGCCCACCGCACACCCGCCGCCGCCGAGCAGCTGGCCGCCCACGCCGCGGAGAACGGCTTTGGGGTCATCATCGCCGCCGCCGGCAAGGCCGCCCATCTGGCTGGAGTTCTGGCTGCCTACACCACCCTGCCCGTCATCGGAGTGCCCATTAAAACCTCCATGATGGGAGGACTGGACTCCCTGCTGTCCATGGTTCAGATGCCCAAGGGCATCCCGGTGGCCTGCGTGGCGGTGGACGGAGCCGACAACGCCGCCATTCTGGCCGCCCAGATGCTGGCCCTGTCCGACGAGGCTCTGTCCGCCAAGCTGGCCCAGTTCAAGGCTGATATGGCCGCGGAAGTCGCCAAAAAAGATGAAAAAATCCGAATGGAGGAGTTTTGAGATGTCTTACGAGAAGAAAGAGCAGATGTACGAGGGCAAGGCCAAGAAGGTATTCGCCACCAACGACCCTGAGGTGGTCATCGTGTCCTATAAGGACGACGCCACCGCCTTCAACGGCCTGAAGAAGGGCACCATCACCGGCAAGGGCGCCATCAACAACCGCATGACCAACAACCTGATGCGCCGCCTGGAGGAAAAGGGCGTGCCCACCCACTATGTGGAGGAGCTCTCCGACCGGGAGACCGCCGTGAAGAAGGTGTCCATCGTCCCCCTGGAGGTCATCATCCGCAACATCTCCGCCGGCTCCTTCGCCAAGCGCTACGGCGTGGAGGAGGGCATTGTGTTCGACCAGCCCACCATCGAGTTCTCCTACAAGAACGACGATCTGGGCGATCCTCTGCTCAACAGCTACCACGCTCTGGCCCTCAAGCTGGCCACCCCCGAAGAGATCGAGCTCATCAAGAAGTACGCCTTCGCCGTCAACGACCTGCTGAAGGGCTTCATGAAGGAGATCGGCATTGATCTGGTGGACTTCAAGCTGGAGTTCGGCAAGACCAGCGACGGCACCATCGTGCTGGCCGACGAGATCTCCCCCGATACCTGCCGCCTGTGGGATGAAAAGACCCACGAGAAGCTGGACAAGGACCGGTTCCGCCGGGATATGGGCGGCGCTGAGGAGGCCTACGAAGAAGTGATGCGCCGTCTCATGGGGGACAAGTAAGGTATGGGAGGCTTTTTCGGCACCATTTCCAAGCGTGACTGTGTGATGGACGTGTTTTTCGGCACCGACTACCACTCCCACCTGGGCACCAAACGGGGCGGCATGGCGGTTTACGACGCTGAGACCGGGTTTCAGCGCCAGATCCACAACATCGAGAACACCCCGTTCCGCACCAAGTTTGACAAGGATCTCTCCGACTTCCACGGCTGCGCCGGTATCGGCTGCATCAGCGACACCGACCCCCAGCCCCTGATCGTGCGCTCCCATCTGGGGCTGTACGCCATTATCACCGTGGGCATCATTACCAACACCGACGAGCTGGTGGAGCGGTACTTCTCTGAGCGGGGCCACCAGTTCATGGCCATGAGCTCCGGCAAGGTCAACGCCACCGAGCTGGCCGCCGCCCTCATCAATCAGAAAGAGGACCTGGTCAGCGGCATCCGCCACGCCCAGGAGGAGATTGACGGCTCCTGCACCATGCTGATCCTCACCTCCGACGCCATTATCGCCGCCCGGGACAGGCTGGGCCGCCTGCCGGTACTCATCGGAAAGAATGAGGAGGGCTGCTGCGTCTCCTTCGAGTCCTTCGCCTACCACAAGCTGGGCTATACCGACGCCTACGAGCTGGGACCCGGTGAGATCGTCCGGCTCACCGCCGAGGGCTGGCAGACCCTGGCCCCCGCCGGGGAAAACATGCGCATCTGCGCCTTCCTGTGGACCTATTACGGCTACCCCAACTCCAACTATGAGGGGGTAAACGTAGAGGTCATGCGCTACCGCAACGGGGAGATCATGGCCCGGGACGAGGTGCAGAAGGGCCAGCTGCCCAAGGTGGACTATGTGGCCGGCGTGCCCGACTCCGGCGTGCCCCACGCCATCGGCTTTGCCAACCGCAGCGGCAAGCCCTTTGCCCGCCCCTTTGTCAAATACACCCCCACCTGGCCCCGTTCCTTCATGCCCGCCAACCAGGAGGCCCGCAACCAGGTGGCCAAGATGAAGCAGATCCCCGTCCCCGAGCTCATCGAGGGCAAGAAACTTTTGTTCGTGGACGACTCCATTGTCCGGGGCACCCAGCTGCGGGAGACGGTGGAATTTCTCTACGAGTCGGGAGCCGAGGAGGTCCACATGCGCTCGGCCTGTCCTCCCATCATGTACGGCTGCAAGTACCTGAACTTCTCCCGCAGCAACTCCGACATGGAGCTGCTCTCCCGCCGCACCATCCAGGAGCTGGAGGGGGACGAGGGCCAGCTGCATCTGGACGAGTACGCCGACGCCTCCACCCAGCGGGGCCAGTGTATGCTCAAGTCCATCTGTGAGAAGCTGGGCTTTGACTCCCTGGGCTACCAGTCCCTGAACGGCCTGCTGGAGGCCATCGGCATTGACCGCGACAAGATCTGCACCTATTGCTGGACCGGAAAGGAATGACCGATATGAAAAACTCTCACTCCGAATCCTACGCCGCCGCCGGTGTGGACGTAACCGCCGGGTATGAATCGGTAGAGCGCATCAAGCCCATGGTGGAGTCCACCTACATCCCCGGCGTCATGGGTACTCTGGGCGGCTTCGGCGGCCTGTTCGCTCCCAATGTGTCCGGCATGAAAAAGCCGGTGCTGGTTTCGGGCACCGACGGCGTGGGCACCAAGCTGCGGCTGGCCCAGCTGATGGACAAGCACAACACCATCGGCATCGACTGTGTGGCCATGTGCGTCAACGACATTATCTGTGGCGGCGCCACTCCCCTGTTCTTCCTGGACTACATTGCCTGCGGCAAGAACAACCCCGCCCGCATTGCCGAAATCGTGGCCGGCATCACCGAGGGCTGCCGCCAGGCGAGCTGCGCCCTGGTGGGCGGCGAGACCGCCGAGCACCCCGGCCTGATGGCCGAGGACGACTATGATGTGGCCGGTTTCTCCGTGGGTATCGTGGACGAGGAGAAGATCATCGACGGCAAGGACCTGACCGCTGGCGATGTACTCATTGGCCTGGGCTCCAGCGGCGTCCACTCCAACGGCTTTTCTCTGGCGCGCAAGGTCCTGGACGTGGAGCACGCCGACCTGACCACCCCCATGGAGGAGCTGGAGGGCAAGAGCCTGGGCGAGACCCTGCTCACCCCCACCCGCATCTACGTCAAGACCATCCAGTGCCTGCTGAACAACGGCGTTTCCATCAAGGCCATCAGCCACATCACCGGCGGCGGTCTCTATGAAAACGTGCCCCGGATGATGAAGCAGGGACTTACCGCACAGATCGAGACCGCCTCCTTCCCAGTCCCCCCCATCTTTACCCTCATCGCCCAAAAAGGCAATATCCCCATGCGTGATATGTACAACACCTTCAACATGGGCGTGGGCATGATCCTGGCCATTCCCAAAGAGGAGGCGGGCCACGCCAAAGATATTCTCTGCCGCTCCGGCGAGCGGGCCTATATCATCGGCTCGGTGGTAAACGGCGACGCCGGGGTGGAACTGGTATGACCCGGATTGCCGTGCTGGTCTCCGGCGGCGGGACCAATCTCCAGGCCCTCATCGACGCCCAGGCCCGGGGTGAGCTGAAAAACGGTACCATTGCCGCTGTTCTCTCCTCCAAAGCCGGCGCCTACGCCCTGGAACGGGCGGAAAAAGCCAGCATCCCGGGCTATGTGGTGGCCCGAAAGGAATTCGCCTCCAACCGGGAGATGACCCAGGCTCTGGTGGCCAAGCTGAAGGAGCTGGACATCGGGCTGGTGGTGCTGGCGGGCTTTATGCACATCCTTACCGAGGAGATGGTGCAGGCCTATCCCAACGCCATTCTCAACGTCCACCCCGCCCTGATCCCCTCCTTCTGCGGCGCGGGATACTACGGCCTCCACGTCCACGAAAAGGCCCTGGCCTACGGAGTGAAGGTCACCGGCGCCACCGTCCATTTCGTCAATGAGGAGCCGGACGGCGGACCCATCATCCTCCAGAAGGCGGTGGATATCCTCCCCGGCGACACGCCGGAGAGCCTCCAGCGCCGGGTGATGGAGCAGGCCGAGTGGGTAATCCTGCCCCGGGCCGTCTCCCTGTTCTGTCAAGGCCGCCTCTCAGTGGACGGGCGGATTGTATCCATCAAAAAAGAGGAATGATACTATGAAAACGCTGGATCTCACCGCGCTGCTGCGCACCAATCCCTACCCCGGCCGGGGCATTGTGCTGGGCCGCTCCCTAGACGACACCAAGGCGGTTATCGCCTATTTCATCATGGGCCGCAGCGAAAATTCCCGCAATCGGGTCTTTGTGGAGACCCCCGACGGTATCCGCACCCAGGCCCACGACCCCTCCAAGATGACCGACCCCTCTCTCATCATCTACAGTCCCGTCCGGGTATTCGGGGCCTCCACCATCGTCACCAACGGCGATCAGACCGACACCATCCGGGAGGGGCTGGCGGCGGGCAAGACCTTCGCCCAGGCTCTTCACACCCGTACCTTTGAGCCCGACAGCCCCAACTACACCCCCCGGATCTCCGGCCTGCTGAAAAAAGATGGGGACTACACCCTGTCCATTCTGAAGAGCGCCGGCAGGGATCCGGCCTCCTGCCGCCGTTACTTCTTCGCCTATGAAAAGCCTCTGGCGGGCCAGGGCCACTTCATCCACACCTATATGGGGGACGGCAATCCCCTACCCTCCTTTGAAGGGGAGCCGGAGCAGGTGGCCATTACCAGCCAGACGCCCCAGGAGTTTGCCCAGCTGATCTGGGACAACCTGAACGAGGAAAACAAGGTCTCCCTGTTTGTGCGGTACGTGGACCTGATGACCGGCAGCTGGGAGAGCGTCATTATCAACAAGCACGCATAAGGGGGAAAAGGACATATCATGACCGAACTGGAACTGAAATACGGCTGCAACCCCAATCAAAAGCCCGCCCGCATCTTCATGCAGTCCGGTGAGCTGCCCATCCAGGTGCTCAACGGCAAGCCGGGCTACATCAATTTCCTGGACGCCCTCAACTCCTGGCAGCTGGTGAAGGAGCTGAAGGAGGCCACCGGCCTGCCCGCCGCCGCCTCCTTCAAGCATGTCTCCCCCGCCGGCGCCGCCGTGGGCACTCCGCTCACTGAGGTGGAAAAGAAGATCTATTTCGCCGAGGATATGGACCTCTCCCCCATCGCCTGCGCCTACATCCGGGCCCGGGGGGCCGACCGGCTGTGCTCCTACGGCGACTGGGCCGCCCTGTCCGACGTGTGCGACGTACAGACCGCCCGCTATCTGGCCCTGGAGGTGTCCGACGGCGTGATCGCCCCCGGCTACACCGACGAGGCCCTGGAGGTCCTCAAGACCAAGCGTAAGGGCGGCTACAACGTGGTGCAGATCGACCCCAACTACGTCCCCAAGGCCATCGAGCACAAGGACGTGTTCGGCATCACCTTTGAGCAGGGCCGGAATAACTACGCCATCAACGCCGAGCTGCTGAACAACATCGTCACCAACAACAAGGACCTGCCCGAGAACGCCAAGCGGGATATGGTGCTGGCCCTGATCACCCTGAAGTACACCCAGTCCAACTCGGTCTGCTATGTGAAGGACGGCCAGGCCATCGGCGTGGGCGCCGGCCAGCAGAGCCGCATCCACTGCACCCGGCTGGCGGGCAACAAGGCGGACAACTGGCTGCTGCGCCAGCACCCCAAGGTGCTGGGCCTCCAGTTCGTGGACGGCATCCGCCGCCCCGACCGGGACAACGCCATCGACGTGTACCTCTCCGACGAGTACGAGGATGTGCTGGCCGAGGGCGTATGGCAGAACACCTTCAAGGTCAAGCCCGAGGTGCTGACCGTGGAGGAGAAAAAGGCCTGGATCGCCACCCAGTCCGGCCTCACCGTGGGCTCCGACGCCTTCTTCCCCTTCGGCGACAACGTGGAACGAGCCCACAAGTCCGGCGTACAGTATATCGTCCAGCCCGGCGGCTCCATCCGGGACGACCATGTGATCGCCACCTGCAACAAGTACGGCATGGTCATGGCCTTTACCGGCATGCGGCTGTTCCACCACTAAGATGGAGCAGCGCTACGGCCTCAGCGCCGCTGCCCTCAAATATCTGGCCGCGCTGTGTATGCTGGTGGACCACATGGGGGTGGTCTTTCCCACCATGCTGGCCGACGTGGGCCTGCCCGGCTGGGCGGACCTGCTGCCCCGGCTGATCGGCCGGCTGGCCTTTCCCATTTTTGCCTACTTCGTGGCGGAGGGGTGCCGCAGAACCCGGTTTTTCTCCCGCTACCTGCTCCGGCTGGGGCTGTTCGCCCTGGTATCCCAGGTGCCCTTTACCCTGGTCACCGGTGTGTGGGGCGGCAACGTGATCTTCACCTTTTTCCTGGCCGCCGGAGCGGTGTGGGGCTTTGAGCGGCTCAGCGGACAGGGCCGCTCTCCGGCGGTAGCCTGGCTGCCTCTGCTGGCAGGGTGCGTGCTGGCCCTGGGACTGAACTGCGACTACAGTTTCCCTGCCGTACTGCTGGTATTTGCCCTTTACCTCCAGGGGGAAAACCGGAAGCGGCTGTTGCTCTGCCTGGGGGTAGGGCTGGCCTTGATCTACCTGATTTACCAGCCCCTGGTGGGCCTGCTCTCCCTGCCCTGGCTGTCGGCATCCATGGTGGTACGCTATCTGGCCTCTGCCTTCCCCTTCCAGATCCTCTGCTGGCTGTTCAGCTCGGCCTCCCTGCTGCTGCTGGCCGGATACCGTGGGCAGCTGGGTATCCAGAACAAATGGTTCTTCTATGTATTCTATCCGGCCCATCTGCTGGGACTGTGGGCCCTGCGCATGGTGCTGAAATGAGGTGCTTTGCATGAATGTACTGATCGTAGGCGGCGGCGGGCGGGAGCACGCCATCGCCTGGGCCCTGTCCAAGAGCGACAAGGTAGACCACCTCTACTGCGCCCCGGGCAACGGCGGCATCGCCGCCATTGCCCAGTGCGTGCCCATCGCCGCCACCGATGTGAAGGCCATGGTGGACTGGGCCGTGGACAACCACATGGATTTTGTGGTGGTGGCTCCCGATGATCCCCTGGCTCTTGGCATGGTGGACGAGCTGGACAAAGCGGGCATCCCCGCCTTCGGCCCCAACGCCGCTGCCGCCATCATCGAGGCCAGCAAGAGCTTTTCCAAGACTCTGATGGAAAAGTACCACATCCCCACCGCCAGGCACAAGACCTTCACCGACATGGACCAAGCCCTGGCCTATGTGGCCCAGCAGGGCGCCCCCATTGTGGTGAAGGCCGACGGCCTGGCGCTTGGCAAGGGCGTGGTGGTGGCCCAGACTGTGGACGAGGCCCAAAAGGCTGTCCGGGCCATGATGGGCGACCACAAATTCGGCGACGCGGGAACCAAAGTGGTCATCGAGGAGTGTATGACCGGGCCGGAGGTGACAGTGCTGGCCTTCTGCGACGGGGAGCATATCCTCCCCATGCCCTCCTCTCAGGATCACAAGCGGGCCTATGACGGCAACCAGGGGCCCAACACCGGCGGCATGGGGGCCATCTCCCCCTCCCCCAACTACACCCCGGAGATCGCCAAGCGGTGCATGGAGGAGATCTTCCTGCCCACGGTGGCCGCCCTCAAGGCGGAGGGCCGCCCCTTCCATGGGGTGATCTACTTTGGCCTGATGCTCACCCCCGACGGCCCCAAGGTGGTGGAGTACAACGCCCGCTTCGGGGACCCAGAGTGCCAGGCGGTACTCTCTCTGCTGGACTCCGACCTGATGGACCTGTTCCTGGCCTGCCGAAACGGCACCCTGGACCAGGTAGACGTGCGCTGGAAGGAGGGCGCGGCCTGCTGCCTGGTGCTGGCCAGCGGCGGTTACCCCGGCAGCTATGCAAAGGGATATCCCATTACAGGTCTGGAGGAGGCGTCCCAGACCGCTACCGTGTTCCACGCCGGCACCAAGCTGGGCAAGGATGGAGCGGTGCTCACCAACGGCGGCCGGGTGTTGGGTGTTACCGCCACCGGCCCTGATCTGGAGGCGGCCATCCAGGGTGCTTACATTTCTGCCAAGCACATTCACTTTACAGATATGCATTATCGCACCGATATCGGGCGGGTGTAAAACCGGTCTTTTTCGGGGACGCAACCCCTGGTTGTCAGATTGGACGCCCCGGTTGGTTGCCAAAAAACGGGTCTGCCTGGTAAGATGGCCCCGAAAAAGGAGGTCATCACCATGGAGTTTCAGGAACGGCTTTACTCTCTGCGCAAGGGTCGAGGTATCTCTCAGGAGGAGCTGGCCAACGTGGTGGGGGTGTCCCGCCAGGCAGTCCAGAAATGGGAGTCAGGCATCTCCACACCGGATATCCAAAACCTGTCTGCCCTGGCGGATTACTTCGGCGTAAGCCTGGACTATCTGGTGCGAGGCATCGAGCCCCAAACCGAGTCCCAGCCCACCGTGGTCCATAACTATTACAGCTGGGGCTACCGGTACGAATTTCGCAGCAAAACCACCCTCTTCGGCCTCCCGCTGGTCCATATCAACCTGGGCCCCGGCTTTCAGCGCGCCAAAGGGGTCATCGCCATCGGCAACTTTGCCTCCGGCGTGGTGGCAGTCGGCGGCCTCTCCGCCGGCCTGTTCTCTGTCGGCGCCGGCTCCCTGGGGCTGCTGGCCCTGGGCGGCACGGCTGTGGGAGGGGTAGCTCTGGGCGGGCTGGCTCTGGGCCTGCTGGCCGCAGTGGGCGGCTTTGCGTTCAGTCTGGGCTTTGCCATGGGAGGCGGGGCTGTCAGCCGGTATATCGCTCTGGGCGGAGCTGCCTTCGGACAGTATGCCGCCGGCGGCATGGCCTCCGGCTCTGTCCTGGCCATTGGGGACTCCGCCCGTTCCACCCAGGGTCTGGCCCTCACCTGGGCGCAGGTGGATGTCTTGGGCGACGGAGTTCTGCCCTATCTCCAGGCACAGCTGCCCCATACTCCTCAGTGGCTGCTGCGGCTGCTACTGGCTGCCAATGCTTGAAAAACCCGGCGCATCGTTGATGCGCCGGGCTTTCTCTTTATTTTTTTCTTTCCAGAGGCAGAGGGCTCATACTGCGCAGGCTGACCCCCAGCGTGGAGAGATTGTGCAGGGTAGCAGACATGGCTGGGGGCAGAATACCCACCACGCCCAGCGCGATCAGCGCTCCGTTGAAACCAATCACAAAGCGGTAATTGGAGCGAATACGCCTCATCAGCTCCATAGCCAGCCGCCGCAGTTCCACCAGCTCCCACAGGCTTTCGGCGGAAATGGTAATGTCCGCGATTTCCCGGGCAATGGCGGCCCCGTCGCTGACGGCGAGCCCGGCATCCGCCTCAGAGAGAGCGGGGGAATCGTTGATCCCATCCCCCACCATCAGCACGGTATGTCCCGCTTGCCGCAGCCGGGCCACATAGCGGGCCTTGTCCTCAGGCAGTACCTCGGCCTGGAACTCGTCCACCCCCACCTGGGCGGCAATGGCGGCGGCGGTACGAGCGCTGTCTCCGGTCAGCATCACCGTCCGGGTGATCCCCTGGCTTCGCAAGGCGGCAAGCACCTGTCCCGCTTCCTCCCGCACAGGGTCGGCGATACACAGCACCGCCGCCAGCCGTCCCCCTATAGCCAGGTACAGATGGGAATACTGGGACGGCAGGGCGTCAAATCGCTCCTGCTCCCCCTGAGGAACGGTACAGCCCTCGTCCTCAAAGATAAAGTGAGCGCTGCCGATCAGCACACGGGCCCCGTTGACCGTGCTGGCAATGCCATGGGCCACCAGATACTCCACCCTGGAGTGGAACTCCTCATGGGTCAGTCCCTGGCGTCTGGCCTCCTCCACTACGGCATTTGCCATGGAGTGGGGAAAGTGTTCCTCCAGGCAGGCGGCCAGACGGAGCATCTCCCTCTCCTCCCTGCCGTCAAAGGGCACCACCTGAACCACCCGGGGGCAGGCATGGGTGAGGGTGCCTGTCTTGTCAAAGACAATGACATCGGCCCGGGCCACGGCCTCCAGGAATTTTCCGCCCTTGACAGTAATGTGCGCCTCTCCTGCCTGCCGCATGGCGGAGAGCACCGCCAGAGGCATGGCCAGCTTCAGCGCGCAGGAGAAGTCCACCATCAGCACCGACAGGGCCCGCGCCGGATTGCGGGTGAGGAGCAGGCTCAGCAGGCTGCCGACAAGCGTATAGGGCACCAGCCGGTCCGCCAGCTCCGCCGCCTTGCTCTCCGTTGCGGATTTCATCTGCTCCGACTGCTGGATCATCGCCACAATCTGATCATAGCGGCTCTGGCCGGAGGCCTGCTTCACCTCCAGCACGCACTCCCCTTCCTCTACCACGGTACCGGCATAGACCATGCCGCCGGGCCGCTTGACCACCGGAATGGATTCTCCGGTGAGGGAGGCCTGATTGACGGCTGCCTCCCCCTCCAGCACCAGACCGTCCAGCGGGACCACGCCGCCGGCACGGACCACCGCCACGTCCCCAGGACGGACCTGGCTGATGGGAACCAGGTGTTCTCCCTCCGGTCCCCGCAGCCACACCCGATCCACGTTCAGCGACATACATTGCGCCAGATCCGCCACCGATTTCTTCCGGGTCCACTCCTCCAGCAGCTCGCCCAACTCCAGCAGGAACATCACCGAACCGGCGGTGCCGAAATCCCCACGGGCC
Source organism: Flavonifractor sp. An306 (assembly GCF_002159455.1). GTDB lineage: Bacteria > Bacillota > Clostridia > Oscillospirales > Oscillospiraceae > Flavonifractor. The sequence continues at coordinate 82,669 of NZ_NFIQ01000002.1, forward strand.
ACCGAAATCCCAATGGAAAGAGCGTCCAAAAGCTCCACCTTGATCCGGCGTTGCCGCAGGCAGCTTAGTCCCCGTCTCATAAAGGGAAGCATATGCCACAGCACCCGGGCCGCCCGCAGCGGCGGCGGGAGAAACAGCGTGCTGGCCGCCTTCAGCAGTACCTTGCCCGTCAGCTTTTCCTCAAACTCCCGGCGCAGCGCCCTGGTACTGTGGCTGGGCAGGGTCACGCACGCCTCCGCCGCCTGCCAGGAAAATGCCCGCAGGGCGGCAAAGACCGTCTCCCGCTCTCCGCTATAGGCCAGGATCACACAGCGGGTCCGCTCATGTACCGCCGTAGACCGCACCCAAGGCTGGCGCTGAAGCCAAGTCTCCAGCAGGTCGGCCTGTCTGAGGGTCAGCCGCTGCTGGCAGAGCCGGAACCGGACCCGGCCCCGGCTCTCATGCAGAATCGTCGCTTTCATACCCGTTTCCTCCATGGAAAGGGGGAGCCGTTTTGACGGCTCCCCCTTCGGCTTTTCTCAGGCCTCCTGGCCATCCAGCAGGGTGTCCTCCTCCGCCTCAACGGCAGCCCGGGACTCGTTCAGATCCTTGGCGGAGGCCATGATATCGGCGGCGTTTTCCTGCACGGTGGTCACCGTCTCCATCACCGCGTCCTTCATCCGCAGACCGGCCGCCGTCACATGGACGTAGGCCTTTTTGGCATCCTTGCTGGTAAGCAGCTTGACACCCACCGAACCAAACAGCGCGCCGCCCACAAAACAGGCCAGCTTGGTATACACATTCATTGTTCTGACTTCCTTTCCGTTATTTCCGTCTGTAGCCCGTCACCATGACCATCAACATGCAGATCACCGCGCCCCAGGCCCAAAACCGATGCTGCTTCAAAGGAATCCCTCCCTATCAAGCAATTTCTTTTTCAGATATCCCATTATAGCGGCCCTACGGCCGCCCGTCTTGCGGAAGCGGATGCAAACCGCCGGATTTAGACATTTTTCTGTATTGGGTGGGCGTGCAGCCGTACTGCCGCCGGAACGCCGGGTTAAATTGACTTACCCCGTCGTATCCCACCGCCTGGGCCACCTGAAGCACGGTCATGGCCGTGGCGGCCAGCAGCTCCGCCGCCCGCTCCAGCCGCCGCCGCTGAAGCCAGGTGTGGATCGGCTGACCATAGATCTGGCGAAAGCGGAGCTTCAGCGCGGTAGGTGAAAGACAGAACCGCCGGCTGAGGACCTCAATGGTGAGCTTTTCTTCCAGATGGGCCTCCAGATAGGCCCCCAGAGGCTCCTCCTCTCCCCCGAAGGACCGCTCGTTATCCAGCCAGCCGCTGCGCTGGCACAGCAGATAGAGCAGCTCCACCGCTTTCCAGACACAATAACGGCTCTGTTCCAGCCCGTCCAGTTCGTCCAGCGCCCCAAACACCGCCCGGGACCAGGGGACATCCGCCAGCAGGCCGCACCCTTCCCTCTGCTCCATCCACCGTTTGACCGCACCGGTGTCCAGCCTGAGCTCCCCCATCAGTCCGCACAGCGCCGCCAGACTCTCCCGGGCCGCCGGGGCGTTCACCGCCACCAGCACCCCCCGCAGGCCACCGTCCAGCCGCACGCCCCGCAGGGCCTGGCCGTGGGAGAGCAGCAGGATCCCGCCCCCTTCCACCCGGAGACGGCGGCCGTCCTTCCGCTCCAGGGTCAGGCCTCCGCCCCGGCAGAACAGGGTCTCAAACCGCTGGGGCTCCACCACCGGGTCCGGCCTCTCCATCGGCTCTCCCTTCAGGGCGAAGCTGCACGCCGTAACCCCCTCCATCACCGGATACCATCGGGTATCCGCCCCTTCTCTTTCCCGCAGAAATTCCTCCAACATACCGCCTCACCCTGCGTTTCCTTCCACTCAGATAGTTAGCTCTAACTAACCACAGGATACAACATTTTTTTGGAAATGGCAAGGGGAAATCTCCCCGGCCGGCAAAAGAAACAGCCGGCGGCACCTGACGGTGCCTGCCGGCTGTTATAGCTTATCCTTTCTTTTTCTGCTGCTTTTCCTCCAGCGGCAGCGGCTCGGGCGCCTTGCGCTCCCCCACACAGGCCTGAACCATCTTGTCCAGCCGCTCATCCTGGGCGCAGAACTGGTTGGTTATGGACTCCAGAGCGGCCTGTACCCGCTCCAGCTCTCCGGCGGTGTGGGAGATGGTGGCGTCCATGTCGGTGCGCAGTTCCTCGTAGCTGCGCTGCACCTTGTGCAGCCACTGCTCCAGATCCTGCCGGGCCTTCTCCACCCGCTCCTCCGCCTCTTCCTCCACCGCTTGGGCCCGGCAATGGGCCTCCAGTTCGATGCTGGCGGTGCGGTCCTTCACCTTTTCATAGGCCTGAGCCGCCGGCTCAGCCTGAGCCAGCCGGCTCTCCGCCCCGGCCAACGCCTCCCGCACCCGGGTCAGCTCCGCCCCTGTCTCGTCAAGGCGCCCCTTCAGCTCCTCCGCCTGGCTCCGGGCCTCCTCCAGCTCGCCCTCCAGGCGCTGGACCGTCTCCGCGGTCTCCTCCGCCTGACGGCGCAGTCCGGCGGCCTCTTCCTCCAGGCTAGCGCCGGTCTTTTTGGCCTCCTCCAGCTCCCGGTTCAGCTCGTCCAGCTTGTCCCGGTGGGTCTGGTTGGATGCCTCGATATAGTTCAGTACATCCTGCTTCTGGAATCCGCCAAAGGCCGCTGTGCGGAACTGAAGCTCCGTGTCGCTCATATGGGACACCTCATTTCTTCTGGTTCATTCCCCCAGGCGGTGCTCCACAGGGGAATTTCGATCTATGGCGCTATTTTAACACAAGTTCTCCCATAACACAATTCTTTCTTCACATTGACGGGGCCAAAGGCAAATGATATAATGGGATGATTATGACAAGAAGTGGCGAGGTTGGAAGCTATGTGGATCTCGGACGGTTGGAAGGACTATGAATTACTGGACTGCGGCGGCGGAGAGCGGCTGGAACGCTGGGGGAAATATACCCTGGTGCGGCCGGATCCTCAGGCCATCTGGCGGCCGGAGGGCAAGCACCCCGGCTGGCGCAGGCAGGACGCCCGCTATCAGCGCTCCTCCACCGGCGGCGGCCAGTGGGTCAAAAAGGAGCTGCCGGAGCGGTGGACGTTGGGCTACAAGGGCCTTACCTTTAACATCAAGCCCATGAATTTCAAGCACACCGGCCTGTTCCCCGAGCAGGCCGCCAACTGGGACTTCGCCATGGCCCGTATTCGTGCCGCCGGGCGGCCCATCAGCGTGCTGAATCTGTTCGCCTACACCGGCGGAGCCAGCGTGGCCTGCGCCGCGGCGGGAGCCAGCGTGTGCCATGTGGACGCCGCCCGGGGCATGGTGAGCTGGGCCAGGGAGAACGCCAAAAGCTCCGGGCTGGAGGACGCCCCCATCCGCTGGATCGTGGACGACTGCGGCAAATTTGTGGAGCGGGAAATCCGCCGGGGCCGCCGGTATGACGCGGTGATCATGGACCCACCCTCCTACGGGCGGGGTCCCTCCGGGGAGATCTGGAAGCTGGAGGAGAACCTGTTTCCCTTTGTGGAGCTGGTAACCCAGGTACTCAGCGACCAGCCCCTGTTCTTCCTCATCAATTCCTATACCACCGGGCTGTCTCCTTCCGTGCTCACCTATCTGCTGGAGACTCTGGTAGCCCGGCATCACGGCGGACACACCGACAGCCAGGAGCTGGGCCTGCCGGTGACCGCCACCGGTCTGGCTCTGCCCTGCGGGGCCACCGGCCGGTGGATTGCCGAATAAAGGGAGATCATCTGCCATGAGCGATACCATTTTAAAAACAGAGGGGCTGCGCTTCTCCTATCAGGAGGAGACCATTCCCGCCCCCGTGGTGCTGGATGGAGTGGATCTGGAGATTCAGGCCGGCTCCTTTGTTGCCGTGCTGGGCCACAACGGCTCGGGCAAATCCACCCTGGCCAAGCACCTCAACGCCATCCTCCTGCCCACCGGCGGGAAGGTGTACGTGGACGGCATCGACACCGCCGATGAGGACAGGCTGCTGGACATCCGCCGCACCATCGGCATGGTGTTCCAGAACCCGGACAATCAGATTGTAGCCAACGTGGTGGAGGAGGATGTGGCCTTCGCCCCGGAGAACCTGGGCGTACCCCCGGAGGAGATCCGCCGCCGGGTGGACGACGCGCTGAAGGCTGTGGGGATGTACGAGTACCGGGAACACGCCCCCCACCTGCTCTCCGGCGGACAGAAGCAGCGCATCGCCATCGCCGGCGTCATCGCCATGCAGCCCCGGTGTATCGTGCTGGACGAGCCCACCGCCATGCTAGACCCCATCGGCCGCTCGGAGGTACTGAAAACCATCAAGGAGCTCAACCGCGCCTCCGGGGTGACAGTGGTGCTCATCACCCACCACATGGACGAGGCCGCCCAGGCCGACCGGCTGGTGGTCATGGCCAAGGGCAAGGTCGTCGCCGACGGCGCCCCCAAGGACGTGTTCCAGCGGGTGGAGGAGCTGAAGGCGGTGGGCCTCACCGTACCTGAGACCACGCAGCTGCTGTGGGAGCTGCGCCAGGCGGGGGTAGACGTGCCGCTGGACGCCCTCAGCGACCAGGAGTGCGCCGCCGTTCTGGCAGGGCTTTTGAACAAGGACGTGACCCCAGCCTGAGGGCATGTACCACCAAGATAAAGGAATGAGGCATTTGGAACCGATTATTGAGACCCGGCGGCTGAGCCACATCTACTCCGCCGGCACCCCCTTTGAGCACGGGGCCCTGGTGGACGTGGACTTTACCGCCTACCGCGGAGAGTACCTGGGCATCATCGGCCACACCGGGTCGGGCAAATCCACCCTGATCCAGCACCTCAACGGACTGCTGAAGCCCACCTCAGGGCAGGTTTTGTTTGAGGGCAAGGATATCTGGGAGACCAAGGAGCGCACCCGCCAGACCCGCTTTCAGGTGGGGCTGGTGTTCCAGTACCCGGAGTATCAGCTTTTTGAGGAGACCGTATATAAGGATATCTCCTTCGGCCCCCGCAACATGGGGCTGGATGAGGGAGAGATCGACCGCCGGGTGCGGCAGGCCGCCCAGTTTGTGGGCCTGAAGGAGGAGACCCTGGAGAAGTCCCCCTTTGAGCTCTCCGGCGGTCAGAAGCGCCGGGTGGCCATCGCCGGCGTCATCGCCATGGAGCCCTCGGTGCTCATTCTGGACGAGCCCACCGCCGGACTGGATCCGGTGGGCGTGGAGTCCATTCTGGGCAATATCCACGACTACCACCAGGCCAAAAACGCCACCATCATTATCGTCTCCCACTCCATGGAGGAGATGGCCCGGACTGTGGACCGGATTGTGGTGGTCAACGACGGCAAGATCCCCTTCTCCGGCGTGCCTCGGGAGGTCTTTGCCCATGGGGATGAGCTGGAGCAGATGGGGCTGGGCGTGCCCGCCATGACCCGGGTGTTCCACCGGCTGCGGGCCATGGGGGTGGACATCGACCCCTCGGTGTATACCATTGAGCAGGCCAGAGACACCATTCTGGCTGCCCTGGCCCGAAAGGAGGGGAAGTGAAATGGCGCTGAAAGATATTACCCTCGGCCAGTACTTCCCCGGCACCACCATCATCCACCGGCTGGACCCCCGGGTCAAGATTATCGGCACCATCGCCTATATCGTGGCCCTGTTCCTGGCCAAGTGGCTGGTGAGTTACGCCATTATGCTGGTGCTGCTGGCCGCCCTGATCGCCGTGTCCAAGATCGGTTTGAAGAGCATCCTGCGGGGCATGAAGCCCATCTTCATCATCGTGCTCATCACCGGCCTGCTCAATCTGTTTTACACCCCCGGCCAGGGGGAGCCGCTGGTCTCCTTCTGGGTGTTTACCATCTACCGGGAGGGTGTGTGGGCGGCCTGCGCCATGGTGCTGCGCATTGCCATGCTCATCACCTGCACCTTCCTGCTGACCTATACCACCTCCCCCATCCAGCTCACCGACGCCCTGGAGCGGCTGATGAACCCGCTGAAGGCTATCAAAGTGCCCGTCCATGAGCTGTCCATGATGATGTCCATTGCCCTGCGGTTTATCCCCACCCTGATCGAGGAGACCGACAAGATCATGTCCGCCCAGAAGGCCCGGGGAGCCGACTTTGACTCAGGCAACCTCCTGCAGAAGGCCAAGGCCCTGGTCCCCCTGCTGGTACCTCTGTTTATTTCCGCCTTCCGCCGGGCGGACGAGCTGGCGGTGGCTATGGAATGCCGCTGCTACCACGGCGGCGAGGGCCGCACCCGCCTGCGGCAGCTGAGGCTGACCGGTGTGGACTACGCCGCTCTGGTGCTGGCGGTGGCCCTGTGTGTGGCCATCGGCGTGCTGGGACGGTTCGGTTGGTGAGACATAATGAGAAATATCGCGCTGAGATTGATGTATGTGGGCACCGCCTACCACGGCTGGCAGGTACAGAAAAACGCCGTCACGGTGGCGGAGACCCTGGAAAAGGCCCTGGCCTCCGTAGTAGGGCACCCGGTCAAGTGTACCGGAGCGGGCCGCACCGACGCTGGGGTCCATGCGGAGACCTATGTGGCCAACTTCCGCACCTCCTCCCGGATCCCCTGCGACCGGCTTCCCCTGGCGGTGAACACCCGCCTGCCGGACGACATTGTGGTGGTGAAGGCCACCGAAGTACCGGAGGAATTCAACGCCATCGGCTCCTGTCTGAAAAAGGAGTACACCTACCGCATTTATAACTCCCACATCCGCAACGCCTTTTATGTGGACCGTGCCTGGTTCTACCCCAAGCGGCTGGACGAGCAGGTGATGCAGCGGGCGGCCTCTCATTTTGTCGGCACCCACGACTTTGCCGCCGTCCGTTCCGTAGGTACCGAGACCCGCACCACGGTGCGGACGGTACACTACTTTGAGATCTCCCGCAACGGGGATATGATTGCATGCAAGGTATGCGCCGACGGTTTCCTTTACAATATGGTACGGGCCATGGTGGGCACCTGCGTCTATGCCGCCGACGGGAAATTCTCCCCCGACGACGTACCCGCCATTCTGGAGGGGCGCAACCGCACAGCCGCCGGACCCACTGTCCCCCCCGGCGGGCTGTACATGACCAGGCTGTGGTACCAGGAGGACGTGCTGTAGCCCTCCGCATAATTCCCGGTGAGGAGCATACAATGGACGAGATGAACCCGGGCCGAAAGGCCCCGCCAGACAAGAAACCACCCAACCTGTTCGTCCGCTTTCTGGCCTTTCTGGTCACACTGGCGCTGATGGTCGGCGCGGTGGCGCTGGTGGTCAATTATGATAAATTGAATTTTGATTCCCTCAAGCGCTGGTTTACCTATCGCAATCTGGAGCGCAGCGAAAGCGGCCAGAGCGAATCCTTTGTGTTTGAGGGCGGAGAGTCCAGCCAGTTCGCAGTGTTGGACCACGAGCTGCTGGTCTGCTCCGGAAAAGATGTCCGCCTCTATTCCGGCAGCGAACAGGTCAGTCTGGACCAGGCGGTATCCATCCAGAATCCCGTGGTGGATACCGTGGGAAACGCCGCTCTGGTCTACGACGCCGGAGGTCAGTCCCTGTTCGTATACCGAGACCGGGCGGAGGTCTTTTCCCTGTCTCTGGAAGATGGGCAGCAGCTGCTGGCAGCCTCCATGAACAGCCAGGGCTGGCTGGTGGTGGTCAGCCAGGAGAGCGGATACAAGGGCATTGTCACGGTATATGACAACACCTTCTCTCCCCAGATCCAGCTCCACCTGTCCAGCCGGTTCGTGATGGACGCGGTGCTCTCCCCCGACAGCAAGTCCCTGGCCCTGCTCACCCTGGGGCTGAACGACAATGCCTTTGAGAGCCGGGTGGACTTCTACCAGCTGAACCGCACCGAGGAGGAGACCGAACCGGACTGGACCTGTCCGGTGGGCGGGGACGTAATCCTCGCCATGCGCTGGGACAACAGCGGCATCTGGGCGTTGGGAGAGACTTCCCTCTCCATCCTCTCCACCGACGGGACGGTGACAGGCAGCTGCAATTACGGCGACCTCTATCTCAAAGGCTTTTCCCTGGACGGGGACGGCACCGCAGTACTGCTGCTTGGCAAATTCCGGGCGGGCACCTCTGCGGAGCTGTGGGTGGTGAACGCTGACGGGGAAACCCAGGCCCTCCTGTCCATTGAGGAGCAGGTGCTCTCCCTCTCTGCCGCCGGCCGCTATGTGGCGTTGCTCACCGCCGACCGGCTGGACATCTATAATCAGGACCTGGAGGTCTACAGCACGCTGGAGGGCACCCAGGGGGCGCAAACCGTGCTCCAGCAGTCCGACGGCAGCGCTATGCTCATTGACAGTACCACCGCCCGTCTTTACGTACCCTGATTTTCGGGAGGCATTCCATGACAGCTTATCTTATTTTTGACCTGATCATTGTGGCAATCCTGATCCTCTTCGCCGCTCTGGGCGCGCACAGGGGGTTGATCCTCTCCCTGTGCGGTCTGCTGGCAGTGGTGGTGGCCTTTGTGGGCGCCAGCTTCGTGGCCCGCACCCTCTCTCCCATGGTGGCCGACGCATTGGAACCCCGGTTTGCCGCCGCTATTGAGGAACAGCTGAACCAGCAAATTCAGGACAGCCAGCTCCATACCGACCTCACTTCCGATGGGGAAAATGTCTCCCCTGATTCCCTCCCCCTCCAGGACGTACTGGACGCTCTGCGGGACATGGGCTTTTATGAGACCCTGGTCAACCGTGTGGACCAGGCGGTGGAGGATGGCATGACCGAAGTGGCCGCCAGCGCTGCCGCTCAGGTAGCCGCCGCCATTGCCCAATCAGCCGCCTACCTTGTTCTGTTCCTGATCTGTTTCGTGCTGATTCTGATTATCTGGAAGCTGATCAGCCATGGACTGGACCTGGTGGCCAAGCTGCCCGGCCTCCATTTCCTCAACAAGGGCCTGGGCGCCCTGTTCGGCCTGCTCAAGGCCTGCATCATCCTGTTTATCGCCGTCTGGCTGCTCCAGTTCTTTGGGGGAATCCTCCCCCGGGAGGCGGCGGAACACACCTACCTGCTGCGCTTCTTCATGTCCGCCGATCCCGCCGCGCTGCTGAGCGGACTGTCATAATATTTCAGAAATCGGGAAGGATTCATACCCAGTTCACAATTTCGGGTTAGAATCAATCCTCCGGGGGAATTTGTCCCCCAAAAGGAGCTGACACACATGCAACCTACACTCTGTTCCAGATGCCACAAAAATGTAGCCGTTATTTTTATCCAGAAGCTGGAGGGCGGAACCACCAAAAGCGAGGGGCTCTGTCTGAAATGCGCCAAAGAAATGGGCATCAAGCCTGTGGAAGATATGATGCAGAAAATGGGCATCACCGACGAGGACCTGGAGGGTCTGACCAATGAGATGATGTCCGCCTTTGGCGGCGCCGAGGGCATGGAAGGTCTGGTCCCCAACGAGGACGGGGAGCAGGATGAGGAGGACGAGGGCAAAACCGCCACCTTCCCTTTCCTGAATAAGCTGTTTGGCGCGGCTCAGAGTCCCCAGTCCCAGCCCCCGGAGCGGGATTCCGCCCGTCAGGAGCGGGGCGACAAGGAGAAAAAGGGCGACAAGCCCCCCAAGCGAAAGTTCCTGGAGAATTACTGTATTTCTCTGAGCCAGAAGGCCGCCGACGGCAAGCTGGACCGGATCATCGGCCGGGACGAGGAGATTCAGCGCACCATCCAGATCCTCAACCGCCGCCAGAAGAACAACCCCTGCCTTATCGGCGAGCCCGGCGTGGGCAAGACCGCCATTGCCGAGGGTCTGGCCCAGAAGATCTACCAGCGGGACGTACCCTACAAGCTGCTGGACAAGGAGGTCTATCTGCTGGACCTGACCGCCCTGGTGGCAGGCACCCAGTTCCGCGGCCAGTTTGAAAGCCGGATGAAGGGTCTCATTGAGGAGATCAAGAAGCTGGGCAATATCATTCTGGTTATTGACGAGGTCCACAACATCGTGGGTGCCGGCGATGCCGAGGGCTCCATGAACGCCGCCAACATCCTCAAGCCCGCCCTCAGCCGGGGGGAGATCCAGGTGATCGGCGCCACCACCCTCACCGAGTACCGGAAATACATTGAGAAGGATTCCGCTCTGGAGCGCCGGTTCCAGCCGGTGATCGTGGAGGAGCCCTCCATTGAGGACAGCGCGAAGATCCTGCAGGGCATCGCCCCCTACTATGAGAAGTACCACTTCGTCTCCATCTCCCCTGAGATGTGCCGCCTGGCGGTGACCATGAGCGAGCGGTACATCACCGACCGTTTCCTCCCCGACAAGGCCATCGACCTGATCGACGAGGCCTGCTCCGACGTCAACCTTCACAACAAGGCTCTGGCCCGTGAGGTGGAGGTGAAAAAGGAGCTGGAAAGCCTGGGGCAGGAGCGGGAGAATCTGATGGTAGAGGCCAACGACCGGGACTACAAACGTCAGACCGCTCTGAAGAACAACGAGAGCCGGCAGAGCGAGCTGCGCCGGGAGCTGAGCAAGCTCACCGCGGAGCACGACACCCTCACCGGAAATCCCGCCACCACCGAGGCGCTGGACGCCAATGAGCGGCGGCAGGCCACCTTCCGCAAGGAACTGGACAACCTCTCCCAGGAGCGGGACAAGCTGCTGGCCGACCAGGGCAGCAGCCGGGACTATGAGCGGCTGGCCACCATCAAGAGCCGGGAGATTCAGCTCCAGGATGAGCTGAGCAAGCTGGACGCTCAAAGCGCCCCTCCCCTGACGGTGGAGCACCTGGCCAAGGTCATTGAGCTGTGGACCAAGATCCCCGCCAGCCAGATTCAGGAGGCCGAGTACGAGCGGCTGGCCCATCTGGAGGACCGGCTGAAGGAGCACCTGATCGGACAGGACGAGGCGGTTCACGCCGTGGCCGCAGCCGTGCGCCGGGGCCGGGTGGGCATCGCCTCCAAGCGCAAGCCGGTTTCCTTTATCTTTGTAGGCTCCACCGGCGTGGGCAAGACCGAGCTGGTAAAGCGGCTGGCCATGGATATGTTCCACTCTCCGGAGTCCCTGATCCGCCTGGATATGTCGGAGTTTATGGAGAAGTTCGCCGTTTCCCGGATCATCGGCTCTCCCCCGGGCTATGTGGGTTATGACGAGGCGGGACAGCTCACTGAAAAGGTGCGCCGCAAACCCTACTGCGTCATCCTGTTCGACGAGATCGAAAAGGCCCATCCTGACGTGCTTAACATCCTGCTGCAGATTTTGGACGACGGCCATATCACCGACGCCCAGGGCCGCAATGTAAACTTTGAGAACACCGTGATCGTCATGACCTCCAACGCGGGCAGCGACGCCCGCACCTCTGCCGGCTCTGTGGGCTTCGGCCGTACAGCCGACCAGCAGGGCAAAGAGCGGGCTATGAAGGCGCTGGAGTCCTTCCTGCGGCCGGAGTTCATCAACCGGGTAGACGAGATTGTGTATTTCAACAAGCTCTCCGAAGACAGCTTCAAGGCCATTGCCGGCATCATGCTGGGCGAGCTGCGGGATACCCTGAAAGAAAAAGGGATTGTCTTTACCTGGGACGAGGCTCTGCTGGATCACCTGGTCAAGCAGTCCTACTCTCAGACCTATGGCGCCCGCAATCTGCGCCGCCAGATTCAAAAGGATCTGGAGGACGATATCGCCACCAAGCTCATCGACAGCTACCTCCATCCGCTTACCGCCATTCACGCCTCCGCAGATGGGGAACACGCCGTCATTACCGCAGAGTAAACAGCAGAAAGAAAGCGGCCGCCTCTTCAGGCGGCCGCTTCTCTCTTTCTTTATTGTCCGGTCTTTACCAAAGCGTCCAGCAGGAGGCGGGCGCCATGGACCAAATACTCTTCCCGGGAGAGGCCCAGCGTTTTTTGCAGGAAATCCTCCCGATACTCTGCCATATGAATAATCCCGGACAAAGCCGACCAAAACAGCAACACGGTCTCCATAGGCGGCAGCTTGGTACGTACCACGCCCTCCTCCATGCCCCGCACCAGGAAGGCAGACATCTCCTCGTCAATCTCCCCCGTTACCCGGAGGATATCCGCCTGGCCCTTCTGCATCTCTTCAGAGGTCTGGGCCAGGGGCATCACCCCTGTGGCGGCGTCATAGGCGGTTGGATTTTCATCGTAAAAGCGCACGATCACCCGGCACACCGCATCATAGGCCTGGTACCAATCCTTGTGGCTCTCAATGGCCTCATGCAGCTTCCGTTTCAGCAGCACGATGCCGCTGAGCAGAATGGCGTTAATAATCTCTTCCTTGCTCTGGAAATAGACATACAGCGTGGCTTTGCTGTACTCCGCTTCCCGGGCAATGTCATCCATCGTGGTCTTTTCCGTACCCTTTTCCGCAAACAGCCGCTCCGCAGCCGCCAGGATGGAGCCGCGATGAAATTCTGTCAGCGCCTGCTTCTTGCTCATCGTAATTCCAGCCTTTCCAATTCAATAATCGAACCTGCAGTTTAGTTATTATAATACCATGTCTCCTCCATTTTTGCAAGGGATTCCGCATGATACATTTTATCCGTATGACAAAAAAACTCTTGCAAAACAGCCGCTGCTATGCTATACTTTATCAGTCGGCTACCATAAGCAGGTATAGTTCAGTGGTAGAACGTCAGCTTCCCAAGTTTCACATCTGTCGGGAGAAAAATCTTGATTTTTCAAGGGGCTGCGGTTATAATGAGCAATATCAGCCGCTCATTGGAACGCTAAAAGGAACGCTATGAAAATTTGATATGCAGGGTTAGTACATCGGTAGTGCGTCGGCTTCCCAAGCCGAATAGGCGGGTTCGACTCCCGTACCCTGCTCCAAAAAGTTGCAAAATCATTTGATTTTGCAACTCTTTATTTCTGTTTCGATGCAAAATGTTACGATTTCTGATTTTGGATTTTTGCGCTGCAAAAATAGCGTATAACAGCAGAAAGAGGTTGCCTACTTCGGCAGGCAACCTCTTAAAATATTTTTCTGTTCCTGTTTGACTTCATGATCCCACCACTTTACAAAATCATCTGCCCGAACACGGTACTGCCTGCCGTTGACCTTGGCCGCTGGAATCCTGCCGGTTTTCAGCAGGCGGTCAGCGACAGGCCGGGAGACTTTCAGCAAGTCCATAATATCGTAGATCGTCAGGAACAGTCCCCGCTCACTGATCAGTGTCGCGGTATCAAATTTGCTTTCTTGTGCCATGGTCAGTACCTCGCTATAGGCCGTCCTGATCGAACAGGTAGCCCTGGAACACGGTGCCGTCGCCGGTGATAAAGCGGCCACGCGCATCCTTTGGGATTTGCTCGTCTGCGGCGGCGTTGCCCAGGATAATGCCGGAAAGGATGTTGTCAGCCCTGCCACAGACCCGGAAATCCATATTGCTGCGGATTTGGCCGGGGATCACGTTGGTGTCTGGCCGCTGGGTGGCGAGGATCAGATGGATGCCAAAGGCACGGCCTAACCGCGCCAGTGTCGCCAGCCGGTTTTCGATTTGGGACACCATCTCTCTGCCCTCCTTGCTCCGTCCTGTCCTGTCCAGCACCTCCGCCACCTCGTCGCAGGCGAAGATCAGCCGGGGGAGGGGGCGGGCCGCCGCCTTGTTGTAGGTGCTCAACTTGTCGCAGCCAGTATTGGAAAACAGCGCAGACCGTTCCTTTTGGATCGCCACAAGTTGGTCGAGGGTCTGGAGCAGGTCGCTTTCCGTAAAACACATCCTGCACCTTTCACGCCATGCCCTTGGGAAATCCACGCCGCCCTTGAAGTCGGCGACGTAGACCTCTGCCCCTTTCTGGAGTGCCTGCATGAGCAATAACTTCAACAAAAGGCTCTTGCCGCTCCCCGTGGAGCCGCCCAGCAGGATATGAGGGATCTTGTCCAGATCGACGGTCACCGGCCCCAGCAGGCTTTCCCCCAGGGCCAGGACAAAATCATCCCTGGGCAGATATTTGTCCTTCCAGTCGATGCGTTCCGGCAGGCCGCCCCTTGCGGGTACGGCATACAGCAGGACGCGTCGCTTGCCCTTTCCATACTTCACCTTTGCTATGGTAAGATCCAGGGCCGCCTCGATCCGGCCCTGCTTGTCCTCCCACTCTTTCAGGGGGATGCCTCGGTTATCGAACTCCCATATCGTGACGTTGGGGTGTTCCATGTCCCGCCGCTTGCGGAGCAGGCGGGGTGCCTCCCCAGCGTGGTTGACCAGCCCCACCCGCTGCAAGTCATCTTCCGCCGCTTTCCTGCCCATGGGGTACAGCATGAGCACCACCAGCGCCAACGCGCCAAGGAGCAGGTAGGCCGGGAAGATGTTTCGCAGCAGAGCGTCCATGACCGGGCTGACCAGTGGGGCGCTCTCCAGCAGCCCCAGGGCGTCCTTTCGTTTGCCCCATATCCAAACAGCCCCCACCAGATAAACGCCCACCCAGGGCGCCTTCAGCGGCAGATCAGACAGATCCACAAGGCCCAGCGGAAAACTCCGCCAGAAGTCGCGGCGGCCTGTCCGTGTCCGCCTATTCCGTTTTTCGTTTCGCATGATAGATCGCCTCCTGGATCGTGCCGTCACGCAGATACTCCCGAACCACATGGATGCGGCGCACAAAAGCCCGCCACGTTTCTGGCTTTCGTTTCTGTATTTCCTGATACTGTTCTTCCAGTGGAATGTTGGATGTGATATAAACCGTCGTATAGCAGGCCACCCGGTCACTGTACCGGGCCGGGAGCATCAAGGGGTAGACGTCCAAGTAGTTCAACATACTTTCAATGGGGATCTGTGAATGAAATTCCTCGAATACCAAAACCGGCTGCCCATGGTATGCGTCAAAGCGGACGCCGTTCTTCCCGCCATAGTCTGTAATGCGGCATATCTCGTCGGCGAGGTGGTCGTTGTATATGCCTCTCGTCTTTCCTGCGCCAGTTGCGCCAAATAAGTAATAGACCGTCAAATCCCTGTTCTGTCTGCGGTACTTCGCCGCTGTGACTGCCTCGCGCAGTGCTTCAATGTCCCTGACCTTGAAGGCAAAGCCTGGCGTTTCCTCAATGATCTCCAGGGTGGATCGCCCGTCCTTCACGCTCTGGAGCAGTTTTGTCATGGCGGGGGAGCGTTCCTCCTGTTCTGTCGGAGGGGTGCCCCATTCATAAAAACTGCCCTCTACCTGTGTCTCCGCTTTGTCTGTATCAGCCCATTTTCCAGTCTTTGCAATATAGTCCCGGTTTTGCTGCACGGTCCCCAGCGCCCTTTCGATGTGTGCTGTAGGAATCCTGTTGTGGATCGTGGAGAACCGTAGATTGGAGTGCGCGTACAAAAACACATGGGTATGGGGTGTGCCAGTAGACGCGATCTCGTCGCTGAGTGCGAAGTAGTCCAGGGAGAACCGGCTTAAAATGTCCAGCAGGCGTTCCCTGTCAAGGCCGCAGTCCTGGGGATTGTTGATGGTCAACTGCCATTTCCTGGATTGCGGGTCTGCTGCCGCCATCGTTGATCCTCCGTTCTCTGCGTATTTTGCGATTGCGATGTGCGATGGATAAAGGTGGGCAATGCTTACCCACCTTTATCCCCCGGCGGCGCTGCGCTTGCCGGAGGGGGATGCTTTCCCTAAGAGGAAATCATCTGATCCCCTCCGGCAGTTCCGCGCCGCCGCTGTCTTAGACGGGCTTCTTACCCTGGCTTACCAGCGACACGCCGGTGGCTTTCGCCGTGATCTGAGTGTGGCCCTGGCTCTCATAGGCGCTCACTTCCAGGCCGTCAAACTCCACTTCCACGAAGTTCTCCGGCTTGTCCAAGAGCTGCCTGCCTTCAATCTTGACGCCGATCTTCTCCAGACGCAGTTCGGGCAGAGCGACGATGTAGCGGTACGCCACAACCGTATCTGTGCGTTTGTTGTCGCGGTACTCATATACGGGCACAATATCCACCAGCAGTTTCTTCTGCCCCAGGCAGGCCGGATCGATGCGCATATCTCGGATATTCAGCATAGGGATGTTCTCCTTTCTTTCGTGATAGCCAGCAGGATGGGAGGCCACTCCATCCACTCACACCGGCCGCTATTGCAATTCGCATATTCATTAAACTAAAAATAGTCTTGACTTGTCAACGAATACGGGTTATCATTAACAGGAGAAAACCAGAAGATTTACAAAATTCGCATAAAGCAGAAAGAGGGTTTATGCGCTATGCCGTTCTTTCAGAGAAAACCAGAAAATTCGCATACGGTTTCCTGCAACATTCCACGCACAGAGCATTGCGCCATGGCCCTGTCGCTGGACATGGCGTACCAGACGGAGCGGATCATCATTGGGGAGATGAAAGAAATTGCCCGGTATTTCGAGGGCTGCGTCAACCCGGAGCCTGTGATCCTGGTGGACGAGGTGCGGCCCATGGGAACCATGATCTCCGAACTGTTTGAAACCCGCCCCTTGGATTCCATAGATGCTGCCACCGGCTTTCGGCCTGACACGGTACACCACAGGCCCGACCTGCTGGAAAAAGCCATGCGGGTGACGGCGGAACTCTACGCATCAAGCAACCTGGTATGGCGCTTTGTGGCCCTGCGGCTCTGGCAGGAGTATCAGGCCGTCAAGGATCTGCCGGAGACAAGTGAGATCAACGACAGGTTGGATCAGATCATCTGTCCTGTCCGCATCAGCCACGAGCAGCAGATCAAAAGTTGGCACATGGTCTACACCTACTCCGACCTCTACCGCTTTTTGGGCGGGGAATATTTCGACTTCCCGGCCTGGGTGATGTACCAGGCGGGCAGGCCCATGACGGTCTACCATGTAACCGACTTCTCCATCCTGCCGCTCTATGTCCACTATCTGAACACGGTCTACACCAAGCAGGCGTTCTTTCAATACTGCAAACGCTGCGGACGGCTGTATGTGGCCCAGACAGCCAAGGTCAAGGGCTTTTGCAGCGAGGGATGCCGCAAGGCCCAGCAGAGGGACAACCGAAAGAGGTACGACGACAGCGTGAAAGGCGACGCGGCGGAGAGCAACTACCGGGCCGCCTATATGTACTGGTACAACCGCATGAAAAAACTCCGCCGCGATTCCGACGTGGATGCCGGGCGCATGGCGGAGTTGGAAACAGCGTTCAAGGCGTTCCGGGACGAGGCGACGGAAAGAAAAAGGGATGTCCAGCGTAAAAAAGCGGACGTGGGCGCATTCATGGCCTGGCTGGATGAGCAGCGGGGTCGGTTCGACGAACTGGCGGAGGGCTTGCCCCTCTGATGGCGCAAAGAATGGGCGGGAGATCATCTCCCGCCCATTTCCAGATTGCCCCCAAATCACGCCCGCTCTGATACAGTAGATTTTCCTGCCTGGGTCGGGAACCGAGATATAGAAGCCTTTCCTGAACGCCAAATTCCGTTCCGGGCTTCCAAAGTTGATGTTCAGCCCCCTGTAGGAGCGGGAACACACAAAGGAACTGACTGAAAAACTGGCGCATTGCGGAAAGATCTTAGTCTTAGGTCGTCTATTCTTCTATCTTCCCATATGCAAGAAGGGCGTCTTCTGCTGCCACGCCCAAGGAAACAGTATGGTACAGCACTATGCCATCCCAGCGCGCATGGACCGTCTGGAGAATGTGCCCTTCCAGATCCTCGATCCTCCCCAGCATCTGTCCAGCAGAAATCAACCGTTCAGGCTTAACCTCGGGAAACCATAGGCCCGAGAAGTCCGCCTCCGCGTAACACATTTCCATCGTTTCCTTCTGACGGATATTTTTGACGGGAGCAGGTCCCATATCAAGATATCCCATCAGGCTTTGTATGCTGCGCAGTTCCATCTCCACCTGTTTTTCCGTCCAGAGGCCCATGCCGCCCACCTCCATCAGTAGAGAGGGAATACCGCACTGGGCTGCATAACTGTACAAGCCGTTTTGTACGGTGGATGGGATGCGGTACATCACTTCAAGATGCTGTGCGGCTGCCTTGGCTTGTGCAGTCACATCCGGCGCGGCCGTGGCCGGGTAAAACACCAGGGGCGTCATTGCCTCATTCACATCACCGCCGTGGAGATCAAGAAGGAAATCAGCATTCGGATAGATCTGCTCCACCACAGTGCGGGCGATCTCCTGGGCCATCGTACCTTCCGCCGGAGGCGGAAAGACCCGGTTGATATTCTTTCCATCACTTGGCACCACCTGCTTGCTGCCGGCATAAAAGCCCTCGCCATTGACCAGCGGCATTAGGATTACCCGTCCCCGGATCTGCGCCGGAGACAGAGTGGCAAAGAGCTGCCGCAGCGTCACGATGCCTACATATTCGCAGCCATGGACGCCTGCGGTCAGCACCAGAGTTGGGCCGTCTGACGCGCCGCAAAGCATCCAGACCGGCAGACCCGGACCGCCCCGCACGGGCAGTATGCCGGTGATTCGACCGGTATCCAACGCTTTCCTATCTATTATCTGCATTATGGTGCCTCCTGCGCAGGATGACTGTACTGATGGCAGGCTACCCAATGCTCCGGCCCCACGACGGTCATTTGCGGCATCTGGGTGCGGCAAAGCTCCGTACAGTGGGGGCAGCGGGTGTGGAAGGGGCAGCCGGCAGGGCGGTCAATGGGACTGGGTACCTCTCCGCTGAGAGGAACAATGGGTTTTTCGTGACTATCATGCAGGGAAAAGACAGACCCCAGAAGGGCCCGTGCATAAGGGTGGAGCGCATCTTCGGCAAGACGGCTGCTGGGGAGCGACTCCACCACTACGCCGAGATACATCACCATGATCCGGTGAGAAAGGGACTGGACCAGGGCCAGATCGTGGCAGACAAACAGGATGGCAAGTTCCCGCTGCCGCTGGAGAGCCACAAGCAGCTCCACCAACTGGTCCTGGGTGGAGACATCCAAGGCAGAGGTAGCCTCGTCACACAAAAGCACCTCGGGTTCCAGCGCCAAGGCGCGGGCAATCCCAAGCCGTTGGCGCTGACCCCCACTCATGGAGTGGGGATACCGATCCAGAAACTCCTGTGGGAGTTCCACCATTTCCAATAACTGCCTGGCTTTTTCCCGCAACTCCTCTCTGGAGCAGGGGGAGAAGTTGCGCAGCGGCTCCGTCACGGCATCCCACACCCGCATGCGTGGGAAAAAGGCGGCCGCGGGATCCTGAAAGACCATCTGGATATGTCTGCGGTGCCGGCGCAGGTTTTCGCCCTTCCAGCGAGTCACATCTTCCCCCTGAAACAAGAGATATCCCTCATCAGGCCGCTCTAACTGGGCCAACATCCGCAGCAGTGTGCTTTTCCCACAGCCGCTTTCCCCCACGATTCCCAGCGTCTCCCCAGAATAAAGACTCAGATCGATCTGCTGGCAGGCCGTTAGGGTTCTCCCATCTGATCGCCGGTAGCGGCGGGTAAGCCCCCGCCCCTCCAAAATACATTCAGACATAGCGTTTTCCTCCCAGATCCGGAACTGCCTGGAGCAGTTGGCAGGTGTATGGCTCCTGACTTTGCAGAAGGCTCTCCCGGTCACCTTGTTCCACAGTGCTGCCGTTTCGCATGACCAGGATGCGGCTGGCCATGTAGGCGGCCACCGCCAAATTATGGGTCACCAGAAGAATGGCCGTGCCATAGGTGTCCCGCAGCTCCAGCATCTGCCGGACAATCTGTGCCTGGGTGGTTACGTCCAGGGCGCTGGTGGGTTCGTCTGCCAGCAGAAGTTTGGGCTGGAAAGTCATAGCCATGGCAATGCCCACACGCTGGCGCTGGCCTCCGCTGAGTTGAAAGGGATAGCCGCCCAATATGCTCTCCGGGTCAGAAAGCCCCATGCGTTCCAGCATTTCCTTGCTCAGCGCCCCCGCCTCCTTTTTGGACAGGTCACTGTGGGTGCGGATATATTCCCGGAACTGGGAGCCTATGGTATGGATGGGGTTGAGCATAGCACCGGAATCCTGAAAAATCATGGAGATTTTTTTGCCCCGCAGGAAACCCCAGTCCTTCGGCGAAAGCCCTTGCAGCCGCTGGCCTTCAAAAGAGATCGTTCCTGCGGTCACGGCACCCCCTGGCGGCAAAAGCCCCAGAATGGAGCGGATAGCGGTGGTTTTGCCGCTGCCGCTCTCACCAACCAAGGCTGTGATTTCCCCCTCCTTCATGCGGAGGGAAAAGTCCCGCAAAACAGGGCGTTCGTCATAGGCAACCGTCAGCTGATTGATCTCAAGCATCGCCGCTTTCCTCCACCACAGGCGCGATCTCACTGGTGAGCCAATAGTAGTCGATGGTGGCGATCTCCGCGCCGGTGACCCGATCCACCCAGCTGATCATCCGGCTATTATAATAGCCATGGATGATGGTGGCCGCATCGTCGATGAGGATCTGCTGCATCTGGGTGATCAGTTCCAGTCTCCGGTCCTGGTCGGTGGTCACCTCCAACTCCTCAAAGCAGGCGTCATATTGCTCGTTATGGTAGTAGCCATAACTTCCCGAATTGCCGGAATACCAGTAGCTGAGGAAATCCTGGGGATCGCCGGTTCCCACAGTGGTGGTGTTGGCGGTAACCAGATCGAACTCTCCAGCGTTCTGGAGTGCGGTGATGGTGTCATAGTCGCTGACATTCAGCGTGACGCCGATGCCGATCTCCTCCAGCTGGAGGGCAATGGCCTGGGCAAAATCGTTGAGATTGCGGCTGGTATAGGCCAGATAAACCAGATCGATGTTCTCACCGTCCAGCTCCCGGATGCCGTCCCCATCGGTGTCCACAATCCCAGCCTCATCTAAAGTCTCTTTGGCTTTCTCAACATCGTAGGGATAAGGATTGGTAAGCTGATCGTAGTTGTAGGCCAAAGAGGACGGCAGCGCTGCAAAGCCCGGAGTATACATACCTGCCACTGTTACATTGCACATGGTCTCATGATCGAGGGCCATAAGAATTGCCTGCCGCAGGGCAGCATTGCCCAGAGGGCCGTTGAAGTTCATATAAGAATTGCCGGTGCGGACGCCTGCGGCGGTGGAGACATAAAAGCGGTTGTCCGCTTCCAGCTTCTCCAGATCACTGGCGGTGGTGATGTTTTCTACCAAATCTACATCCCCGCTCTGGAGGGCCATGGCTTTGGTAGAGCTGTCCTCGATGAAAAGAATAGAAACGGTATCGTAGGGAACTTCTCCGTTCCAGTAATACTCGTTACGGGATAGCTCAGCGCCTACACCGGCCTGCATGCTGTCCAGCTTATAGGGGCCGGTGCTGACGATGCTCTGCTCCACCACCGACACATCGATCACCGAGAAATAGGGGTAGGCCAGAATACCGGGCAGATTTCCCGTGGGACGCTGGCAGACCACGGTCAGGGTACCCGCTTCATCATCCGCCGTTAGAGCAGGCTCAGGCAGGTAGATTTCCGGATTGGAGTTGCCGGTGCCGCCCCGGTCGGCGTCTGTCTCAGCGTACAGCCGCTCAAATGCAGCCTGAACGGCGGAGGGGGTCACAGGATTTCCGTTGGAGAACTGGACGCCCTCACGAATATGCAGAGTCCATGTGGTGTAGTCATCCGAGTGTTCATAGGTGTCGCAGAGCCAGGGCTGAGCTACCACCTGGCTGTCAAATCGGAACAGGCACTCCAGGATGCCGTACCGCATTCCCGCCCAGCTGGAATTCACCGTGGTGATGGGGTCCAGAGAGTCGGAATAACTGTAACAGCCAAAATTCAGGTGGGTCGGCTCTTCTCCATTGGAAGAAGGCAGTCCGCCGCAGCCAGAGAGCACGCCGGAGAGCAGCATCGCCCCAGCCAGAAGGGCGGCAACCTTTGTGTGTGCATGTTTCAAACGCTTCATTTTGTCTCCTCTTTTCTTTGATTTTGAATGGGGCTGCGCCTCATTCTCTCTGGGGTCCAGAATATCTCGCAGGCTGTCTCCCAGCAGATTGAAGATCACCACCGTCAGAAAGATGGCAAGCCCAGGAAACACCATCAGCCACGGCGCCGATTCCATGTAGGCCCGTCCCTCATTGAGCATGTACCCCCACTCGATAGAGGTGGATTGAGCGCCCAGGCCTAAGAAGGAGAAGCCGGCCAACTCCAGCATCATCCCTCCAACATCGGTGGCAGCGGTAATGACCAGTGTGGGGAGGGCCGACGGCACCATATAGCGCAGCAGGATGTCCCGCTCCCGGGTCCCGGAGATCCGAGCGGCCAGCACATAGTCCTGGTGCTTGACCTTCAGCACCAAGCTGCGGGCCAGACGGGCATATTTCGTCCAGCTTACCGCCATAATGGCCAGGATGGCGCTGGTCATACTGCCCCCCAACATACCGGCCAGGGCAATGGCAAGAGCCATACCGGGAAAGGAGACCATCATGTCGGCAACGCGCATGATGATGGTTTCCACTATGCCGCCGACATAACCGGCCACGATGCCCAGGGCGCCGCCCAAAAGCAGAATGCTGAGCACCAGCACCATGGTGGATAAAATGGAGGTTCTGGTACCATAAATGACACGGGAGAACAGATCCCGCCCCATTTTATCCGTACCAAACCAGTGTTCCCCGCTGGGGGGCTGCACCGCATCCGCCAGAACGGAGCTGTTGGGATCATGGGTGGCAATGACAGGGGCCAGAATGGCCACCAAAAGAATGGCCAGGGCCATCAGACCAAACACCAAAAAACGCTTTTTCGCAGCGGTCATGCCTGCAACTCCTTTCTCAGCCGGGGATCCAGCCGGTTATAAGAGAGATCCACCACCAGATTGACCGCCATATAGATCAGAGCAATCCACAGTACATAGCCCTGGATCAGCGGATAGTCTCTGGAGGTAATGGCGGAGATCGCCAGGCTGCCCAGCGCCGGATAGGAGAAGATCACTTCCACCACGGCGGTGCCGCCCAGCAGAGAGCCCAAAGACAGCCCCAGCATGGTGATGAGGGGCAAAACAGCGTTTGGAAGCACGTGGCACCAGAGCACGCATCGTTCCGATAGCCCCCGGGCCCTAGCGCCTGCCACATAGTCCTGACGCAGTTCCTCCAAAATAGCCGCCCGAACCTGTCGGGCGTATTTGCCCGCCATGGCAATGGCAAGCGTCACAGCGGGCAGGATCAGCCGCTGGAAGTTCATTTGGTTGGACACCACCGGAAGCCATCCCAGTTTCATGGCTACCACATAGAGCAGCAGCAATCCCACCCAGAAATTTGGCATGGAAATGCTGATAAATGTGGTGCCTCGCAGGATATAGTCCAGTATGGTGTTCTGACGGAGGGCGGAACACACGCCGATAGGCACCGCCAAAACGACCATGATCACCAGCGACAGCAGCGCCAACTGGATCGTGGGCAGGACACGCTCTGACAAAAGCACTGAAACTGCCTCACCCTTCGAGTAGGATGTGCCAAAGTCCCCTCGTAGGCAGTTGGAAACCCAGCGTCCGTACTGGACAAAAAAGGGGTCATTGAGTCCCAGTTCCTCCCGAGTCTGCTCCAGGATCTCTTCCGAGGGGATGCTTCCGCTGACAGCGTACATGGCCCGGACCGGATCACCGGGCGAAATATGCATCAGCAAAAAACTGAGGAAACTGACACCCAGCAGCACCAGCAGGATGTGGGCGATCCGAATACCTAATTTCCGTTTCATCTGAATACCTCGCCAAAAAATAAGTCAGTAGCGCCTGGAAAATCAGGGATTTTCCTGCAACCCCAGTTGAAATAGGGCATTTGACCAGGAGCCGCAAGCCTTTTGCAGCCGCTTTCGGATCTCTGGCGGTACTTCTTGCCGGTTAGGCGGTCGGCCCAACTGCTGCATCAGTTTTCGCACCAGTTCCAGATCCTCCGCCGTCTGCGGATCTAACTTCAGCAGCCGGTAGTGGCAATCGTATAACTCCTGCCGATGTGCTGCTCTCTTGTGCCCTTTTCCCCTTTGCAGCGGCGCGTTCACAAAGGGCGTGATGCGCTGAACTGGTTCCAGATCTATCTGATAAAGGACATTCCGCCAGGATCCGAACCGCCGGAGCAGGGACTCTCGCAGAACTTGCTCCATTTCACTCCGAAGAGGCGAGCGGTTCAACCTTTTCGCAAGGGCTCTCAATTCTTGGAGCATACGCAGTTCATCATCCTTCAGATTTTCTTCTTTCTGCAGATGGACCGCCATCGCTTCCTCCACTCCGGCAGCAGCTAAAACCTCGCCCCAGGTCCGATAGCGTTTTTTCAGTTTCCGACATATCTCAGGCAGTTCGGACGGGTGCGGGATTCGGCCCAGTTGTTCCGCCATGCTCCGCACCTGATCGAGCATGTGCTGATATTCCTCGTTCTTCTGCGCCGTCTGTTCTAGGAACATCCCGCCCCGGCCTGCCGAACGACTCAGCCCTGCAGCACGCAATGCCCCCGGCCAATTTTTGAAACGAGTTTTGAGATATGTCCGCAGAATCCAGTGCACCTCTCCCTGAGAGGGCGAATACCCCAGTCGCTGGGCGCTTTCCCGCAGAAGGTCCAACAGCTCCTCATCGGAAAAAGATGCGTAGATCTGCGCACCTTCCTCTGTGTCAACAGAGTAGCGAGAGTCGTCTTTATCAAAGACCTCCCCATGGGACTTGGAACCTTCCGCTATCATGTTGAGAATCATTTTTTTCTGTTCCTGCAGTTGATTCTTGTTGTTATCTCCCATCATTCCTGTCCCCCCTAAAAAAACGGCTGCGGATCTCAGGATCCGCAGCCGTTCTTCCTGCGCAACAAATGCCAAGTGCGGCGTCCCGCACCTGGTTTGTCACTTTTTGTAGGTCTTCTGACTTGCGCTTGGGGCAGGTTTCCCTGCCTTCGCCGGTCTGCTCTGCCTTCTCAGGGCACGTCCCCAATGGCGAACTTTCGTTGACGAGCAGCGGACATCACGCATACAGCGGCGGTTACCGTCCGGGATTCTCACCCGGTTCCCTTGTTCAGCCGCCCGGATTCTCCGGAACGGCCACAAAAAGTTAAATTGTTTTTAGTATAAAAAAGCGGCCTTCCCTACTTGGAAAGACCGCATGGATACAAAACAGCCTACGACTCCCAAGAAGTGCTCCCTAATGTACGATCACGGCCGGCTGACATTTTTCAACGAACACGGCCCCTTGCGCCGGATTCTCACCGGCTTATGATAAAGAGCACCTGCGTTACACAAGTTTCTCATCGTATCTGTCTGCTATTCACTTTGTTGATTCAGTCTACCACAAAATCTCGCTGATTGCAACCATATAAATTATGCCCCGGAGCAACGCTTGAAATTACCCCGTTTCAGCCAGAAGATAGTCAAAACTCCTTCAGGTCATCCACCGAGCGGGGGACATAGCGGTTTTGGGTCATATCCAGGTGGGCGTAGATCTCCATGGTGGTGCGGATGCTGGAATGGCCGATGGACTTGGAAAATGTGGCGAGGTCAAAATCGGGATCGTTCTTGTGCTTGATGTAGTAGTGCGTCACATAGGTGTGGCGCAGGCCGTGGACGGTGACTTTGTGGGACAGGCCGATGGCCTTGCAGATCTTGTCGTGGGTCTGTTTGGTGCTGCTGTGGCCGCTGCTCCCATAAGGGAAGGTGGACGAGCTGCAGATATACTTGTGTTCCCGCTCGATGGCGGAATATTGCTCCCGGACTTTCTGCTTCGCGATCTTCTGCTCTGTGCCGGAGAATTGCAGTTCGGCCTGCCGCAGCGCCTCTTTTTTGCGCTGTTCGATCAGGGCGGACTGCTCCTCAAACTGTTCGCGGAGCATTTTCAGATCGTCCGCCGCCTGCCGGTTGAGAATGATGACACGCTCTCCCGCTTCGGTTTTGGGGGTCTGCGTCACCTTGCCGTCCTTGGTGTAGACCACGTTCTTGTCGATGATGACCGTCTTACTGTACTCGTCGTAGTCCGCCCAGGTGAGGGCCAGGGCCTCCCCCAGCCGTAAGCCGGTGTGGAGGATGAACAGCAGTTTGTAACCGGCAGGGTGTACCATCAGCGTCTCCCCGGCGTATTTGGTGTACTTCTGGGGGACATAGGTGCGTCTGCACTCCGTCTCATAGGCCGCGATCTCCGCATCCTTTAGCCAGTTGTTCTTCGCCAGTTTCTCCGTGTCTTGTTTTTTCTGCGTGGGTATGGTAATATCCAGAACAGGCACCATCTCTAAAAAGTGCTTGGATGCGGCCATTTTCAAAATGCTGTTCACGGCGATTTTGGACTTGCTCATGACGCTTTCCGAGTAGCCCTCTTTCGCCAGGTCAAAGATCATCTGCTGCACCATGTCACTGTCAATGTCCCGCAGCATGACTTTTCCCAGGTAGCCGTTGACGCGCTCCACGTTCTGCCGCAGGGTTTCATAGGCGGTGACTTTCAGATTGCTTTTTTGCTTTTCCTCAAGGAACACCTGGGAGAAGGCCGCGAAGGTGACGCCGCTCTCCATCAGGGCCTTTAATTTGTTGGCGTCCGCGTTCACATCGCGCAAAAACGCCTTGGCCTCTTTCTCTGTCTTAAAGTAGCGGGTTTTCTGCTTGCCCCGGCTGTCCAGGACGGTGGCCTTCCATTTCGACTTCCTGCTCGGCTCGTCCACATAGGTGATCTGGCCGCTGCCCTTCTTCCTGCGCTCCATGTCATGCACCTCTTTTCCTTGCCCCTATTGTACCTCGGTGGGGATGGAAAGTCAACGGAAGTGGAACACTATTGGAACGCTAAATGAGTGAAAAAAAGTATAAAATAGTTAATGCGAATTAAAATAGTGATTTTCAGTATAGACTTATATACACTGAAAATACAACATTTTTTAATTATGCGAATTGTATAGAAGATTTAGCCTATATGTTTCCCAAGCTGAATATGAGGGTTCGATTCCCTTTACCTGCTCCAAACCAAAAACCGCTGGATTCCTTGGGATACAAGGAATCCAGCGGTTTCTTTTTGCAGGTCGCTTCCCTTTATTTAGGTAAAATCAAGCTACTTCCCGTTTGTTGAGTGGTGTAAATGGTGGTGGTAAAGCTTTAAGCCTTTACCCCACTCCAAACCGGGCCAGCAGATACCCCACCACGCCGGTGAGAAGAGCGGCCACCACCGCCTCCCACCGCTTGCCAGGCTTCTCCTTGATGGCGTTCAGGTCTGCTGAGATGGTGGCCAGCTGGGAGGCAATGTTGGTGTACTGGGTGGTGACGGTGGCCATGCCCCGCTCCAGCTCTCCCAGCCGGTCATAGATCTTCTCATGGGCCCGGGAGCGGGCTTCTTTTTCGCTCTCCAGAGCCCGCTCCAAGGCCTCCACCCGGGTGATGGACACGCAATTGATGCCGTTGATGGGACAATCATTGTCAGGCATGGATCAGCTCTCCTTGGGTTTGTCGTAAGTAAGGGCCTGGGTGCTGTCGCTCATGCCCTTGGTGGTAGGATCGGCCACCACGCCCAGGATGGCCAGTACCGCAAAGAGGGCGTTAACCACCGCCAGCAGCCTGTTGCCCAGGTCGCCCAGCTCCAGGGTGTACCCAAACACCGCAGCCACCACCTGGACCAGCAGCAGCACAGCGGGGATTAGAGACAGCCAAAACGCCTTGTTGGCAAAGCGCACCTTCCAGTTGATCATGTGCTCACCTTTCCTTTCTGGACCGCCCGCTTGGCCATGATCGCCGCCTGATAGCGGGGGATCAAACCCATGGGGTCGGTGCCGTCGGTAATGCCCATGGCCACCGCTTCCTCCAGCTCCTTCTTCGCCCAGCCGGGCAGAGGGAGGGATGCGGTATAGGCCGTCAGCTCCTTGTAGATTTCCTCTCCGTTCATTGTATCACCTTCCAATTTTGCATTGACCTGCTTGGCGATGTCCCCCATACGGCTGTACAGATGGTCCCCGGGACAGGCCTTGTTGGCAAACCACCGGTGGACGGTCAGGTTCTGCCTGTCCACCTGGCCCACCAGGGACTTGTCCCCCTGCCACAGCAGCTT